>JBIKWL010000110.1:0-17826 GCA_044356335.1 Candidatus Sericytochromatia bacterium
GGTCGTGCCAAATTTAACCGTATTGTTGGCCGGGGTGCTATCAAAACCTGTACCGGTAATCGTAATGCTGCTGCCAATCACCCCAGCGCTCGCACTCAAACTGGTAATGCCCGGCGTGACGATAAAATTATCAGCAGCCGTATTGGCACTGGTCTGCGCGCCTACTTGTACACTCACATCCTGGGCCCCGCTAATACCTGCTGGGACGGTGACGGTCAGCGATGTGGCCGTGGCGGCGGTGACAGTGGCACTGGTCGTGCCAAATTTGACCGTATTATTGGCTGCAGTGCTATCAAAACCCGTGCCAGTAATCGTGATGCTAGCTCCCTGGGCTGCGGCAGTCGGGCTCAAACTGGTAATGGCGGGCACCACAGCATAGTTGTTGGTGCCGATGTTGGTCTGGGTGCCCACACTGACGGTCACGTTTTGGGTGCCACTGATGCCCGCAGGCACGGTCACGGTCAGCGAAGTGGCTGTGGCGGCGGTGACAGTGGCCGTGGTGGTGCCAAATTTGACCACATTGCCGGCTGTGGCGGTGTGGAAATTGGTACCGGTAATGGTCAGACTGCTGCCAATGCTGCCAGAGCTGACACTTAAGCCGGTGATGGTGGGGGTGGCGGGTGTGGCTGTGACTGTGACTGCTTGGGTGCCGCCCTCTGTGAGGGTCAAATTGGCAGGGCTAAGGTTATACGTATAGCTGGTGCCGGGGGTACCACTGTTGCGGGCCAGGATTTTTAAGCCTGTGCCAGCGGCGGCTTTTAAAATGGCTTGCAAGCCGTTGCCTGCATTGGTTTTAATCGCACTGGCGGCATCGGTGACCTGCAATTCGAGTGCATCACTGGCCACCAGGCCACTGACGGTGGCATTGACCGTGGCACCTGAGAAGCGGTAATTGGCAGCGGTCAAGGCAGTGGGGTCTTGGGTGGCCAGGTCGGTGGCCAATTGAGCGGTGTTGACCAACCCAGGATGGGTGGTATAGGTAAAGTTGGGAGCTGTGCCTGCTCTGCCGGTAATGGCATTGACGAGGGTTTGCAAATCTGCCAGGTTGATCGCACGGGCCCGTGTGGCATTGCTGCCAAGCAAGGTTTTGAGCGCTTTGCCTGCGGGAGTGGTGGAAAAATTCATCACCACATTGGCATTGCTGGTAGAGAGATGAGAAAAGGCCAGGGCCAGATCTGTTTGGGGAATCACGGCTGTGCTGTCGTGCACCTTGAGCTCTGCGACAATCAGGCGATCGGGATAGACATTGTTAAAATCCAGATTGAGATTGCCGCCGGGGGGATAGGCCACTTGCCCATTGCCATCGGCCCCAACGGGCTGATAAACATTGCCATTGCTATCTGTTAAGGTGACCGTGATTTTGGTGGCAGAGCCGAAGTCCAAAGCCTGGGTTTTAAAACCCGGCAGAGCAGGCAAAGGCATATTGATCTGAACCAAATTGCCCTGTCGCTTGATCTGCGCTTGGGGTTCGGGTTTGTAGATATCTCTGGCGACAGGCAAAATAATTTTTTGAATGGAGGCCTGTTGTTGGCCCTTAGAGCTGAGTTGGGTCACTTGACTGAGCTGGGGGACGTTTTGGAGTTGGCCAGACTGACAGGCAACCAGGGTCATTGAGAGCGTAAGCGAAAAAAGAAGCCGTTTCATCTTAAAAATATCCTCCGGTCAAGTTGGCTGCTACCACAGGTAAGTTGGCTGTTACCCCTGCACTGCTTTGACTATTGACGACCACACTCACAGAAATATCTCCTGTAGTCAATGTTACAGGAACGGTGACCACCAGATCTGCGCCTGAAAAACCAGACGCGTTGACATTGGTGGTGCCAAATTTGATCGTATTATTGGCTGCGGTCCCCAAATCGAAGCCCGTGCCACTCAGGGTTAATGTTTCACCCCGAATCAGCGCGGCTTTGCCTGCGACTTGTCCTGCCGCGGTGGTCAATGCCGTGATTTTGGGCATCAGGGTAAATGCACTGGCTGAACTGGTTTGGGTGCCCACCTGCACGGTCACATTCTGAGCCCCCGCTAACGCATTGGGCACAGTCACGGTCAGGGATGTATTGGTTGCGGCAGTAACGGTGGCAGCGGTTGTGCCAAATTTGACCGTATTATTGGCGGCGGTGGTATCGAACCCTGTGCCTGAAATTGTCAGGCTATCTCCCGTGACGCCATTGCTGGCACTCAAGCTGTTAATCGCCGGTGTAAACGCAAAGTTATGCGTGCCAGTATTGGTTTGACCTGCGACAGTGACGCTGACGTTGTGAACGCCAAAGAGGCCAGCAGGCACAGTCACCGTCAACGTGGTGGCGGTCGCTGCAGTCACGGTGGCATTGGTGGTGCCAAATTTAACCGTATTATTGGCGGCAGTGCTATCAAAGCCAGCACCCGTCAGGGTCAAAGAGCTACCCGTCACACCATTGGCGGCACTGAGAGCTGTAATGCTGGGTTTCATGGTAAAGGCACTGGCATTGCTGACCTGGTTGCCTACCTGTACTGTGACATTTTGTGTGCCAGCCAAGGCGTTGGGCACGGTCACGGTCAGGCTGGTTGCTGTGGCCGCAGTGACGGTCGCATTGGTGCTGCCAAATTTAACCGTATTATTGGCGGGAGTCGTGCTAAATCCTGTGCCTGTAACAGTCAGACTGTCTCCCATGATGCCCGTGGTGGCAGAAAGAGAGGTGATATTGGGTTTGACTTCAAAATTGAGGCTATCCGAGGTTAAGCTGTTTGTGGTCACTGTGACTGCTTGGGTACCAGAGAGGGCCGCTGGAACCGTCACGGTTAAACTGGTGGCATTGCCCGCTGTGACCGTGGCGTTGGTACTGCCGAATTTGACGGTATTATTGGCGGGGGTGGGGTCAAATCCAATACCTGTCAAGGTGATGCTGGTGCCCAGGGTATTGCTGCTGGGGGTGAGCGCCGTGAGTCCTGGACGAATCTGAAAGGCTTGGATATTACTCACTTTGCCCGCTACAGTCACGGTTAAATTGTTCTGCCCAAGCGGGGCTTCGGGCACGGTTACGGTGAGGCTGCTATTGGTGCTGGCAGTCACCGTTCCTGTTGTTGTCCCAAATTTAACGGTATTGTTGGTCGGATTGGTATCGAAGCCCGAGCCCGAAATGGTGATAGTGCTGCCAATGCCTGCACTCAGGGTTGAGACATTGGCAATAATCGGAATTTCAACCAAACCTGGAATGGTAAATTCGTAAAGATCCTGACGGCTTTGGACGAAAATAGCACTATTGAAGAGTACGTCTCCATTGCCTTTTTTGACAATAACGCTCCAACTTCCGGGTGCGATATTCATACTGGCTAAAGCAGGTGAGACGGTTCCTTGGGTGATATTGACCTGGGAGGAGAGGGGATCACTGACATAAAGGTTCACATCTTCACCAAAAGCGCCTCCTTTTGGGGTTTTGAGTTTGAAGGTGATATTTCCGGGTGTGACTTTGGCTTCTTGAATCAAGGTATCTGAACTGGGGACGCCGCCATTTAATAACATATTTGCCAGTTTGTCGGCATCAAACAAGGTGGGGTCAGTCAAAAACTTACCTGTGACAGGGTTAAAGCCCAGGGCCTGATTGACGGCGTCTTGCAGGGATTGAAGATTGAGAGCGGCCGCTTTAGCGGGGTCTTTGGCCAGCATTTTTTCCAAAGCCAATCCCGTCAGCAAGCGACTGCGGGAGAGATCGACAGAGACGATCGATTGGTTTTCGCTAGAAATATAATAGCCTTTGGAGACAAAACTTTCGAGGGGTTGTTTATTGGCATCATAGCCCTGAGCTGTGACGATGCGAATTTTGCCGTTTTGCAAAGGGATATTGGAGATAGTGGCTGTGGCCTGACCGTTTATAATAGGGATAAAGCCGTCGCCATTGAAGGTGTCATTGATCAGGGTCTCATTAATGCCATCTCCCACAAGTGTAAGTTTGAGGTATTTGACCTCTGAAGGATCGACAGCCAAGGTGCGAAATGAGGGACCCAGGTCAAAGACAAAAACAAAGGTTCCTGTTTTTTGCGGTGCAAGTTGCTTTGACTGATTCACCGCTTGAATCTGTGTTTGGGGGGGGATTGGGAGCTGAGTCGGAAGCGAATTGTGGGGCGTTGGCAATTGACAAGCGACCAAGAATCCAAGAGAAAGGGGCAAAGAGAGCTGATAAAGGCGGTTTTTTAACATCGATGTGATCCTCTAAAATTCAAATTTAACCCCACCCTTGATGCTTTCGCGGGTGGGTTTGGGGGCACTGCTTCCGCCTGTCGCGGCCAGGGTATTCACAGAAATTTGTTGTTGCGCAATTAAGCTGGTGCCCGGTATTTTCAGATAAATCGTAGTAAAGCCATATTCCACCAGGGCCGTGACTTTACCATTGGCATCAATCGCAAAATCTGAGGGTCTTGAAGAGAGCCATTCAAGGGGATATTTAAAGGGGTCCAGGATTTGACCCTGTTTGTCTTTAAGCAAAGGCTGCAACAGAGTCGTCTCACCCATGCCGTCGAGAAAAGGATTACCGACTTTGAGCTCGACCGAACTTAAAATTGAAAGATCGACACCCGGTTGGCCCGACGCGATGGCAACAGGTGTAGAGCTATTGGGCGTGGTTGAAACAGGGGAGGATGAGGGACTGGGCAAAACGGTTGCGCTGGGCTTGGGAGTTTCAGTGGGAGCGGGGGTTGAAGATTGTGAGGCCGAAGGGGATGGCACAACACCAGGAGGATTGGGCGAGGGACCACACCCAAGCAGCAAAGACAGTGAAAATAATAAATAGATTTTTGAAGACATTCAGAGACCTCAGTAGCTTAATACTTATAAAAACACACTCATGTTTATCGCCAAGGTTTATACCAAAACGAGGGGTAAACACGCCGATAAATAATTGCCAAATTTTGTTATTCTTCTCTTGGATATAATGAACATTGACGGGGATGAGTAAATGGGGAATTGTATTCCCCATTTGGTATTGGATGACTCAATGTCTAATTGATTTAAATTCATTGGCTCAATAAAATGGTTCAATAAATTGGACCGATAAATCAAATCGATTTTTAGACTGGGATTATAAAGAAGTTTATCAAAATTTCAGAACCTTCGTAAAATAATGATCGGGCTTTTTGACAAAAAACGCAATTTTTTTACAACATTTTTACATTGTCTGATTTCCCCTGTCATTCCAAAAATCAGGGATAATGAAGCAGATTCAATTTCAAGGAGCTGCTTATGTCATCCCCCGATTTACACACCCCCAGCTGGGAAATGGAAAGTGAATATGCAGGCCTTGATGCCCTGCAATTGGCTGAAGAACAGGAAGAAATTCGCTTGGCGATCACAATGCTTGAGCAACACGCACAGGCCTTTCGCAGTGCTTTGGGCCAAGACCTGAATGCTGACGCCGCACGCACGCTGGTAGAAACCGCTTGGGAAGTGTATCGGGTCGAGAAAAAAGCCGATTTGCTGCTCGATAACCAGATGAGTTATGCCTATATGGTCTGGAGCACCCAGGCCCGCAACCAAGATGCCAAAACCCTGCTGGAAAAACTCAAACGCCTGCGGGCCCAACTCACCCAGGCCACACAGCCTGTGGATTTGTTTCTCTTACACGCCTCAGATGCCGTCTATCAAGACTATCTCAGCGGTGAAGCTGTGCAAAACAGTCTCTTTCAACTCAGGTATGGCCGCCGCTTGAACAAGCGCTTGTTGGGCTTGCCCGAAGAAAACCTGATCACCTCGCTCAGTCTCGATGGCCCCAATGCCTGGAGCAATCTCTATAGCAATATCACAGGCTCAGTTTCGTATGAATTTGAAAACGAGCGCGGTGAACGCGAAACCGTTGGTATTGCCCGTTTGCAATCGCTGTTGGGCGAAAACAGTGAAGTGCTGCGCAAAAAAGCCTACATGGGTTTGAATCAGGTCTTTGCTCAGCACGAAGAGAGCTGTGCAGCCATTCTCAACTCACTTGCCGGTTGGCGGTTAGAACTGGTGAAGCGGCGCTCTCACACCGAATCGGTGCATTTCCTCGATGAGCCTCTGCACCTCAATCGCATCAGCAAACCCACCCTCGAAACCATGATGCAGGTCGTCAAAGAGCAAAAACACCTGGGCCAACAGGCCTTTCACTTGATGGCCCGTCTGATCGACAAACCCCGCTTGGATCCTTGGGATGTGAATGCTTCGTCGCCCGCTTTTGGCCACGCCCGGCGCCACATCACATTCCCCCAGGCGATGGAAATGATTGAAGAGGCTTTTAACGAGGTCAATCCCGAAATGGGGGCCTTTGCCCGCATGATGGCCGACAAACGTTGGATCGACGCTGCGGCGGCTCCCAACAAAACCCCTGGTGCCTATTGCTCGGGTTTCCCCCGCTCGCGCAACCCACGGGTGTTTATGACCTATCTCGGCAGCAGTGTCGACATGATTGTTTTGGCCCACGAACTTGGCCATGCCTTTCACTCTTGGGCCATGCGTGAAATGGTGCAAGAGCAAACCCATTACCCGATGACATTGGCAGAAACCGCCAGTACCTTTGCGGAAACCGTGGTGCGCAATTTTCTCTTGCAGCGCTGCCAAACCCCTGCCGAAAAACTCGAGATTCTTTGGCAAGAGATCAGTTCGATTCCCCGTTTCACCCTCAATATTCCGACCCGCTACGAATTTGAAAAGCGCTTTTACGAAGGCCGCAGCGAGCGCAGCTATTCCCCTCAAGACTTCCGCGATCTGATGCGCACGGTTTGGAATGAGTGGCACGGCGATAGCACCTCTGCCGCAGATGAAATGTTCTGGGCCAGCAAGCTGCATTTTTACATCGTCGAACCGAGCTTTTACAATTTCCCCTATACCTTTGGCTATTTGTTCTCCCAGGGCATCTATGCCGAAAAAGAACAGCGGGGAGCCGACTTTTACAATTTCTACGTCAACCTGCTCCAAGACACGGGCCGCATGACAGCCGAAGATCTGGTCCAGAAACACATGGGCCTGGATTTGGGTGAACCGACCTTCTGGCTGCACTGCCTCAAGCCCCTGGCGAAAAATCTCAAGGCCTTTGAACAGGCTGTGGGCGAGTGGCTGGAGTAGTCGCTGCGCCAGGATATTTCTGCCAGCAATGGGGGTTGACTCTGTTAGAGCCTGTTTACCCACGCTCTTATCATTGGGTTTGCCCCGTGCTGGGGCCGCAAGGAGAGGCCTGGGTGCTCAAGCTGCGCCCCCCCGATCGGGACTGCCAGCTGGAGATACAGACTTTACGCGATTATGGGGGCCGGGGCGCCGCCCGTTTGATTGCATCGGACCCGGAGCGAGGAGCGCTCTTATTGGAACGGCTAGATCCGGGGTCACTTTTGGCAGCGGTTTTGTTGCGCGGGGATGCATGCGGAGCTGAGTCCGAGGCGCTGAATCTGGCAGCCCTGACCATGTTGCAGCTTTGGCAAAACCAGCCATCGGATCAGCCGAATCTGCAGGCCTGGGCTCAGGGCTTTGCCCGTATCGGTCCCGGCAGCCCACTGGCACCCGAACGCTGGAGCGAGGCCCAGGAACTGTATTTGCGTTGGTCAGCCGAGCCCTGCAAACAGGTGCTCTTACACGCTGACTTACATCCAGATAACCTGCTTTTGGGTCCAAAGGGTGATTATCTCGCGATAGATCCCCATGGCCGGGTTGGAGATCCAGCCTTTGAGCCCGCAGCATATCTGCGCAATTATCTCACCCATCAGCCAGATCCCGTGTCCTTGTTGCACCAACGCATTCAGGGCTTTGCAAAAGCCTTGGCACTTTCCCCCACGCGCATAGCAGGCTGGGGCTATGCACAAACCGTTTTAAGTGCCCTCTGGCTCTGGGAAGACCATGCTGACGATGCCGGGTTTGACGTCGTTGCTGCCATGGAGCGTGAACTGCAGATTGCAGGCTGGTTGCGGGAGATCTGGCAGGAGCTTCAAAACAACCCACCCACACGCCCCGCCTAAAACCTAAAACAGCTCCCCAATCCTCACCCCTTCGGGGCTGACCTCCGCTCGGTAAACCAACACTTCCAGCCCCTGTTCCTGAGCCTTTGCAAGGGCTTGGGCATAAGCGGGGTCGATTTCGTGGGCGGGGCGAAAGTGCAAACCATCTCCGCGGCTGATCACAAACAGCAGCACGGCCCGTGCGCCTTGGGCTTGCACAGCCAGTAAATCCCCCAGATGTTTGCGCGCCCGCTCGCTGACCGCATCGGGGAAAGCCAAATCGTCGTCAACGCGCAAACTGACCTGTTTGACCTCTAAATAACAATCGGGATGGCCCGTTTGAGTAAGCAGAAAGTCGACCCGGCTCTTTTCGCCATATTTGACCTCGGGCCGAATCTGCGAATAATCTGCCAACTCGGGGATCCTTTTCGCTTCGAGAGCCTCTTTGACCAAGGCATTGGTGCGACTGGTATTGACGCTGATCCAGACTTCGCCATTGTGGACCATTTCCAGAGTATAAGCCAATTTGCGCTTGGGGCTGGGGTTGTAACTCAGGCGCACTTCCCAGCCGGGGGCTTGGCAGCTCTTCATGCTGCCCGGATTCGGGCAATGGGCCGTAACCACTTCGCCAGTATCGAGTTGAACATCGGCCAAAAAACGCTTGTAGCGCTGGATTAATCGGCCAGGAATCAGGGGCGGATCAAAACGCACAGCGTTTTGAGATCAGGGCAATTTGCGGTGGCTGCCATCGCAAAAGGGCTTGTTTTCGCTGTGTTTGCAGCCACACCAAGCGACTTTTTTGCTCTCAGTGATTTCTGCGCGCACAGGCCGCAAGCCGGTGCCGGCATGGGAACCATCACAATAGGGCTGGTTCTGAGACTTGCCACAGGCACACCAGAAATAGCTGCCGGGCTCCATATCCAAAACATAAGGGGCTTTCTGGGGGATTTCGGGTGTGGTCATGGGGGCCTCCGGTTGATATTTACAGGCAATATTGATTCAATCAGTGTTTCTCTTCGTCTTTTGCGGGATAAGCTGCGCAGTCAGCTTGATCTCGCTTTGATCTCGCTTTGATCTCGCTTAAGGGCAAAACTGTTTTTTCTCGCCCAAACAAGATCCTAATTATAGCAGCTGACTTGGTCTTTTCAGCAACGCGTCTCTGTCTTTTGGAATTTTTGTAGCGGTGAGACCAGACAAAAATCGGGTCTTTCATCGGACCTTTCATCTGGCCTTCCGGCTTTTTTAAGGGGTACACTGCCCTCAGCTCGTCGCAGGGAGAAACCGCCATGTCTTTTGCCATTGCCACTTTTTATCGCTTTGTTTCACTGCCCGATTACACGGCTCTGCAAGCCCCCTTGCGTGAGCAGTGTCTGGCTTTGGGAATCAAAGGCTCGATTCTGTTGGCTGTAGAGGGCATCAACGCCACAGTTACAGGTTCCCGTCAGGCCCTGGAAACATTGCTGACTTACCTGGGCCAAGACCCCCGCTTGGCAGGCCTGGAAGCCAAATGGTCAGAGGCTGAGACCTTGCCGTTTAAGCGTTTAAAGGTTCGGCTCAAGCGCGAAATTGTCACCTTGGGCGTGCCCGTGGATCCGACCCAACGGGTGGGGCAATATGTCAAACCCGAAGCCTGGAATGCCCTGATCAG
Organism: Candidatus Sericytochromatia bacterium; assembly: GCA_044356335.1. Lineage (GTDB taxonomy): Bacteria > Cyanobacteriota > Sericytochromatia > UBA7694 > UBA7694. The sequence goes on from JBIKWL010000110.1 coordinate 9,572, forward strand.
CGATCCCGAGGTGCTCGTGTTGGACACCCGCAATGGCTACGAGGTCAAAATTGGCAGTTTTAAAGGGGCGATAGATCCCCAGACCGCCAGTTTTAGCGAGTTTCCCGCTTATGTTCAGCGCCAACTCGATCCGCAGATGCACCGCAAAGTGGCGATGTTTTGCACCGGCGGCATTCGCTGCGAAAAGGCCTCAGCCTACCTGCTCGATCAGGGCTTTGAACATGTCTACCACCTCGAAGGGGGTATTCTCAAATACCTCGAGCAGGTACCTGCCGAAGAGAGCCTCTGGGAAGGCGAGTGTTTTGTCTTTGATCAGCGTGTGGCCGTGGAAGACGGCGTACAAACCGGTCATTACGCCATGTGTATGGGCTGTGGCGAGCCGGTGGGCGATGCCGAGCGTTTAAGCCCTGAGTATGAAGCCGGGGTCAGTTGTCCCGCCTGTTTTGCTGAGCGCAGCGAAAGCCAAAAAGCGCGGGCGCGGGAACGGCAGCGCCAATGGGAGCGGGCCCAGGCCAAACTTCAAAAAGAGCGGCAAAAACAGGCTCAAAAATAGGCAAAAAAAATAGGCTCAAGAATAAGCCGCAACCAGCGCGTCAGCGCTTTCAAATTCCAAATCTAGCTCCTGAGCAAAAGCCTGGCTTAAATTTGAAATCAACACGTCAAGAGAGATCTCTGGCAGCCAATCAGCCAGACTGGTCTGGGAGCGGGTTTGACTGTCTGAGCCGTCTGGGCTGTCTGGAAAAACGCGCTGCAGTAAAGCCGGGGCAGACAGGCTCAAACTGCTCTGCTGCAAAAACACGCGCCGATTGCGCATTTGAGCTGAGCCAATCAGCTTCTGGCCTGCAATCTCCAGATCTGCCGGGGTCAAGCTGGCAAAACAGGAGGCCTGCCTGCGATAATCTTGCTGTTTTTCGGGCATTTGCAAGCTGAGACCCAATTGTGCCAAGGCGTTAATCGCCACGCGGGAGATCTGCTGATACGTGGCATGTAGATCTTTGCCCAGCGGCCCTTGGGCATGGCTGATCACACTCCAGCAGAGATCGCTGCCATGCAAAATGGCCTGCCCACCTGTGGGACGCCGCACCACCGGCAGCGCCATCTCAATGCAGCGCTTTTCCAAGTCGGGATCCGTTTGAAAGCGTCCCAGCGAAAGGGTGGGGCGATCCCAGGTAAAAAAGCGCAAAAGACCATCACAGTTAAATTCAGAAAAATGGGTATAGATGGCACGGTCGCGGGCCATATTGACCTCTCCTGCCAGGGGCGGGTCCTGCTGCAGCAGCCAGCGCGGCATAAACGCTACATGTCTTTGCTGTGGTCTGGGCGAAACTCGTAAATTTCGATCACGGTGGGCAGATTGCAGAGGGTTTTGCTATTGACTTCAAAGGCGCGCACGCTCATGTGCAGACCGTCTTTGAGAATCTCTACGCTGGGGGTGATCACTTCATAATAATTGTGGTTATCGTCTTGAAACACCCAACAGGTCTTACCCAGATATTGAATGGTGGTCATTTTTCCGTGTAGCTCCATGTCCCCTTCTGAGCAGGCGGTGAGAGCCAAAGCGGCCATTAACAATCCCAAAGTATAGCGTTTCATGATGATCTCTGCGTTTTTTCCCGGTGGCGTGTGGAATAGGTAAATAAGACTAGAGGCTATTATACAAGGCCTGGGCACAGAGCGCAAAATATTTTCTGGGTTGGTCGGCATTTTTGCCTCAGGCCTGCAATTGGGACTGAGCAGCGCAGAAATCGGTGTGAGGGAGCACTGTTGAAAGCCACCTTTTCGTGCGATAATAAAGCCCATGAGTAGCACCTCCGAGGCGCACTCCCGTTGGTGGGAGGGCGGAAATCTTCACGATAAAACAATTGAAGAATGGTTGGCCGCCAGTGAGCAAAATCGCTTGGCGACAGCTGTCGATGTGCTCTTTGCGCTTAAAGACGAGCTTGGGGCTCAGATTGATTACCAAAATGGCGAAGAGCTGATGCGCCATGTTCTGGCTTTCACCGCCTGTATTACGGGGGCCACCGCGGAACACCCGGATACCTATCCCCTCAAACTGGCAGACGTGGCTCTGGCCAGCGCCAAGGCCCTGGGTTATTTAGCCAACGAGACCTCGTCCTCTGTGCCGCTTTAGACTGCGTTAGGCCTGTTTAGGCCTGAGATGTGAGCTTCCAACGCGTCCTTTTCGAGCAAAGCCTGAAACTGGGCATATGCCAAGCGGGGAGAAGAAAGCCAATGTCCGTTGTGGAAATCGAGATGACTCACAAGCCAGAGGGCCATGGGCATTTTATACGGAAAATGCCTGTGGAGTTGGCGCAAAGCCTGTTTCCAATCCTCGGCTTTGAGCAAATGACTGTCTCGGCCTTCCCGGAGCAAGATTTGCTCGTGTCTCTCCCAGTCCAAATCACAGGTATATGGCGTATTGCCATAAAAATGGCCGACCCCAAACAGGCGACAGGTCAGAGGGCGTCCCGCATAGGCCCGGCAAGTCTGGGTCTCTGGATCCAATAAAAAACAGGCCTGATCCTGTTGCGAGACAATCAACTCCAGGTGTTTGATTGAAAATTCAGGGGTCTGTACATCGTCCATTCCGGCATCAAAAAAATGCAGGAGCGTGTGGAGAAGTTCGGTTTCCTTTTGGGCCCAGCCAGCAAATTGCTTGGCAAATTCCGCTTGTTGGGCCTGGGGCCATTCATTTAAAACCTGCCAGAGCACAAGCCATTCACCGGGTGTGAGCATGAGTAAGCTGCCCACCCCTTTGTGACAGCACTGGGCACAGCCAGAGCCACAACTCAGGGGATAAGCGGCATAAGCCGTTTCAGTGGCCGGGAGCAGTTCCTGGTAGAGGCGATTGACTCGCGCAGCCAAGCCCTCAGTGAGCTGAGCCTGGCTCAGATCTGTCTGCCAAACCCGAAAAGCCTGGCGTAAAAAAACATCGGCCATGCGTTCAGCCAATTCAGTTGCAGGTTGGCTTTCTCGCCATTCCAAGCCCTGCAAATCGCGAAATTGAAAGAGTTTGTCTTGAAAATCCAAGAGCAATTTTTCGGGTGAATTGATCTGCAATTCCAAGGCTGGATGGGCCAGGAGTTCGGCATAGTCAAAGGCCATCATCTGCGCCCAAACCCGCTCTGGCTGAGAATCCACAATCAACAGACGTTGGGGTTCTGAATCCAGCAATGCTTTTAATTGTTTGGCTTCGGGCAGACCAAAGAGCACGCTCCGACTGGCGCTGGGCAGGGGCTGTGGTGGCTCAAAAGGCCAATGTCTGCCCAAAAAAGCCAACCCCTCCCCATCTGCTTCAAAGGGACTGTCGAGCAGGGGAGCTAAAACCCCGTAACTATCGCTGTGAAAGGCCTGTAGAGCCTTTCGGTTCTGCATCCGCATCGCACAGAGGGCTAACTGGCTTGATTGAGCAGGCCCATAAATAACACCGAGCGTGTGGTTTGATCGTAGATCAGATAGACAAAGGGATGGTCGGCTTGAAACGAAAAGGGCTCTTGCGGCAATTGAACGCTGGTGGCCCCAACCGTGACGGTGGTGACAGCAGCGGCTTCTGTGCCCTCTTCGTTGACTTCGACAAAACTGTTCTGTTTGACCTGGGAGATAAAGGCCTGGGTCGTTTTGATCAGTTCACTCAAATTGGCACGGTTTTCGTCAAAGGCCTGAGCCATGCCCATTTGTTTGAGCGTCTCGTTAAGATTGACCTCATACTCCATCTTAAAACGGGGCAGCATCACTTCGCCATCTTGGCTGCGGAATTTGCCCAGCCAATCGCTGAGGGTATCGCCAGAAAGTTTGCCCAGCAGGGCATTGGCACTGCTTTCGCTGTCAGGCAAAAAGACGTACATATTCACAGCTTTGTCTTGGCCATAAGGCAGGGCCACGGCCTGGAACTGGTTTTCACTGTCGCGCAAATAGCGGTATTTGCCATAGCGGCGCATCATCTGGACCTGTTTGCTCTGGCCATTGGCCTGTTTAAAGTCTTTGGGGGCTGTTTCGCCTTTTTCAAAAGGGCTGGTCCAAGTGCCTTTAAAGTAAATGGCGTTCATCAGAATCATCAGGGTCTGGGCCTCAATTTGGCTGAGTACCTTGGGAATTTTACCCTGGGTATTTTCACTGGCCCAGGCATTGATGGTCTGAACTGAAAGTGGGTCAGCAAAATCCAAGGCCGTCACACGGGCCCCAAAGAAGTCCTGGTTGGTTTTGACAAAATTGGGATTAAACTCGGTGCCTTTTTTGGCCCACAGGGCGTTGGCCAGATCGACCCGGACACCTGAGCCTTGATTCATCAGACGCTTGCGCAGGGTGAGTTGGGCCTGATTAAATTGGGAAGAATCCAGACCTGCAACCTGCAGGGTTTTGCCCATTTCGGCACGGGTTTCGCCAGCGGCACCGTTATAAACCATACCCAAGGCAATCGAAACGCTTAAAGGGGAGATAAAATGATTGGCTTGGGGTTGAGCCGCCACCACTTTCTGAAAGAGCTCAACGCCAAAGCGGGTATTGGCACTGGCCAGACCGCTGTCTTGAACCTGTTGAAGTTCTGCTGTGGTGGGAGCTTGTAAGGTACGCAGCCCTGGCGTGGAAGGATTACTCGGGTTATTGCCATTGTTGGTGGGATTATTACAGGCGCTGAGGACCAAGGTCAAGGTCAAAAGGGATTTAAGAATAGGGTGCATGGGCTGAACCTTTCACTATCTGGATTCTAGACTTAGTCTAACATATTTGTTATGATCGCCCTCAAGTACCCTGCAAAGTGATCGGAGAACCTGTATGGCACAGTCAGTCAGTCCCAAACTTCAGACTTTTTCTGCTGGAGAGGTGCTTTTTCGCGAAGGCGAACCGGGGGATCGGGTCTTTTTTATTATGCAGGGCCGGGTCAAGGTTCACCAAACCCACAGCGATGGGCACGAACAGGAATTGGCACAACTCGGCGACAGCGATATTGTCGGGGAGATGGCCGTCCTCGACGAGCGCCCACGTTCGGCCACGGTCACAGCCCTCGAAGACACCGATGTCATGGTGGTTGAAAAAGCCAATTTTCTGGCCAGTATGGAACAACAGCCCCAATTGGCGATTCGCTTTCTCAAGCTGCTCTCAGAGCGCATTCACAGGCTCAATGACAAATTCAGAGACGCCCTGGATCAGCCTGGATAGGAGGAACCTCCTTTGCTGAATTTGAGCATGCTGGCCTTGTGGTTATTGGGATGGGGCCTGATGGGCTGGGGCGCTCAAGGCGTTTCTGCTCAGGCTCAATCGCCTTCGCCCTGGCCGGCTCCCCAACAGACACCTGAACCCTGGCCCTCTCCCCACCTCTATTTTGACCCGCCCTCCTGGCAAGACCAGACCCGTTTGATGATATTTAATGCTCAGCCCTATGATTTGACCCTGAATCTGGCTTTGGAGCCCTTGCTCAATTTGAAGACGAGTGTGCCTTTTCCACTGCTTGTGACCATTCCCGGCGGATAGCGCCTGGAGGTCGCCAAGCTGACCGTGGCAGATCCCACCCAGCCCTTTGACGTCTATGTGCGCATTCAGCGTTTTCGCATGGGGCCTGCAGATGCCAAACACGATCCGCAGACGGTCTATGCCCTGCCCTTTGCATTTGGCAAACGATTTAAACTCTTGCAAGGCTTTAATGGCCGTTTTAGCCATCAAGCGCCACAACTCCAATATGCCTTGGACTTTGACCTTCCCGAGGGTACACCGGTCCATGCTGCCCGGGCTGGGATTGTCGCCCATGTGATAGATTCTTACACAGGTTTTGGCACACATCCTGGTTTTGCCACTCTGAGTAATTTGGTCTATGTTCAACATGCCGATGGCAGTTTTGGCCGTTATTTACATCTTCAACGCGGTGGGGCACGGGTGCGTCCCGGTCAAGCCGTCAAAGAGGGAGATTTATTGGGACTTTCTGGAAATACGGGCTATTCGTTGGTCCCGCATTTGCATTTTGATGTAATCTTGAGTTTAGACGCCAGCGATTTTCGCTCAGTGCCATTTGTGATGAGAACGCAAGAAAGGGGCCTCCAACCCCTCAAAGAGGGACTGAGTTACACAGCCTGCGGCCCTGAAACTCAATAAAGCACCCCATGTCGATTAGGGGCCATCGGAGCGGGCAAATCCGTTTCTCCCAACATATCGCGCAAATTGATCTCAATTGTACGGCTGATAGCTTCCAAAGGCAGATCGTTGGGTTCGACCTCAAAGGGATTTTCAATTGAGTCGCCGATGGCGTCCAGCCCCAAAAAAGCGTAAGAAACCACCGCCACCAGCACAAGTGTGTACCAGTGGGTCGCAAAGGCAAAAGGCAGAGCAAAACAATAGATCGCCGCCAATTGATGCATCAAACTGGAATAAGCAAAAGGCAAAGGGGTATTCATAATCCGTTCACACCCGCCCTGTAAATTACTCAATTCGTGGACCCGTTCCTCAAACAGCGGTAGGTGTAGGGGATTGAGCCAACCTCTTTGGCCTGCCAGGGCCAATCGGGCACTGAGTTGATTCATCAGGTACATGGGCGGGTTGGAACTCTGTTTCAGGCTTTTGAGCTCAGCGGGGGAAAGCCAAACATCCAAGCTTTCAAATGAGTGTCCACGCAAATGCTGACGCAGAGCGTGCGCATAGGCAATTTGCAAATAGATGATTTCGCGCTGAAATTCTTTTAAGGCTTGGTTTTCAGAAGCATCTTGAACCTGTAAATAATAGAGGACTTGCCGACTCAAGCTGCGGCAGGTATTCACCAGTTGACCCCAGAGCTTGCGCCCTTCCCAGAAGCGATCATAGCTGCTGCTATTGCGAAAACCCAAAAAGATACTCAAAGCCAACCCCACCACAGTAAAAGGCAAAGGAGTCAGTGTAAGTTGGAACCAACCTTGGATGTGCAAACCGGTCAAAAAGGCCGCAAACAAAGTGGTTGCGAGCACCCTTCGCCAGATCATGGGAAAAACACTGCCCCGGATCTGAAAGAGAATCCGCAGCCAACTCCATTTTTTTGCGTGAACAATCATAAGCCAAGTGTATCTTGAATTTTTTTTAGTATACCACTCAGCCAAGCATTGTCGGCGAAGGGACAAACATTCAAGCGCTACATGTTCTACAATGAAGTGATTGGCAAACACATCTTTTCTTACAATTTGTGAGTTATAATTAATGCATCTTACAATTTGTAATTTTAAGATCTTCGCCGATTCGGTGATTAAATTTCTGCAATGAATTACAGGAGCCATTGACCATGATCGATCAGCTTCAGTCCCTGCTCAGCAGCCTGGAAAAAAACTATACCATCGAAAAAGAAGTTGGCCGGGGTGGCATGGGGGTGGTCTACAAAGGTTTGGACAAGCGCCTGGAGCGCCCCGTGGCGATCAAAGTCCTCAATTTGGGCGGTGGCGGTGAAAGTAGCCAAGCTCAGAAATTACACAGCGAAGCCGTTGAGCGCTTTCGCCGCGAGGCCAAAGTCGTGGCCCGGCTCACCCACCCCAATATTGTCAGTATTTATGATGTCGGTGAAGAAAACAACCAATATTATATGATCATGGAATTTGCCGAAGGCAAGCCCCTCTCCAGCTTGGTGGCCCAAGGCACGGGAATACCCGCTCCCGTGGCTGCCAGTGTGGCGATGCAGGTCTGTGCGGCTTTGGCGTACGCCCACGAGAACAAAATTGTCCACAGAGATATCAAACCCGCCAATATCATTCTCTCCCCCAAAGGCAATGCCAAATTGATGGATTTTGGCATTGCCCAATTGCATACCGAGGGGGCCAAACTGACCCAGGCAGGTTCGGTGATGGGCAGCATTATGTACACCTCCCCCGAACAACTCAACGATGCCTCGCTGGTGGATGCCCGCACCGACCTCTATGCTTTGGGTGTGACCCTGTATGAATTGCTTACGGGCCAAAGCCCGTATAAAGCCGACAATATCTCCCAACTCATTCTCGAGATCTTAACCGCCAAAGAAGAACCGAATCCATTGCGCAAGATCAATTCCGACATTCCCGAAATTTTGGAGCTAATTGTGGCCCGTGCCATGAAAAAAGTGCCCGATGAGCGCTATGGCAGCGCCCAAGAAATGGGGGCAGATCTCTCACGTTTGCTCAATACCGGCCAATTTAATGCCTCGACCCATTTTAATTTGAGTTTTAATGAGGGCGAAGCCGCACCCGGCAGCCGCACCTCTTCGCGTCTGAAAGACGCGACAATCATGCGCAAGACCAGTGTGGACAATGAGCTGATCAAAGCCCTCAAGGCCCGCCGCG
>JBIKWL010000112.1:0-17629 GCA_044356335.1 Candidatus Sericytochromatia bacterium
TCGCTACTTGAGAATAGTTATTTCCTCAATAAACTTTTTATTTTTTGGCTTGTTGGCTTAATTATAACTTTAATTGCATCTTTGTTTATGGCAACTTTTTTTTCACGTCAGGTGCTTAAACCACTTGAAAGCCTGAGTGATGAAGTTGAAAATATGGTGGCAACAGGCACCCTTGGCAAATTGCAAATAGACAAAATGCCCAGCGATCAAATTGGCAAATTGGCAGGTTCCTTTAATTCTCTACTCTACCAAATCGGGCAATTATTGGAGAAACAACAGCGCTTTATTGCCGATGCCTCTCACGAATTGCGCTCACCGTTAACGGCCATTCAGGGCCATGCTGAACTCTTACAAAAACGGGGAAGCACCCATCCCGAATTGCTGGCTGAGGGTCTGAGTATTATTCGCCAAGAATCCGAACGGCTGGCCTGTTTGGTCGAAGACTTGCTTTTATTGGCCCGAACCTTGCAAACAGCCCCCGAAACGCAAAATTTGGAATTAAACCAAATGCTGCAAGAAGTCTATGAGTCCCGACAATTGTTACATCCCAATTTAAGCTGGAAACCTTCTTCAAAACCAATCTGGATTTTGGGCGAAAAAAGCTCACTTCAGCGGGTGATGATCAATTTGATCGACAATGCCTTGCGCTTTACCCCTGCTGATCGGCCGATTGAAATTCTGATTTTTAAACAGGGCGAAAAGGCCCTGGTGGAAGTCAGAGACCAGGGCCAAGGCATTCCAGCAGAAAACCTGCCGTTTATTTTTGAACGTTTTTACCGTTTAGAATCCGACCGCAACCGCAGCCAGGGGGGAACGGGGTTGGGTTTGCCGATTGTCAAAGATGTTCTAACTTGGCATGGCGGCCAAATTGAAGTGGAAAGCACAGTCAAACAGGGGTCGTGTTTTCTCATCATTCTTCCTCTGGCCAAACAACCTGAGCAGCTTATTTGAGCAGTGCGCCAAAACCTGCAATTTGACTTAAAGACACCTCTTTCTCTTGCATATGTCCCGCAAATTTATAAGATTGGAAAATCAGGGTTTTTAAGGCTTCTTCCCAAGCCAAACAGACTTGCCAGAGGTTTTGGCACTCAGCAAGATCTTGTTGAGTCAAGGCTTTGAGCTGTTGAAAGACCTTTTCTTGGGGCAGAGAAAAGGCCCGGGCCAGATTTTCCCAAAGCGGTGGTGGGGGAGTTAAAACACCACTGATCAACATCAAACCGGGTAAAAGCTGGTTTTCAAAACGCAACCAAGAATTTAAAAGCACGGGTCCCAGAGCCAAAGGGACAGGGGCATCCAAAAACTCCCTGCGAAATTGATTCAATTCCTGGTTTAAAGCTCTTTCCAGGGAATCCGAGAGATGACTTAAACCGACCACATGCTCAGCCAAAACGTCTTGACCCCAGAGCAATTGCATCTGATATGCATAGCCGACGATGAGCAGCGACTGTGAGCTGATTTGATTGAGTAAATCTGCATAGGCAATCAAATGAAATTGCCCCAGCGGTTTGATGCGCTGGTACAAGGCCCTTAAATGTTCTAAATGGGTTAAATCTGCGTCATAGAGAACGATCAGATATTCGGCAGGCTCTTGCTGCCGTCCATAGATTGCCACCATTTCTCCGGCCAACTCCTGCAGCAAGGTTTCTACGACTTCGGGGAGCGTCTCTGAAAAAATTGATTGTGTCATGACCCACTCCTGAATTTTTGTAATGTTGAGTTCAGTCTAAACAGGGTGAACTAAAAAATACCTAAAGGTATTCTTAGTGTTTCTTAAGAATTCAGGTGAAAAAGGTAATTTGCTGATTTTTCTGCAGGATCACCGGATGCCCATGTTATAATTTTAAGTAGTGATTAAGTAAAGGAAAACGGCAATGAAAAACCACCTCATGCAAATCTGCGGACTGACCCTGATTTTCGCTTCTCTGGTGGGCTGCAACCGTGTTCCTGTTGGCGTTTTTGGCGTGAGTAGTTCTGGTAGCGCAAACGCCATCAGCATCGATGCGGGTGCAAACACCTCCGAAGAGCGTAAATTAACCCGACTGAAACAAATTGATCAGAAAATTCAAGAGAGTGCGGATCGCCTCAGTGCCATTCTCGATCCCACACAGACCCTTGAACCTGCCAATTTGGACAAATTGGTGGTAGGTGATCAAATTGATCCCTCATTGAGTTATGATCGCCGTTTCAGTGCCAATCAAAGAATTGAACAAAACATGGATCAAAAGGCGCTGGATTTGATTTCTGGCTCCGCCAAGGCAGCAGCAACCACACCCGATACCGGCTCCAAAGACAGCTCATTGTTGAACGATCGCACCCTGCGCAACCAAGCTGAAATTGATCAGAGTTTGAACACCCGGGCAACATCTGAGAGCAGCGAAAAGGCCAAAACGGAGTCAAAAACAGAGAACGAGTCTGAGAAAAATACAGACAGTGCTATAGAGCCAGCGCCAAAGACTGAGTCGCCCTCTCCCAGCGAACCCGCAAAACCCAGTACGTCTCTCTAAAATACCATGGCATTGATTCTCGCTTCGGCCTCTCCCCGCCGCAAAGATTTGCTGTCTGAATTGATTCAGGATTTTGCCATTCGGGCCGCAGATATTCCAGAAGATCTCAATCCCCAAATCTCGGTTTTAAGTGCCCAAATCGAAGAGCTTTCACTGCGCAAAGCCCAGGCAGTTGCGGATTTAGAGCCCCACAATTCTTACGTCCTCGGAGCGGATACTGTGGTTGTCATCGAGGGCGAGATTTTGGGCAAACCCTGTGATGCGGCAGATGCCCAGCGCATGCTCGAAAAACTCTCAGACCAATGGCACGAAGTCTTAACCGGTGTGGCCCTGGTCAAAACAGGCCCAACTCCCCAAACCTACAGTGGTCATGGCCTGAGTCGGGTCAAAATGCGCAAACTGACTGAACAAGAAATTTTGGCCTATATTGCGGGGGGGGAACCCATGGACAAAGCTGGTTCCTATGCCATCCAAGGCGGCGCAGCTGCTTTCGTTGAAGCCGTAGAGGGCCGCATGGATACAATCGTGGGCCTGCCGCTGGATACAGTCAAAAATCTGCTTAAGGCAGCAAATTATCCTCTCTGAGCTCTTTTTCTTTTCGGCGTTTTCGGCGCCGTTGATAGATGTCTACCGCTGCTTGGAGTTTTTGGACTATAAACTGGGCTTTTTCTGTGTTATTGGCCAAAGGCAGTTGTGAGCGGCACAACATGGCCATTTCATTTTCATTGTAGCGAACACGCACCTGCAGGCGGTTGTGAACCGTTGACTGATTGAGGGCAAAAGATTCGATTGCATTGAGGGGAATATCCATCGATTCGAGCATCTCGGGTTTTCCCTGGGTGTTTTCCCGCCAAGCCTGTAAAGAGAGGCCTTGGGTCGAAACCTCAATTTTCATTTGGGTTTTCTGGCCTTCTTTGCGGTGAGCTTGAATCTGAAGCGCACTCCCACCGATCAGTGCCAAAACCAAAAATGGCCCCAAACTGGGAACAATTGCCAAAAACGGGAGGGCAACCAGATTCAGACAGCCGAGCATCAAGAGCTGGATTTTATAATCATGGTAGGTGGGCAAGAGATTCACCACCATTTTTTCGGGAAGGTCTTCGATCATCAAGGCCGGATCTGCTTTAAACGGCAGTTCACTGTTTAACTCCGCCCCCACCCGAAACTCATCTAAACGCGCAAGCACACGCCTGGCTTCTCGGGCTGAGAGATAGCGCTCGTTGGGATTGGCTGCCACCATTTTTTTGAGCCAGCCTTTGAGGCCATCAGAACAATTGATCAGTTCTTCAAATTGCAGACCCAAGCCGTCACTGTGGGTCATTTCAGCTGGCACCCGGCCCGATAAAATATGCAGCAGCGTCGCCCCGAGCCCATACAGATCTGACTGGGGCGTGGCCTGTCCTAAAAACTGTTCAGGGGCCATATAGCCAAAGGTACCGATTACGGTAGAACCCCCTCCCCCTTGCTCGCGCAAGGCCTCTTGAACTGCGCCAAAATCCACCAAAGAGGGGCATTCTTTGGGGTCCAGCAAAATATTTGAGGGTTTAATATCCCTGTGAATGATTAGCGGTTCTCGCTCGTGTAAATCCACGAGGATATCCAACATCTGTCTGGCCAGATTGCGCACCTGTATTTCAGTTGGACGCCAGCCCAAACGCAGTTTTTCGGCCAGGGACTGGCCCGCCAAAAAACTGGTCACCATATAAAAGCAGCGGTGGCCCTGGGTTTGCGCTTCAAAAAAATCATAGAGTCGGGGCGTGCGCGGGTTGTGTAATTGACCCAAGATCTTCATTTCACGCTCAAAGAGTTCATAGCCTTTCCAATGTTGCAGCCGATCAAAATGTAATTCTTTGAGAATGACAGGTTTTTGATCGCCCAAACGCAGGGCCTTATAGGTTACAGCCAAAGAACTCACCGCCAAAACCTGTTCAATTCTGTACACCAATCCCCCATTTTCAATCTGACTCTGGAGTGGCAAGACCCAGCTGGCATCAGGTAAAAGTGGCGCATCCTCTTTGGCGGGAACCAGTTCTGCTGTTTGACGGCGCAAAACAGCTTGTGAGGTGGCCTTTTGGATGGCAGGAAGCGAAAGGGTGCGGGCAAAGACCGGCAAAATTTCTTCTAAGACCTCCAAGGCCTCTTCCGCACTGTAAAAACGCTGTTCCAAAGAAGGCAAGATCAGCTGTTCTACCCAATTGCAAAAGCGCTCTGAGGCCTGCACAAAGGGCCGAAAGTCCAGCAATAAATCTGGGTTGGGCAATTGCATCGGCTCCAAGCCCGAAAGCAAATAGACCAGGGTGGCACCCAGGGCATAGAGATCGGTTTGGGGCAGGGACCGGCCACTGTATTGCTCTGGGGCCATAAAGCCAAAGGTACCAATCACCGTCGAGCCCCCCGTCCCAGCCGGGCGCAAAATATCTTGTACACCGCCAAAGTCGATCAGAAAAATACAGCCATTATCGTCGAGCAATAAATTGGAAGGTTTGATATCGCGGTGGATCACCGGCGGTTGCAAACCATGTAAATAGATTAAAATATGCAAGATCTGCACTGCGATTAAATAGCAAAACTCTTCACTCAGACCCAGTCCCTCTTCGATCCGCTGCTGCAGAGACTGGCCCGGCACCTTTTCTGTCACAAGACAGACATTTTTGCTCAAGGCGTCTTCGGTTTCAAAATAATCCAAGAGAGCAGGAATTTGGGGATGGTCCAAATTGGCCAAAATCCGCGCCTCTCGGCGAAACAACTCCAAGCGTTTCCACTGTTCGAGTTGCCCCAACCTGAGCACTTTGACAATACAAGCTTGGTTATTCTCTTGGTCTAAAGCAACATAGGTTGCGCTGTCTGTGCCCTGAGCCAGACAGCTTTGCAGTATATAGCGCTGCTTGAGGATATTCTGAGAAGGGAGTTCTACCATGTCCCTATTATGCCACGCTCCCTTTGACTCCGCTCAGGGAGCGCCAGGGAACACCAGAGTGCCCAGTAAACTTAACGTTTGGCAGCGTTGAGCTGACGAATACTCCATTCACTCTCCGCGTCCAATTCAAGGAGATTGCCGTCGCGGAAGGCGTCGTTGCTCCAATCGATCATGGTATCGAGGGTGCCATTATTGACCGATTGGCGCAATTGCCCCAATTTGCCATCGCGCTCCAATTGTTTGAGCATTTGCCAAATCACATCGTCGGATTTGATGCTGGTGCCGCCCCACTGATTCATGATTTCTTTGAGCACCGCATCGTCATCGCGGCCCTTGAGGCTGTCTTGGGCATTGTAACGCTCAACCACAAAGGCCATCACCCGTCCCAATTCAGCCCGGGCTTCGAGTTCAGACGAAATGCGGGCGGGCCCCACTTTGTCGACCAAATGGGTGAAGGTTTTGGGGTCGGTGGTCTGTTTAAAAATATCGTGGATCAGGGTCTCTGCTTCGCCGGGGGTCCAACCGCTCATCAGGTCACTGATAATGGCCGCTTTGCCGTTAACATCCACCATCTCTGCCAATTTTCCCACGTATTTGACATTGCTGGCATAGTCGCCAAACATTTTGGTCCAAGTGGAGTCAAGCGCGCCCACCATCGAACCGAGGGTACTCAGCGACAATTTGCCTTTGATATCCAAATTCTGAGCCTCGGCTTCGTCCATGACCTTTTTGATCACCTCACCTCCGCGGCCAAAGTAAAATTCAGCTTGGATCTTTTTCATGGCTGTATCCACTTGGCTCTGGGTGCCATTGGCCAAAATCCAGGCAGCGGCTTTGGGAGCTGTGTCTTTGTTAAAATTGCCCATGCGGGAAGAGAGGTAACCCAACATGCTGCTGCCATTGGGCCCTTGGGCCAAAGAGCCCATGCCAGACAGGCCTTGGACGCCTTGCAGCATATCCTGCGCCCGATTGAGGTCGCCACTGTCGACAAAACGCTGAAAAAGCACTTCGCGAACCGCGTTTGGTGGAGCGACCCGCTCAGTTTTGAGTTGGTTCCAGGCATTTTGCAAGGTGGGGGTTGAAACCGATTGGATCAGGGCCTTGAGTTGGGTTTCGTCCCCGGATTTCAGCAATTGCCCAAAGACCCGGTTAAAGCGGACTTGGTTGTCATCGACGGCCCGGCCCAAGGTTGCCCCATCGAGCCCTGCCAATTGTTTAGCCAAGGTGGGGGTGTCTTTGGCCGTATCCAAGAGATGATTGAGGGCCTGCTGGTGGGGCCCGGCAATCAAAAAGGCCTCTTTCCAGGCTTTGAGACTTTCGCGCGTCGCCACATGCAGGCTTTCAGGGGAGAGCTTTTGTAAGATACTCTTGTCGACGCCGCTGATGGCTCCCGGCTGTTTGTGGGCCAAAGAGGTCAAAAAGGCGTCGAGACCTGTGCCTTTGGTGGGTGCTTGCGTGGCCCCACGGGCAAAATTGGCAAGCACCCCTTTGAGTTGGGCTTCGCTCAAATTATCGGCGATATAATCTGAAACGTGTTGGGGTTTGCCGGCCACGTTGGATTGCATCAGCAATTCGAGCTGTTCGGGGCTGGCGTTGGTCAAAATTTTGGCGATCGCCTCTTGGGACTCGGTTGAGGTCCAGCCTTTGGAGAGCTTGATCGCGATATCTTGCAAGACCGTGGGATGGATTTGCCTAACCACTTCAGGGCGAGAGCTAATCAAATCGCGGATCGTGGCGCCTTCGTGATCGTTGGCCAATTTAGAAGCCAAATAGCTAAAACCCATGCCAGATTTGACGGATTTATCCGAAATCATTTTTTCCATCAAATCGCGCAATTGGGCACTGGTCAGCTCATTGCCGAGTTGCTCGACAAAGGCCTTGCCGCCGACGTGTTTATCGGTCAAATCGCGCAATTGGGTTGGGGTCGTTTTTTGTAACATCGCAGAGATGGCCCGTTCAGACTCATCGCCCGTATAACCCGCCATCAGTTGTTCCATCATCGCCTTGAGCACGGGTGGACTGATCAAGCGCACAGCCGCTTCGGTCTCGGGAGAGGTTGCAGTTTTGAGTAAAATCCGCCCATAATCACGTTCGGCAATCGCCAAGCCAAAGGCATTGGTGGCTTCAATCACCTGGGTTTTGAGCGCAACTTGGGCCTTCTCACCTTCACTGAGAGCCAAACCGCGTTTTTGTTTGGCAGAGAGTCCCTCTTGATCTGTTGCCATTTTACCGAGACGGCGCATGATTGTGTTGAGTTGATCCGCTTCGCCCTGCAAGCCACCAAACCATTTGGCTTCGTCAGTTTGCAATTCTTTGCTGATCCAGGCCGAAAAGTCTTTGTCGGCCAGCATTTTGACAAAGGCCCCATCTGAGGCGTGTAACAACAATTTTGTGATCGCAATTTCGGCCCGCTCGCCGGTATAGCCATCCATCAAGCTCTCAGACATCTCCTGTACGGCTTTGGCAGGCAATTGCGCAATATACTTCTGGTTTTCGGGTTTGTTCACAAATTTAAACAGCACGTCGACATTGTCGTCGGCCCCAAGGCGGGTGGCATAGGCTTCAAAATCGCCAGGGTTGCCATCTTTGGCAATCAACTCAAAGACCTGCAGGGATTCGGCATTGCCTTTGCCAGCGATAAAGGCATCGCCAAGTTCATTGGCCAATTTATAGGCATCGATCATTGAGACCAGTTCTTTAAATTGACTGGGGTTCTGGCTGTGGGTATCCACCAAAATGTCTTTGATCAGGGTCTCGGTGCGATCGGTGGTCCAATCTTCCATCAGGAATTTGACAATGATGGCTTTTTCTTCGTTCGACATTTTGGCAATCTGGGCCCGGTCACGCACCAAGTTTTGCAAGGTAGCAGTGGATTTTTCACTGACCACAGCCCGCAAAGCGGGCACAGCTGAGAGATCGAGCAGGGGCCGGGCCGCCAAAAATGTTTTGACGCTGTCTTCGTGGCCCTTTTCAATCAGGCCCAGGGCAAAGGTCTGGAAGGCGCGGTCGGGCTGGGTACCCCCTTGTAAAAAGCGCTCCATCAGAGCCATGGCCTGATCGGCATCAAGGCTGCTGGCCAAAACCTGGCGGATAAAGCTATCGGTATTGTTGCCAATCAACTGGGTAAATTGTTCTGGGGTGGACTGTTGTAAGACTTTCACCAGGGCCTTGGCCGAGTCGGCAGGTGCGCCCAAGAGCGCGCTCATCAGA
This sequence comes from Candidatus Sericytochromatia bacterium, assembly GCA_044356335.1. Classification (GTDB taxonomy): domain Bacteria; phylum Cyanobacteriota; class Sericytochromatia; order UBA7694; family UBA7694. Next base: position 8,632 of record JBIKWL010000112.1, read on the forward strand.
CGACGGGAGACGTGTTCGAGCGTGTCGGGGCTGAGGTGGCGCGTAATCTCGGGCTGTAGGGTGTTTTTGATCACGTCTTGATAACTCGAGCCAAACCAAGCATTGCTGCGGTCGGCAATCACACGGGCCAAATTATTCAGGGGCAGATCGAGGGCCTGTGCCAGGGTCTTTTGTTTGAGTTCCAAAGCCGCAGTGGGCTGGCCCGCTGCTTTGGCGGCCTGCAATTGGGTTTGGGTTTCGGACAGGGCCTTGTCGATTTGGGTAAACCGCGCCAATAATTTGGCGGTGTCTTGTTTGGGAATTTCTGAAACCAGCTTTTCGACAAATTCTTTGCCACCGCGTCCCAGAATTTCAGCCAATTTTTCGCTGGGCTGATCCACCACCAAGCGGGTCATAAAAATTTCTTTTTTGCCGAAGGTCATGCCTTTCATGATTGCTTCGGCCATTTCTTTGATGGTTTCAGACGAAAATTGACTGACAAAATCCAGGGGGGCGCCTGTGGGTTTTTGCAAGAGTGCGAGCCGTTTGCCGTCGGCCAACCCGAGGGCAATTTTTTCAAGCGCTTCACGGGCCTCGGGGGTGGTGCGGACTTGGAGGGTCTCAAAGACTTTTTTAATTGCGGTATCATCGAGTTCTGCCGCCAACCTGCGTGGATCTGTGCGAGAAAGGATCCGGTCGAAATCGTCTATACCCTGGGCATCTTTGTTTTTGCCAATGCCATCAAGCAAGAGCAGCTCAATGAATTTTTCTTGGGGGTCATAGGTGGCCTGATCCATCAATGTGTTGATCAAGCGTGCACGCTCTGCGACGGGCTTGTCTTTGGCCCAAGCCAGACCTTTTGCGGGATCAAAGCTCGGATTGCCATGTTGATCTGTAACCTGCCAAACCTGATTGAGTTGGGACGCGATCTGTTCTTCTTGATCACTGATTCCCAAGGCCCGAAGATCTTTACGAAACCCACCTGTCTCTTCACTTTCGGCCACAAACGAATAGGTGATGGCTGCACCAGCTGCCACCGCGACTGCGGCCAAGCCAATCGGACCGGCGATGGCGGTTGCCGTAGCTCCCGCTCCGTACCAAGCGGCCACAGCCCCGGCCCCTGCAGCCACCAGACCAGCGCCCCCAGACAGGCCCTTGAGCCAGGCTCCGGCTTTGTCTTCATTGCTGATCTCTTTGCTCATTTCATAAAGATCCCAGCCGCCGGAAATGGCACTTGCCACGGGGCCTGCCCATTTGACCATTTTCATGGCGTCGAGGCTTTTGCCCAAGTTATTGAGGCGGGTGCCGAAATTTTCCATGCCTGACCATTTACTGACCATACCTGCCGTTTGCGCCACATCTTTGGAGGAGCCAATCATACTTGCCGTATTTTTCACCAAATCGACCCCATTTTTGAGGTTCCAACCTTGGGCTTGGATATCTTCAGCGCTGCGGCCCAGACTGATCAAGGTTCCCACCGCGGCAACAGAACTGAGCACCTTGCGCAATTCGCCATGCCAATCGAGTTTGGTCAATTCGTTTTTTAAATCTGGGGGCAGCCCTTCGATTTCTTTGATCGCATTGACAATCCCTTTGGCATCCATCGATTCTATATTGATAGAAAAGCGCACCAAGAGGTCTTTGAACTTCCCCACTTGATCGGGGTGCAATTGGGTCATGATCTTGTGCAATTCCCGCAGGGGCTTAAAGGCATTGCTGGCAGTGGAATTGGCCTCTTTGACCAAATCGCCGATTAAATATTCAACATTGACCTTGACCTTGGCTTTGCCCTCTTCGTCAAGTAAACGCAACTGGCTCAGTCCTTCGTCGACCAAAAAGCGTGCACCGAGTTCACCGGCCACAACAGCCCCGTATTGCGGATCAAAAAACTGAATCTTGGCCAATTCTTTTTTGAGGGTTTCTTGTTGCATGGCGGGAGGCAGGGTCTGCAATGAGTTGCGAAACGATTGACTGTGTAAATGATTGGCATGGCGGACCAAATCTGATTGATTGACACCGGAGGCCATCATGGCAGCTTTGTTGACCCGCCCAAAAGCCGCTTGAATTTCGGGTTTTTGATTGAGCTGATTGACCAAATCGACAATTTCAGCCTTGCGCATCATCAAAACCTGCTTGGCCTCTAAATCTTTGACCGAGCCCATTTCATTTTCGAGCTTGGCCACCAATTCCATAGCCTTGAAGAGTTTCCATTTATCCGATCCTTCTGGGGCAAAGCGGAATTCTTTTTCCATTTCCTGTTTGGAAATTTTTTGAAACTGGCCAAAGGCCTGTTCCATTTTGCTATCGGACATTGGCTGGGAAAATTGCACCATCACATCTGGGGCGACACCTGTGGCCGCGCGGGGATTGGCGACCCGAGAATTATCGACACTCAGGGCCACGGTACGCTCAGCACCGTCAAATTTGAGTTCGGTAGCATCATTAAGATCGGCAAAGCTGATCTCGTATTTGAGGTCTTTGTGCTTTTGCTGGGCCTGATTGACCGCCCCCTCAAAAGACGAAGGGGTATCGAGACTGACAACTTCAAAATGGCCATCTTCTCGCTGTAAAATCGCCTCGGATCCCTGGTGGCTGGCGGCAGCACGTTTGGCTTCGTCGAGACTGGCAAAACTCTTTTTACCATTGATTTCAAGCGGGGTCGATCGGCCCTGAATCTGCGTCATACACTCAACTCCTCAATAACCAAATTACACATTGACATCAAACTGCGGCCCCGAGCCCCGGCACCCATTCCAGCACCCATTCCAGCAAACATTCCGGCACCAAGATAACCTGCGCCAGTCAGGTTGATCTTGGTCTCAAAGATCAACCGACCAACAATGCGAAGCCAACCCCTCTACTACTTATACCGCTCAACAGCGGATTCTGAAGCAAAACACGGCCGATGAACCCTGAAAAGGGGTTAAATTCAGGCAAAGCTGTGCAACGTTTCTTCCAAAACCCGCTTCACCGTTGCCAGTGTCAGCGGTTTGCTTTCTGGCGAGTCCAAGAAATTACAGATCGCAGCCAAATCGAGCAGACGGGCTTGGGCCCGCCATTGGACAGGTAAAGTTCCCGCTTCGGCTTGATAGGTCTGCAAAAATCCCTCAAACAGAGCGGAAGGCAGATCCTTTTCGAAACGGAAGAAATTGCCCAAATCGACCAGAGGAGAACCCGCATGGGCAAATTCCCAATCGAGCACCGCTGTGACCTGCCAGAAACCCTCTTTTTCGCTTACCAAGAGATTTTTGAGATTAAAATCTGAATGAACAAGCCGATTGGAGGGACTTAAATCGCGCAAAAGTGCTTCATTCTGAGTCAGGAGGCGCAAGAGTTGTTTACACAGGTCCAGACCGAGGCGTGATTCGGCCCGTTTGCCATGTAATACTTCGCGCATATATGCCAGCCAGGCATCCCCCAAATTGGGCATGGGATCTGGGATCTGCAATTGGGCATCGAGAAAACCACAGCCAGGCAATTCTATTTGATGAATGCGCGCCAAGGTGGCACCGATGGCTGCACCCAAAGAGGCCAAAGCTGATTCAGACAGATTTTTGGGCAATTGAGACGCCAAAACGCCCTGCACATATTCATGCAAAGCAAAGGCATGGGCGGAGGTCTGTCTTGATGCCAAGACACGCGGGACAGGCAATTGACCTGAAAGCGTTTGCAACAGCTTGACTTCTTTCCCGGCGGCAATCACATCCTGGGAAACCCGCAAAACGGCTTCGTTGACATCTGAAGTCTGGGCCTGAGCGCGTATTTGAGGAACAAAATCCAGGCGGTAATTTTGGTTGCGATACCCGCCTGATAGCAGTTCTAAATCGCAAATTTCACGACCGCGCAGTAAATGTAAAACCAAAGCCTGAATCTCAGAGCGGCTCAGCAAGCGCAGTTCTTGTGGCGCTTGAAAATAATCGTCAAAGTTGATCAACATGCCTGCATTTTAACTGATTTTCGCTGAACGGGTTATACTTCACTAGCGACTTTTTTCGAAAGCAAACCTTGTCAGAAATGCCCGCTTCTCCCCCGATTGAATACGTCTCCTTGCTCCGTACCCTGTCACTGGAGTTAGACCTTACATCTCAGGCAGAAACGCCCGCGATACAGGTTCTCAATGGCGGCCGCAATAACCGCCTTTGGCGTTTGCAAACCCAGACAGGCCCTGTCATACTCAAAGCCTATTTCCCCGATGCCCGCCCACGCCTGCAGACCGAATGGGATTTTTTGCAACACGCCCAAAAGCTGGGTCTGAAGTCTGTGCCCCGGCCTTTGGCCTGCGACTTGGCGGCCCGGCTGGCTTTGTTCAGCTGGGAAACAGGTGAGAGTCTCACAGAGACCAACTTGACGCAAGGCCAGATTCGACAATACCTGGCCTTTTTAAATTCCCTCAATCCGCCGCAGCAAAATCCCCTGGACTTTGTACCCGCCTCTGACAGTTGCCTCTCGCGGTCGGCACACCTGCTCGCTCTGGAAAAACGGATCCAAAGCCTCAGCGAAACAGCTTTAACTGCGCCTGAAGTGGGAGAAATGCTGAGTGATGAATTGCTACCGCTGTGGCAAAGTATCAAAATGAAGCTGGCTGCTTGGCTCGAATGCAGACAGGCTTTTGCCTCCACAGAGCTTTGGCTTTCACCCTCGGATGTGGGTTTTCACAATGCCCTGCTCAGGCCCAATGGGCAATTGGTATTTTTGGATTTTGAGTATGCGGGCCGGGATATGCGCCTCAAAACGCTTGCAGATTTTTTAACCTCAGTGGGTGTGCCACTGCCTTTGGAAGCCCTGAATTGGGTTGAGGCAGATTTGCGTGCACAGGGCGCCAGGGAGGAGCAACTCAAGCAGTTTCGGCAATTATTGCCTTTACATCAGCTCAAATGGTGCTGTATCCTGATGGGGCTTTTTAGTCCCGCAGCCGCACGCAGACGCGACTTTGCCGGGGGAAATGCCCTGGCCATGCGAGCGGCACAAATCGACCGCATCCGTTCAGCTCTGGCGCGCACGCGCCATTGGCAAAATCTGGCTCACGAACTGGCATAAGAGGTAACACATGGCCTATTTGGATTTTCTCTCCCCCTTGCACAAAGCCACCCAACGGGATTATTTGGGCCGGGTCAACGGCTTTCCCAAAGCAGAAGCGGCAAAACGGGCCAAACAATTTGACTTTGACTATTGGGATGGCGAACGCCACCTGGGTTATGGTGGTTATCACTATGATGGGCGCTGGCGCAAAGTGGCCGATGGCTTGACCGAGCACTATGGCCTCAAAGCGGGTGACAGGGTGCTGGATATTGGCTGTGGCAAGGCCTTTTTGCTCTACGATCTGACCCAAGCGGTGCCTGGCTTAGACGTTGTCGGAGTGGATATCTCGGACTATGCCTTGGCCCATGCTAAAGAGGAAGTCAAACCCTGTTTAAGCAAAGCCTCAGCCACATCTCTTCCCTTTGCCGATCAGGAATTTGATCTGGTGATATCGCTCAATGCCCTGCACAATTTGCCCTGTTTTGAATTGGATTTGGCCCTGCGAGAAATGCAACGGGTGGGCAAACAACATTATTTGGTGGTGGAATCTTGGCGCAACGAGGAAGAAAAAGCCAATTTGCTCTATTGGCAATTGACCTGTGAGTCGTTTTATTCTCCCGAAGCGTGGCAGTGGTGGTTTAAGCAAACGGGCTACACGGGTGATCACTCGTTTATCTATTTTGAATAGGGGTCTGCGCTGATGCAAATCAAAACCATGAAAGCCGCAATATTGGCCGAAACCGGCAAACCTTTGATTCTGGACGAAGTGGAATTGCCAGAGCAGCTCGAAGTGGGCCAAGTTTTGGTCAAGGTCCATTATTCGGGCATCTGCGGCTCACAAATCGGCGAAATTGATGCAGTTAAAGGCCCCGACCGGTTTTTACCCCATTTATTGGGCCACGAAGGCGTGGGCACGGTATTAGAAACAGGACCGGGCGTATTGGGTATTCAAGCTGGTATGCGGGTCGTACTGCACTGGCGCGAAGGCAAAGGCCTGCCAGCCCAACCGCCGGTCTACCGCTGGCGCGGGCAAAAGCTCAATGCCGGATGGGTAACGACCTTTAATCAATATGCGGTGGTGGCCGAAAACCGCCTGACACCGCTGCCAGAAAGTTTTCCCATGAGATTGGCCCCGCTGTTTGGCTGCGCCGTGACCACGGGCCTGGGGGTGATCCAAAACGACGCCAAGCTCAAAATTGGCGAATCGGTGGTGATCCTGGGTGCCGGGGGCGTGGGATTAAATATGATTCAAGCGGCCAAATTGACCACCGCCCATCCGATCATCGGTGTCGATGTTCAGCCCGGTAAATTGGCCTTGGCCCAAACAATGGGGGCAGACCACACCTTCAGCGTCAAAAACCCCGAATGGCAGGCAGAATTGTCCCAAATCTTGCCTCAGGGCGCTGATGTCGTGATCGAAAATACGGGATTGCCCGCCATGATTGAATACGCCTATCGCCTGAGCAAGCCCCAGGGCCGGGTGGTTTTGGTGGGAGTGCCCCGCGCAGGTGCCCAGGCCTCGCTCTACACCCTGCCTTTGCACTTTGGCAAAGTGATGACAGGCTCCCATGGGGGAGATGCCCAACCAGACAAAGACATTCCGACCTGTATTGCCTTGATCGCAGCCGGAAAAATGGATTTGCGCCCGTTGGTGACAGAAATTTTGCCCTTTGACGAGATCAACCGGGCAATCGAACGTCTGCGCCAGGGTGAGCAAATCGGTCGCTGTGTCTTGCAGATCGATGAGCCCTAAGGCATGAACAGTCCAGGCTTGCCAGGTATTTTGGTCTTGGGGGCCAATGGCTATTTGGGCCGGGCATTGTTGGCGCATTTTCAGGGCCAAACGCAGCAAAAAGCAGAAAAAAAAAATCAGACGTGGCAGGTTTGGCACAGCCAGCATCGCGATCCCAGATTGCACACCTATCTCGATCTTTACACCCCTGATTTGACTGCCTTTGAGCCCATCCTGCCCCAAGTCAAATTCGCATTGATCTGCGGGGCCCGGCCTGGTCTGCGCGACTGTTTTGAGGCCCTCGAGGACACATGGCAGGTCAATGTGGCAGGCCCTTTGGCATTGGCTCAGACTTTCGTGGCCAGAGGCATCGTTCCTGTTTTGTTTAGCAGCGACTATGTCTTTGCAGGCGATCACGCCCCATATTCAGAGACGGACCCGGCATCCCCCCTGAATCCCTATGGCCAACAGAAAGCCGCTCTCGAAGCCGGTCTCAAGCAGCAGATGCAGGAGTCTGATTATCTCCTGTTGCGCCTGACCAAACTCTATGACCTGCGCCCAGAAAGTGGCACTCTGCTGAGTGAAATGGCCTCTGCTTGGCAGGCGGGGAAACAGATCAGGGCTGCTGTCGACCAGATCTTTAACCCGCTCTTGTTGGCAGATTGTCTGCAAGCGATAGGTGGACTTTTATCCCAAAATGCCCGTGGCAGCTACCATCTTGGCGGGCCTGAAGGACTGAGCCGGTATGAACTGGCTCTATCTTTGAACCAGACTTTGGGCCAGACTTTGGGCCAGAGCGACGCGCTGATTGAGGCTATTTCGCTCAAAGATTTAAACGAGCCCTTTCTGCGCCCGACAGACACCCGACTGGCAATTGCCAAAGTACGGCAAATCTTGCCTGATTGGCGGCCCGTGGGGGTGCGCGACGCTTGCCAGCTATTCCTCGCGGAAAACCGGGAAAGGAGCCGCTGGTGAATGCGCCTATAAGCACCCCATCAGCTGCATTGCCACAGGATCTTCGCCCGTGTCCGCTCTGTGCACACGGCTCCCAGGTCTCAAATCAGGGTCTTGGGGATCATCAAGCCACTTGGCGCGCGTATCCCCTGCCCAGCACACATCTGGTGAGGTCAGACTGTCGCCCGTTTATCGGCAGCAAAAACCTGCTTGAATGCCAGAACTGTGGTCTGGTGCAAAGCCAAGTCGAACTGCCAAGTGATTATTATGCCGCTTATGATCTCGATGAAGCCCAAATGGGCAGCGAACAATACCTGTTTTCACCCCTGTTTGAGCAACCTGTCCCGCGCTCGCGCCAATTGATTCACCTGCTCAGACGCAGTGTGGCACTGCCTAAACAGGGGGCCAGTTTGGATTTGGGCTGCAACCATGGCTTTTTTAGCCAGGAATTACAGAGCCTGTTGCCCGAGTGGCTGGGCTTTGGTTATGAACCCTGGCCCCGGCCCTCTGCTCTGCGCGACAAGTTAATACCGACAGATCGGTTCTTTTCAGGCCCGCTGGAAGCGGTGCCTGGCAGCTATGACCTACTCAGCCTGATCCACGTGCTGGAACATCTGCCCGACCCGCTGGGCTATTTGAGGGCCCTGCCCCGGTTGTTAAATCCTGAGGGCTATTTGCTGATTCAGGTGCCCGATTACAGTCAAACAGCCTTTGACCTGACTATTTTTGATCATCTTTGGCATTTTAATTTGCAAACCCTGATGGCCTTGCTGATGCAGGCGGGTTGGGAGGTGGTCATGCTTGGCCGATTTTTGCCCAAAGAATTAACCGCCCTCTGCCGGATTTCGGCTCAGCCAATTGGGCCCATCAGCCCCCAGCGTGGCAGCGAACTGGAATCCGCTCTGCAGGAATTAAACCAACTCCGTCTGCGCGTTGGCACGTGGGAAGCGGCAGCTCAGATTCACGGGGGCCCCCGTGTGGTCTTGGGCACCGCAATTGCTGCGGGTTATGTATCGGGTCTGCTTGAGCGCCCCCCTGATTGTTATTTGGATGAGTCTCCACAAACCCAGGGAGGGCTTTTTTGGCAGCGCTCAGTGGTGGGTCTGGATCAGCTCAAGGGTCTGCCCGCAGGTTCTTTGTTTTTGCCCTTTCCCAAATCGCAGGCCCTGCGCATCCAAGCGCGGCTCCAGGCACAATTGCCTCTCTGGCAGATTGGTTTTTAGGAATGCAGGTCTAAAACGGCTTGTAACCCACGCAAGCCCGGATCGCGGGTCTGGTAGACCGCCTTTTCTAAAAAAGCCAAGGCCTGTTCTG
>JBIKWL010000245.1:0-5211 GCA_044356335.1 Candidatus Sericytochromatia bacterium
GGCCTGATCCCGCAGTCGGAACCACTCTCTCTGCCCGAACTACTTGCCGTTTACAAGCCCCAAAATTTGAGTCGCGAGCCATATCAGCTGAAACAAGGGGAGTTGGGTTTTAGGTTCTAGGGGTATTGGCAAATTCGCTCAGACACGTCAGACTGAATCATGCGGAAATCTATTCGATCTTCGGTGTTAACTTTTCTCCCTTGCTGTCTCCTGCTGGTGGCCTGTCGCCCGGCGGATCGGGCCCCCAGCGCATTGAATATTTGGCTGGACAGCAATGAAAAAGAGATGAAGTTCTTTAAAGCCGTGGCACGTTCTTTTGAAAGCCAAAATCCGCAAATTAAAGTGAAATTGCGCTTTATGCCTTTTTCTGATCTCAAACCCCGCTACAGCGGTGAGGCCCGAGAACCCGGTGCCCCTGAGTTGATCTATCTGATGAACGATTGGGTCGGGGAGTTGGCCCAACAAAAATTATTAAAGCCCTTAAACCAGAATCTCGATCAGTTCGTGCCCTTCAGTCGGGAGGGGCTGTCGTATCAAGGGCAAATCTACGCTATGCCCTTTGTCTTTCAGGTGGCAGCCTTGATTCGCAATACCCGCCTGATTCCCAAGGCCAGTTCAGACTGGAAGACTTTCACAAAAAAACCGGGTCATTATCCCCTGATGTACGATAACCGCAATTTTTATTTTCACGCCCTTTTCTTTCATGCCTTTGGGGGCACTCTCTTTGATGCCAAAGGGCAATTGGCTCTGCGGCGCGAACCCCTGTTGGCCTCGATTCGCTTTGCCTTGGCGCTGGAAAAAAATGGCGGAGTCCCCCCCAAAAGCTCTGCTTCGGCGACACTCAATCTCTTCAGTGCCGGACAAACAGCCCAAATTATCTCTGGTCCCTGGTCTTTGGCTGCGCCCCAGGAAAACAGCATCCCTTTGGCTGTCAGCCCTTTACCTCCGATCAGTGCAACGCAAGTGCCCAGGCCTTTTATTGGGATCAAAGGTTTTGGCCTCAATCCCTGGGGCAAGTCCTCAGCGGCGGCTGAAAAATGGCTGGCTTTTGTGGCCCAACAAGAAGTACAGGCATTGGCTTTGCGGGAATTGGACAATTTACCTGTGCTGGCCTCACTTTATCAGAATGATTCCCTGGCGGAGCACCAACGTCAATTTTATCAACAGGCCCAAATCGGCGTGCCCATGCCCAATTCCCCTTTGATGAAATACGTCTGGCAAGAAATGAACTGGTTGCTCGGACAGGCCTTTGAAAGCCCCGAAAAGCTGGAAGCGCTCACCGATCAGGCCTTAAAACGCCTGTACAAGGAGGCCAAGCAAAGTGCAGATCTCGCTGCTTAACTCGATTCGCTTTCGGTTGCCTGCCCTGTTTTTGCTGGCAGCTTTGTTGCCCGCTCTGCTCTCGGCGTTTTGGAGTTCCCAATTGCTGCAGAGCCAAATTGAAAACTTTTTTACCCTGCGGGCCCGCGAAACCTCGATTGTGGCCGATAATATTTTTGAAGAATTCAGCCAAGAAATTTTACTCAAAAGCCAGGTCATTGCCCAGACCCAGGCGATTCAAGAGCGGGCTCTCAAACGGGATTACCTCGATTTGATCAACCAGTTAAGCACCCTCTACCAAGACCTCAATTTACAGCTCTATGATGCCGTGCTCGAAGTCTATGATGACAAAGGCAAATTTATGGTGGCTGAGCCCTTGCAGGGTCAGCGTTTGACCCCCTTGGACCAGGTGCAATCGGCTCTCAAAGGGGATTTTAAAAGCAGCCGCCGTTTTGCCCAAGGCCATTTGTTGATTTCTGCCGCTTTGCCCCTGTATCACCCGTCTAAGTCTCAACCGATTGCCGTCCTGGGATTGACCTTTCGGGCCTCAAATAAATTGGCCGATGCCATTGGCAAAATTGCTGGCAGCGAAGTCTTGATACTGAGCAAAGAAGAACATCTGGAGGTCTTGGCCACAACCCTGGACGAGACCACTTCTTTGAATCTGGTCGAACAATACGAAAAAGGGGGCCTCGTATCAGGCAAGCGCCCCACCTATATCCTCGCCAGCCAAACCCGGCCAGCGCGCAATGGTGAATATGTGCTGATGGTGGCGTTGAATATGTCTGAGCTGAACAAAGTGATTGGCTCGGTGCGGAATATTTTGCTTTTGATGGCGGGCGGAGCGATTATTTTGGCCTTGCTGCTGGCATTGGGACTGTCACGCAATCTCTTACAAAAGATCATGCTCCTGTCTCAAATGGCGCGCAAAGTTGAGGCCCGCGAACTCGACAGTCCCGTTTATCTCAATTCCAAAGACGAGTTAGGCAGATTGGCTCAAATCTTGGATTCGATGCGGATTGAGATTCGCCAAGCCCTCTTGGAAAAAGAAGGAATGATCGCCAAATTGACGATTCGCGATGAAATCAACCAAGCGATTATTTCACGCTCGGGCAACGATTTGCTTTTGCAGGTGCTGATGATCATTATTCATTCGGTGCAGGCCGAACAGGGTTCGATCATGTTAGTAGACCCTTCTTCGGGGCAATTATTGCTCAAAGTGGTCTACAACCCCAGCCTTGACAGCAGTCCTGTGAAAGTCCACGAGCGGATATCTTTTGCCTTTGGCGAAGGCATTGCCGGCCATGTTGCGGCCAGTGGCGAAGCGGTACTCTGCAATGATCCTCTTCACGATCCGCGTTTTAAACCTTATCATTTTCAGTCCATGGATCAGGGCCTGAAAAATGTGCTCTGCTTGCCGCTCAAAGTCGATCAGAACGTCTTGGGGGTGATCAGTCTCGACAATAAACCCGGCGGATTTTTGCCGGCCGATCTGGTGCAAGTTCAAGACAGTGCCAACCAGGTTGCGATTGCGATCAAAAATGCTGAATTATATGAACTGTCGATCACCGATGGCATGACAGGCCTGTATATTCGGCGCTATTTTCAAGACATGCTCGAACAGGAGCTTAAACGCAGCCAACGCTTTCAGATGCCCACTTCGTTGATTATGTTTGACATCGATTTCTTTAAGCGCTTTAACGATACCTACGGCCATTTGGCCGGCGATTTTGTGATTAAAAAGGTCGCCTCGCTGGTGGGGGGCAGCATTCGCGATGGTGTAGATACACCTGCCCGCTATGGCGGAGAAGAGTTTGCTGTGATTATGCCAGATACCGATCTCTCGGGGGCTTTACATGTGGCCGAGCGCCTGCGCGAAAGTGTTGAAAACAGTGAGTTTATCTATGAGCAACAATCGTTTAAAGTCACCATCAGTGTGGGCTGTGCAGAATTTCCCCTACAGGCCGAGAACCGCGATGACCTGATTGAAAAAGCGGATATTGCACTCTATGCCTCAAAACACAAAGGGCGCAACTGCGCCACGGCTTACAGCCCCGAATTGGAAGACGATGTGCCTGTTGTAGCCATTGCGCCTGTTGCGCCGGTTTCTCCAGATCAAGCTGAGCCTGAAAAGAACTGATCCAAAAGGCTCTCCACCGCTACAGAGACCGGCAGGGTCTGGTTCTGAACCGCTTGGCGGATCTCTGGCAATTGACCCTGAATGTTTGGGTGGTGCAAGAAGCGCTGCTTGAGATTTTCAAGCAGGGCCTGTTCAAACCATTCTAAGGTCTGAGCTTCGCGTCGGCTTTGCCACTGACCATTTTGTTTTTGTTGGGTTTGGAAGTCGAGAATGACCTGCCAAAGCAGATCCAGTCCCAGTTTTTCTAAAGCCGATCCCAGTAAAACGGGGGGTGTCCAGCCTGGGGTGGCAGAGGTGAGATAATGCAAGGCCATTTGGTATTCTCCAGCTGCCCGTTTGGCCTGGGGCAGATGTTCACCATCGGCTTTGTTGACCAAAACCGCATCCACCATTTCCATCACCCCTTTTTTGATGCCCTGCAACTCGTCGCCCGCACCGGGAATCAGCACCAAGAGAAAGAAGTCCACCATCGAACGTACCAAGACCTCGCTTTGCCCCACCCCGACGGTCTCAATCAGGATCAGATCATAGCCAGCCGCTTCACACAGCAGGATCGTTTCGCGGGTGTGGCGGGCCACGCCACCGAGATTGCCGCCCGAGGGCGTGGGCCGAATAAAACAGCCACTTTCGCGGGTCAGGGCCTCCATGCGGGTTTTATCGCCGAGAATACTGCCGTGGCTGAGTTGAGAACTGGGATCGATTGCCAAAACGGCCAATTTGTGTCCCTGTTTGAGTAAATCCAGCCCCAGCGTCTCAATCAAGGTACTTTTACCAGCCCCTGGATAGCCGCTGATGCCGATCCGCAGGGATTGGCCACTGTGAGGCAGCAGGGCCTGAATGATCTCTGTCGCCATTTGTTGGTGGCTTGGCAATTGGCTTTCGATCAGCGTAATCGCGCGGGCCAGCAGGGTGCGATCACCGGCCAGAATGCCCTGGATATAGTCTTGGGGGGTGTAAATTTTGCGTTTGCGTGGTGTGAGCATACTTTATTTTAAGAAGAGTGGGGCTTGAAATGCAAATCAAGGCGCTGAAAGCAGGGTTGTTTGAAATGGTATAATTGGGTCGATTTTGATACTTAACTTTTAATTGCTCTTTTTTTGGAGGCTGTTGTGCAAGGATCTAAAATTGACCAAACCCCATCTTCTCTCCCCCTTTCACCGCTTACCAGCTCCAGTAGCAGTATTGCGACACAATCTGCCAGTGGCGTTGCGCCACTTGAACGGACCCGAAGCCAGGAATCCTTTGACCGTGCCAAAAGCAGTGTCATTGGTGTCGCTTCGGGCAGTGCCCCCTTGAATACGGAGCAGGATCGGGCTGATTTACACAGCAGTTTAAGCAGCAGTTCTTCCGTGGATATTTTGCGAAATAGCCAAAAATTTCGATTTATTGGTGAAGTTATAGCTGAGGTTGCGCCTGAGGCTGCAGAATCAGTTTCTCCCCCCTCATTGTCTTCTAACTCCGCTTCATCGTCTTTATCCGCCTCGTCATCTTCTGTGGCAGCTTCGGGCCGTGTGGTGCCCTTGGAAGTTAGCCGCCATCGCATGGAGCAAGCCCAAGCTTTGCGCAACCAATTACAGGATTTGGACAATTGGAAGCCTTCACTAGGCATGAAACCCGCCCAAGTTGCGGCCTTGCAGACTGAAATGGCAGGAATCAACGCCGCACCTTGGGCGGGTTTCATGCCTAGTGAAGGCTTCCAATTGTCCAAATCCTGTAATTGGTTGCGCAAAGCTTGGGCTTGAAACCCGCCC
>JBIKWL010000114.1:0-17404 GCA_044356335.1 Candidatus Sericytochromatia bacterium
GCACTGCTGCATCTTTGGAGAAAGAGGCGCGGAAACTCATTATTGGACATAAACCACTCTTCTTTTGCTCAGCCATGGAACCCCACCTTTTTTGTGATTGTAAGATTATAACAAGCTGTGAATGGTCGCAACAAAATTCAGAACCGGAGAGGGGAAGAGGAAAAGGCCTAAAATTCCCGCAAAGCCCAATACACTCGCCAAAATCATGGCTGGGTGAGGTTTTTGCATTTCTAACTCCGGCTGACTTTGCCCGAAATACAACACACGAATAATTTTACTGTAATAATAAAGCGATATAACGCTATTTACAACCCCCACAAAGACCAGCCAAAGATAACCCGTGCCCATTTGGGTGACGGCTCCAAAGAGATAAAATTTGCCAGTAAAACCGGCAAAAGGAGGCAATCCAGTGAGAGAGATCAAACAGCAACTCAGCACAAATGCAAACCAAGGAGCCCGGACTCCCAGACCAGAAAAATGAATAATTTCTGTACTATGTACCTGTTTGGATAGATGGGTTATTGCAGCAAATGCACCGAGATTCATAAAAACATAAACGAGCAGGTAGAGGAAAATCCCTCCCAGGCCACGATCCCGCGCAGCGGTACTAGAAAGAGCCACCACCCCCATCAGCAAATAACCGGCCTGAGCAATGCTTGAATAGGCGAACATGCGTTTGATATCCCGCTGTGCAATCGCCAAAATATTTCCGAGTGTCATGGATAAAACAGCCAAAATAATCAGCAATTTTGCCCAAACAGGACTCAAGCTGGGGGTGTTCAACATTTCCACCATCCGAATCAAAGCGGCAAATCCAGCCAATTTCGAACTAACAGATAAAAAGGCTGTCACAGGCAAAGGTGCACCTTCGTAGACATCCGGCACCCACATGTGAAAAGGCACCGCTGCAATTTTATAACTCAATCCAGCCAAGACCAAGAACATCGCTAAAAGTGGCTGCAGAGCCAAGAATCCCTCTTTGGTCGCCAGGGTCTGGGCATTTTGAGTTAGAAAAGCGTTAACCTGAACGTACTGAATACTGCCCGTCATACCAAAGATCAGCGAAAGACCATAGAGCAAAAGCCCCGAAGACAGGGCACCAAAGATCAAATATTTGAGTGATGCTTCAGCAGAGCGGGCTTTGTCTTTGCGCAAAGCCACCAACACAAACGAAGAGATGCTCAAGAGTTCAAGCGAGAGATAGAGCGTCAGCATTTCAGTGGCAGCGGATAAAAACATCGCCCCCAAGGTGGCCAGACAAATCAGCGCATAAAACTCACCCGCATGGCGAATTTTGTCCTGAACATATTGCACAGAAAGCATCACCGTCAAAAGGGCTGAAATCAAGAGTGCAAAGCGGAAAAAGAGCGTCATGTGGTCGGGGATAAATGAGCCAAAGAAACGCTCAACCGCCACATAGCCCCCGGCATAACTGCCGATTAAAAAGCCCAAAGACAGGCTTAAACCTGCAGCGGCAATAAAGGCCATCAGTCCCCGTCTTCGGCTCTCATCACGGTAGCCCAAGAGATCTGCCCCAATGACAAGCAGAGCCGTCAGGCAGACCAGAATCTCAGGTAAGATGGCAGTAAAATCCACGTTAGAACTCCTATTTCGGCAAAAAGGATACCAACTGCTCAGAGGCAGGGTTAATATAATCCACGATCAGTGCCGGGAAAAAGCCCAGAACAAAGACCAAAAGCGTCAAAATAACCACATTGAACAATTCAACCCGGTTTAAATCACCCAACCCTTGCCAGCGCTCAGGCAGCGGCCCGAAAAAGACCCGTTGTGTCAACCAGAGGGTGTAACCCGCGCCCAGAACAATACCCAAAGCAGCTGCCACGGTAAATAACTGAATTGCGAAATGGGGAAGTCCCTTTAACGCGTTGCCATAAGCCCCAGCAAAAACCAAGAACTCACTCACAAAACCACTCATGCCAGGCGCACCGACAGAGGCCAGTGCTGCAATCACGAAAAAGGCTGAGGCAATCGGCATACGCGCACTTAAGCCCCCCAAATCAGCAATCACACGGGTATGGGTGCGGTCATAGACAATCCCAACAAAGATGAACAAAAGAGCCGTGATCGTGCCGTGGGTAAACATTTGCATAACGGCACCATTTAAGCCCATCGGGTTCATTGCGGAAAGACCCAGCAGTACAAAGCCCATATGGCTAACACTGGAATAGGCAATCACCCGTTTCATATCGGTTTGGGCCAGAGCCAACAGGGCACCATAGAGAATGTTGATCATACCCAAGGCCGCCATAAAGACCGCCAATTCCTTGATCAAATCGGGGAAAAAACCAAAGCCAAAACGGATAATGCCATAGGCACCCATTTTGAGTAAAACCCCCGCCAAAACCACACTGATTGCGGTGGGCGCTTCAACGTGGGCATCTGGTAGCCAAGTATGCAAAGGAACCATTGGCAATTTCACACAGAAACAGAGCAAGAGCCCGACCAGAATCATCATCTGGAAAGGAGGGGCCAAGCTGGCCAAAAGCGAGTTGTGGTTCTTTAACAGCACAATCATGTCAAAAGTCTGGGGTTGAGAGAAGAAAAAGATACTCAAAAAGGCAACAAACATAAAGGCGCTGGCCAAAGCCGTATATAAAATAAATTTCAGCGCAGCATAATTGCGGCGAGGCCCACCCCAAATCCCGATCAGGAAATACATCGGAATCAGTTCCAATTCCCACATGACAAAGAATTGGAACATATCCAGTGAGGTGAAAACCCCCAAAACAGCGGTTTCCATGATCAGCAGCATAAAGAAATAGGTGCGCGAGCGCTCAACAATTCCCCAAGAGGCGAAAACTGCCACAAAGAGGATCAAGGTAGTCAGCAAGACCATGGGCAGACTTAAACCATCTACCCCAACTTGGTATTGGATCTGCATTGAGGGAATCCAAGGCAGTTGATCTATCAATTGAAAACCCAAATCCTGGGAATGGCTCACGGGCAGATTGCGGTATTGACTCAGAGCAAACAGAGACAAAACAAGGGTCAGGCCTGTCCAAAATGCGGCAATTTTATGATAAAAATGGTCTCGGCCCTTATCAGGGAAGAGAAAGAGGCTCAACGCCCCGACAAGCGGAAGAAAGAGAATCGCCGTTAAAAGAAATGTATTGGTGGGCATCAGACTCCTACCTTTCCAAGCCCCAGCCAGATAAAGGCCAGAACCAGCACAACCAAAACGCCCACAACAGCCAGGGCATAATAGGCAATACGGCCTGATTGACTGTATTTGAGCGTTTCGCTGCTGCCAATCGTAAACAGGCCCACACCATTGACCAAGAGTCCGTCGATCAGGTATTTGTCAATAAAATAGCTGATCCGGGCCACACCCATCACACCCAAACGCACAAACAACAAATAGGCCTCGTCAAAATAGAAGCGGTTGAGCGAGGCTTGATAGAGGGGCTGAAAACGCTGAGCCAGACTCTCGGGCTTGATTTTGGGCTGAGAGCTGTACATGGCCCAGGCAAAACCCAAACCCAACAAGAAAACGGTCAAAGACACACCCACCACAACAGGGTTTAATCCTGCCACAGCAAGAGTTTCATGGCCTTTTTCGGCGGCATGGCCAGAAAAGTGTAAAAAGCCGTGAATATGTAAGGCCGGGGGCGTCCAGGGAGTGCCAATAAACCCAGCAACCACAGAGGGAATTGCCAAGATCAGCAAAGGGCCTTTCATCAGCCAACCGGGATCGTGAATACTTTGTGCTTCATGGTGACCGCGGTAGCGGCCTTCGAAGGTCATGAAATAGAGCCGAAACATATAAAAAGAGGTCAAGGTTGCTGCGATTGCAGCCAGCCAGAATAGCGGTGAATGGGCTTCCCACATTGAGAGCAAAATTTCATCTTTACTCCAAAAACCTGCCGTCAGAAAAGGAAAGCCCGAAATGGAAGCAGTGCCGATCAAGCAGGTCAGCGCTGTGATGGGCATAAATTTACGCAAGCCACCCATTTCACGCATATCGTTGCTGTGAACGGCATGAATCACACTGCCAGAGCAGAGGAAGAGCATCGCCTTAAAAAAGGCATGGGTAAGCAGATGGAAAAGCCCCGCAGTGTAACCCAGCGGAACGATGCCATGTAAGTGCCCGGCCTCCATCACAGGTTGGTACATGCCCATGGCCATCATCATAAAACCCAATTGGCTGACGGTGGAATAAGCCAAGACCCGTTTGATATCGTTTTGGGTGACGGCAATAGCGGCGGCCAGAATGGCGGTAATACCACCAATCCAAGCAATCGCATCCAAAACCAGGAAAGAGCCAAACAGCGGGCTTGTAGCCTGGGCAAAGAGTGGCATGAGTTTGGCCACCATATAGACACCTGCGGCCACCATCGTAGCGGCATGAATCAAGGCGCTAACAGGCGTGGGACCTTCCATGGCGTCGGGCAACCAAATATGCAGCGGAAACTGCGCAGATTTACCAATTGGCCCACAAAAGAGCAGCAGGCAGGCCACAGCCAGCAAGATACCCGGCAATTTGCCTGCAGCAACGGCTGCAGTGACAGCATGAAATTCCAAACTCTGGGTCATATAAAAGAGAATCAGAATACCCAAGAGGAAGCCAAAATCCCCAATCCGGTTCACGATAAAGGCTTTTTTAGCGGCAGCAGCGGCCTCGGGTTTAAAGGTAAAAAAGCCGATCAGCAGATAAGAACAAATCCCCACCAATTCCCAGCCCATATAGAGCACGAGCAGATTGTCGGCCAAAACCAAAAGCAACATTGAACAGGTAAACAGCGAAAGCGCCCCATAATAGCGGGGCACGCCCTTCTCATGCGCCATGTACTCCGCAGAATAAATCTGCACCAAAAGACTGACAAAAGTGACAACAACCAGCATCATTGCGCTGAGATTGTCAACCGACCAACTGAGATTCAAATCAAAATTGCCTGTGGTCAACCAGCGAAATTTGCCGTGGAGCAATATCTCGGGCTGGGTCATACGGCTGAATAAAAGACCAAGTGAAGCCAGCAGAGCCAAAGCCGTGCCCGTCAAAGAGAGTCCCATCGCCAGGGTCTTATTCTGCCGCTGAAAAGCCGCAAAGATAAAAATCAGTGTTCCTGCAAGCAAGGGGAGAAAAGCTGGCAGCCAGGCATTGTGGGTTAAAAAAGGCATGTTCATGATTGGGCTACCACTTCATTAAATGGATTTTGTCTAAATCCACAGTCCGGAAATGTTTGTAAATTGACAGAGCAATCGCCAAGGCAACCCCCGCTTCAGCAGCGGCAATGGTCATGACAAAGATCGCAAAGACCTGTCCAGTCAGCTCATGAGGTGTTACATAATGGGAAAAAGCAACAAAATTGAGGTTGGCAGCATTGAGAATAAACTCTATCGACATCAGGACTTTAATCAAATTACGGGAAGTAATTAAACCAAACAGGCCAATTGCAAACAAAAGGGCACTGGCCACCAGATAATGCTCCAAGCCAATGGTGAGAAATTTACCCGCCATAGTTAGACTCCTCAGACACCTCATCTTTTTTAGCGATCACAACAGCGCCAATCAGCGCCATCAGCAAAATCACTGAGGCAATTTCAAAGGGAATGATGTATTGGTTAAAAAACAACTCACCAATGCGGGCGACTGTATTGATATCCGCCGGCGTTGTCGAACCCTCGATGCGCCATTGTCCGCGGAAGATCGCCTGCCCCATTAAAACGAGCACACCCAGGAAGACAAAGATAAAGGCAAAAAACTTAAAATCCACCGAATACTCAGGAAAGCCCTTGCCACCTTTGCGGGTGAGCATAATCCCAAATACAAACAGGATAGAAACAGCGCCTGCATAAATTAAAATTTGGGCAGCGGCCAGAAAATCGGCATGAAGCGTAACGTAAAGCCCCCCCATACACAGAAAAGACAGTGCCAATAAAAAAGCACTGCGAATCACGTCCCGCACCAGAACAACACCTGCAGCAGAGAAAATCATGGTGGAACTGAGAAGATAAAAGGCCAGAACAGAGCCGAAGTTAAACAAAACCAAGCTGACCAGAAGCAGGAAACCTGCAGCAAAAAGCAACCCAAAGACGAGCTTATCTGCGAATCGGAGCGTCATTCTGTTGCGTATCCTTGCTTCAATGGCTGCTGTTTAAGGATGCCTGATTTGTTGGGTTGGCTTAAAAAAGCCCAGAACGGGACTCGAACCCGTGACCTCATCCTTACCAAGGATGTGCTCTACCAACTGAGCTATCTGGGCGAAAGTGGGAGGAGCTGGGTTCGAACCAGCGTACACTTACGTGAGCAGATTTACAGTCTGCCGCCTTTAACCACTCGGCCATCCTCCCGGATATGTGGGGGCTGATGCCGATGATAGGAATCGAACCTACAACCTACGGTTTACAAAACCGTTGCTCTACCGTTGAGCTACATCGGCATGTGCTCCACCCATTTGCAGTTTTATCTGCACCTGACAACACCTTAGCGAACTTTGATATTGTCTTAACAAACAGAGCGCAAACGGGAATTCAGAACGCCAATATTTAAAACATCAATCGTTTCTATTTAAAAACGTTTTTAATTTAAAATGTTTCTATTCAAAACACAAAGGTTAAAACGTCTCTATTAAAACATCAAGGTTCACTACAAATGGCACGTCATCCATCTTACACCGTCACGTTCCCAGACACAAGTAGAAACATGCCATCTTAAAAGCGAAATCCGTTTAGAGCAGATTACTGACAACGATTTCTTGGCCTTTGACATTGGCTATCATGATATATCCCCGCTTTTGAGAGCGAATTTTTTCAAGATAAACAGCCTCAACCGCAAAGGTTTCGGGCAGATAACTTTTTAAAATCGACTGCAATTCATTGATATTATTGGCATACGGGTACTCACCATTGTTTTGCAGTGCATATTTTTCAAGCCCATGGCGCAAATCATACATCGCGACAAGCACTTGATTGACCACGCCTTCGGCATCAGAACGCCCCAATTTTTCGCGCAGAGACTCGACTTCCTGGCGTAGTTGGCGATTCTCCTTTTGCAGACGTTCCATCTGCTTGGCCGGCTGCTCCCACATCGCCTGCATATTTTCACAGCCTGTCAGCAGTAGCAGGGACAGACCCAAACCCAATCCAAAAAGTGTCTTAGGCATCAGCACTTAACCCAGATTTTTTCCAATCCGCCAGAAATTTTTCAATCCCGCTGTCGGTCAAGGGGTGTGAATACAGTTGTTTTAAAATTTTAAACGGCACCGTGGCAACGTCAGAGCCCAACTGAGCAGCTCTCAGTACATGTTGGGGGTGGCGTACACTGGCTGTCAAAATCTGGGTTTCAAAATAATACTGATCGAAAACGGTGCGAATATCTTGAATCAATGCCATGCCATCTTGACCGATATCATCCAAACGCCCCACAAAGGGACTGACATAAGTCGCACCAGCCAAAGCAGCCAAGAGCGCCTGATTTGCAGTAAAGATCAAGGTAACATTGGTTTTAATGCCTTCTGCTGACAATTGCTTGGTGGCCTTCAGCCCTTCAATCGTCATCGGACATTTAATCACCACATTGGGCGACCAAGTTGCAAATTCATGGGCCTCTTTGAGCATACCCAAACTGTCCAGGCTAAGGGTTTCTACACTGATGGGCCCATCAATCAAAGCACTGATCTCTTCAATAATTTCACGGTGAGGACGGCTTTCTTTTGCCACCAATGAAGGATTGGTTGTAACTCCTGCAACGGTCCCCCAACTTGCGGCCTCACGGATTTCATCGATATTGGCTGTGTCAATAAAAAATTGCATAACTCAGGCTCTCCTTCAGAAATATTTGCTAAAACGTGTGTCTCATTTAGATTACAATAACAATCCAATCACGATCGCACACAGATGATTGACCGGGACTGAATGCCTTGGCATTTTCAGTTAAATGAAAATACCTTAAAAAGCTTTCAAACAGAGGTAATCCAGTATATCACAGGGTCTCAACTGCCTGAGACCCGAAAAAGAGTCCGGAGGATCCAATCTAGGTGTGATCAAAAAACTTGACTCTTTACAGGGGAGCCTGAATATAATAAATTGACTATCATAAGTGGGAAACTCTATTTTTCAATTTCCCAGCAAATAGTGTTAAGATATTTTAAGAACCTTTACAGCAGGAAGTAACTGGACCTTGAAGATAAAAACATCCCTCCCAATCCTGGTTCTCTCCGCCTTATTGTTGGGTGCAGGAGCTGCTTGCAGTCACATCAATAACCCCTTTGTTCCAGCTGCAGAATTGTCTGTAGCGGAAGTAAAAGCAGGAGGAGCAGCGGCGGGTCAAACCGGTTCCTTGATCGGCATTCGCCAGTCAGTCACCCAGGTTGATGGAGTACCAGCGATTCTGTATACCTATACTGAACCTGTGGTTACCATTGAAAACAAACCCCTTTTGCCCCGGGTTCATTTTTATAAGTTTCAAATAGAATATCAATTGGCTGATGGTACCGTTTTACCTGTCAAAGAATATCCCTTGAGCAAATCAACGGCAGATGCAGCCTTGCTTTTGGAGATTCAATTTCAGGTATTAAGCGTCGATACAGATTTACGTAATGTGGTTTACCCAGGGAATCGCGCTCCGCGTGTTAGTGATGGTACTGCCAAACTCAAGCTTTTTGGCAAAGATGCCAATGGGTATGAGCATACCCTTAATACCAATTTTTCAATTAAGTTTGAGTCGCTCGTTTTTAGTGATAACAGTGAAATCCCTGTCCCAGTTCCTTCTGTTTCCCCGTCACCCAGTCCAGCAGGCGGTTAGTCAAAGCATGTTCACCAAAGCTTAAAAAGTGCTGGTTTGAAGTATTTATTGAGAGTTTATCCTGGAGGATATTTTTTAAGATTTATGAAGTATTCAAAACGTTTATCCAATTACACTTTGGCTATCCTGCTCGCGGTTGGCAGTATGGCTGTTGCTTGCCAGCCCGCAGCGGTGAACACCCCGAATAACTCTGCCTCCGTAGCTCCAAATGCTTCTACATCTGCAACAAATACGGCTGTTACGGGCGTAGTGTACTCAAGTCTAGCTGCCGATGGTCGTTTTGTTCCGCCAACATCTCCAGTCAGTATCAGCATTAAAGATCCATCCAACTCCGATAAAGTATTGGCAACAGCGCAAACTGATGCTCTTGGGCGCTTTTATTTATCCAATATTAATGTACCAGCATCCACTACAACAACCAGTACACAAGGTCAGGAAGTCCTGATCGACATTCCCGATGCGAAATACAAACGCGCATTGAAGATATTCCCTGGCAGAGTGCTTAATCTCAGTGCCATTCAGATCACCACGTTTAGCAATAACGAACAAACAAGAAGTATTTCTGGTTCTTTGCTTTCCCCCGATCAGAAGCCCTTGGCAAATGCCGTAGTCAGAGACAAAAAATTTCCGTTTAGATCTGTCACGACTGACAGTTCTGGTCAATTTTTACTGGATGTGGTCAGCTCAGAATTAGAAGTACTTGTGGGCCAGTCCAGTTTGCCAATCACGATCACAACGCAAGATGTCGTCGATAAAAAGATCTTAACGGTACCCATCGGTAATATTCGCCTTATAACAGGAACCATCAAAGACAGCACCAATTCCAATGTATTTCTCGGTGAGGTCAAAGTACGGGTGGCAGGCACCACGGTTTCAGCCATAACAGATGCGAACGGAAAATACTCATTGAATGGGGCACCGCTGGTGCCCTTTACATTGGAAATCGAGCCCCCCAATTCGTCTTATTCTGCAAAGTCAATCCAAATTGGGCCAGCAACTACAGAGAACAAAGACAAACCCGTTTTGCAAGATGTCAGTTTGCAACCGATAGGGACGGTTCAGGTAAATTTCATGGTGGAAAGCGCCCCCGGCTTTAATCAACCGCTAGATAATCCACTTGGATGTCAAGAGGATTATAATTGTAAGCGCTTTGATCTTGATGGAAATCCCAATACGGCTCTTAATCCTGTTTACCACAACTCTCTGGGAGTGTTGAATGAGCTTTCTGCCCAAATCAATATTGAAGGCACAGAAATAAGACAAGAGGTTGCTTACCCCCCTTCCGTACTTTTGGATGTTCTGGGTGTAGATTCGGCAGGAGACGTCAAAGTTTTCCCTGCGGCCGTCAGATCTTCAAATTTTGTGGTCAGTGTTTTACTAGATAAAGTCCCAGGTGGCCGTCAGAATGTGACGATTTCGTTGACAGGGATGCAAACCCAAAAGAGTATCAGTGTTTTTGTACCCCCCAAAGATACGATTTCAACAGACTTGATTACCTTGTTCCGGGTTCAACCCGCATTTGGCATTGGGGATGTAACAGGAAAGCTCACGCTGCTCGATTCGAAAGGCAAAGAAGTGACAAATCCGGATATTTTAACCAAGGTCAGGATCGGTTATTTGGATGTTTCTGATGAACTCAATTTCCTGCCTTCAGCATCTGAGCGCAATCCAGAGTTACAAAGACGTATTAAAGACACATTGGCTGGAGATGTTCGGGCTATTCGTTTGGGTAGTATCTCAGGCCAAGATAAAAATAATTACTACATCAAAAATGTATCTACCGGCTCAAGGGTTCTGGTAGTAGCTGGACTCGTTGATGGGGCTACGGTTTTGGAGGATTGTTTTGTGCCAAACGAGGCAACCCTGCTCAACGTCAAACCCGGTACGATCAACTTCGCCCCCGATTTGACTTTGACACTCCGTCCCCTGCCTGGCTGCGGCGGCTAAATTTTTAGCTGTCTAAGCTTGTGAACCCACACTCCCCTGATTTTTTAATTATCGGGGGGGGTGTTGTGGGTTTGGCCTTGGCACGGCGTCTCAAGCAAAAATTCTCAGACAGTCAGATAACCTTGCTGGAAAAAGAGTCTGAGGTCGCACAACATGCATCCGGGCGCAACAGCGGTGTTTTGCATGCTGGCTTTTATTACCCCTCCAATAGCTTAAAAGCCCGCCTCTGTGTCGAAGGTAACCGGGCCATGAAACAGTATTGCCTGGAACAGGATTTGCCTTTAAATACCTGTGGTAAGCTGGTGGTCACACGATCTGTTGAAGAAAATCCCGAATTAGAGAAGCTCTACCAGAGAGGTCTCGCCAACGGTGTTCGCCTGGAACGTTTAACACCTGAAGAAGTTCAGGAACGTGAGCCCAATGCAAAATCTCAGGGTTTGGCACTTTTTTCGCCTGACACAGCCACAGTCAATCCCAATTTGGTCTGCCAAACCCTCAAGCGCGAATTGCTGGCAAAAGGGGTGCAGATCGCACTCGACACCCAGTATCTGTTTAGACGAAAAAAGAATATCCACACCAATCAAGGCATTTATCAGCCGGGGTTTGTGATCAACGCAGCAGGCCTATACGCCGATAAAATCGCTCAGGATTTTGGCTTTGGTAAGCAGTACACCCTTTTGCCATTTAAAGGCATTTATTTGGGGTATTCGGGTTCAGATTCGGTGCTTCAAACCCATATCTATCCCGTTCCCGATCCCCGACAGCCTTTTTTGGGGGTCCATTTTACCAAAACCGTTGATGGTCACGTCAAAATCGGCCCAACAGCCATACCCGCCTTATGGAGAGAAAACTACCAAGGCCTAAAAAATATCAATTTAAGAGAAACACTCGAGATCCTGTGGTACGAAAGTCAACTGTTTATGCAAAACTCATTTGGATTTAGAGATTTGGCGCTCTCTGAAATTCGCAAATACAACCCAGGCTATTTTGCAAAAATGGCCCAAACACTGGTCAAAGAAATAGATACCCGCCAATTTAAACACTTTCTCAAACCAGGGATTCGCGCCCAATTGCTTAATATCCAGAGCTTGGAATTGGTACAGGATTTTGTGATCGAGGGCGATCAAGACAGCCTGCATATTCTCAATGCTGTTTCGCCGGCATTTACCTGTGCGCTCTCTTTTGCCGATTATATCTGTGAAAACTGGCTGAAACAAAAGACATGAACAAAAATCGCTTGCGCTTGTACTTAGGTCTGTTGGGGATAGCCTGTTTATTGGCTCTGATCGCCGTGCTGCTCAGCAATGGCTTGCTGCTTAAAACCCGCCAATTAAAAGTGCCTGTACCCAAGGCAGAAAACCCTGCTCCTGTTCAAGCGATGGCTCAGCGTCTCTCTAGAGCGATTCAAATTGAGACCATCTCAAACAAAAACCAAGTCAATCCAAATTTTAAGTCTTTGGAAGCATTGCTTAAAACGAGCTTTCCCTTGCTCTGGCAAAGATGCTCTCCGCAAATCATTAACCAGCATGGATTATTATTCCATTTTCCTGGTAAAAACCCCCAAGAACCCACCGTTTTGCTCCTGGCCCATCTGGATGTGGTGCCCGTTGAATCGCCTTCAGTCTGGAAATATCCACCTTTCTCGGGAACCATCACAGGCGGCTATGTCTGGGGACGTGGCGCAATTGACGACAAACAAAGTGCACTGGCAATATTAGAGGCTGCAGAGTCACTTTTACGCCAGGGACAGCGCCCCGAACGCAGTGTCTATATAGCTTTGGGCTATGATGAAGAAATCGGTGGTACCCAAGGCGCAGCCTATTTGGCCAAAGCCTTAAAAAAACAGGGGGTTGAATGTGGTTTTTCGTTAGACGAGGGCCTGGCAATTGTGCCTGGCAGTATGATAGGTATGAAGCCACCTGTCGCTCTGATTGGGCTCTCAGAAAAAGGTTATTTATCCGTCGAATTGACAGCCAAACAAGCCGGTGGACATGCTTCGATGCCCCCCAAAGAGACCGCTGTGGGTATTTTGGCAGCAGCCCTTAATCGGCTGCAAAACACACCTTTCCCAGCACGTTTGGGCTCAACTTCACGGGAAATGTTCAGCTGGCTGGCCCCTGAAATGACAGGGGTATCCAAATGGGCCTTGGCCAATCTCTGGCTACTTGAGCCGCTTTTACTGAAACAATTATCTGGCAAGCCAGCGACCAATGCCTTGATTCGGACAACCGTTGCGCCGACAATGTTGCAAGGCAGTCCACAGGAAAATATCCTGCCTGCTGAAGCAAAAGCTGTACTCAACTTGCGTTTATTGCCCGGAGACACACAGAAGACAGCACTGGATTATCTCAAACAGGTGATTGCAGATCCCCGGATTCAAATCCAGGCCCGAAGCGGTTTTTCTTCAGAAGCTGCACCAGAATCTGACGGCAAAAATGAGGACTTCGCCTTGTTGCACCGCACCATTCGGCAGATCTTCCCAGAAGTGGTAGTGGCACCCTCACTGGTGCTTGCTGGCACCGACAGTCGCCACTACCAATCGCTGTGTAAAAACCAGTACCGCTTTCAACCGGTTTATCTCAGTGCTGAAGATCTCAAACGTGTCCATGGTTCCAACGAGCGAATTTCGATTGACTCCCACGCCCAAGCCGCACGTTTTTACCTTCAGCTTTTCAAGAAACTCTAGAATCTAATATTGTTCGATCAGGTAGCGAATCAAGTCAGTGGTGGTCACCAAGCCCTTAAGTTCGCCGGACTGAGAAACAACGGGGACGGCATGGAAGCCCTTTTCCACCAATAATTCAGCGACATCCCGAATCATGGCCTCGTCAGAAACCACTTCAGGAGCGGGTGTCATGGCCTCTTCGGCAAAGACCGACTGGTAAACAGCTTGATTTTGAGCGATGTCTTCTTTGGCCACCCCATAGGTGACCCGCATCAGATCGGTCAAACTGACAATCCCGACAATTTCTTTACCGTTCAGAACAGGCACATGGCGAATGTTCTGTTTTTCAAACAACTCTTTGACTTCCCAAAGTGTCTGTTTGGGATGCACGCTAAATACATCCTTAGACATAATATGGGTGATGGGGTCACGTTTTTTCATAAAAGGCTCCTTGAAATCTGTTGGGTCGAGAATCAATCTCTTTGACCACTTTCAGTCTAACAATTAGGAGCCATCAGCGTTTTGCCCCAGGTCAATCCCACAATTGATATAAATCAAGGCCTTCTCAAAAACAGGTTTCAGCCTCGCCAATGCCAAGCTTTGGGCTGAACAAAGGCCTGAATTCCCAATTTGGAAAGCGTCGATCCCAGTCCCGATTGTCCCCGTCCAGACCAGGGCAAATGGGGACTGACCCGATCGCAGCAATTCCAATAAACAGTTCCAGTCTGCATCTGCGAGAGAATTTTACGGGCCCGTGCGCGGTCCGGGGTATAGACGCTGGCTGTGAGGCCATAAGGGGTATCATTCATCAGGGTCACTGCCTCTTCATCCTGATAAACTGGCTGAATACCAATTACAGGACCAAAAGACTCCTCTCGCATTAGCGCCATTCCGTGATTGGTGTCAATCAAGACAGTGGGGGCAAAGAAGGCTCCCTCCCGCATCAGATGTTCACCGCCACAGAGCAGACGCGCGCCTTTGGCGCAGGCGTCTTTGACTTGGGCTCTGAGCGTGCTAATCGCGGCCTGACCACGGGTCAGAGCACCAATATACGTGGTTTCGTCGAGAGGATCTCCGACCACAAAGCCTTTGACATTTTCGACAAAGGCCTCAACAAAGGCCTGATAAATTTGCTTATGCACATAAATCCGCTCAACCGCACAACAGCTTTGGCCATTGTTGTAAAAAGCACCATCTGCAGCCGCAGCGGCTGTGGCTGCAATATCCACATCTTCACAAATATACAGCGGATCTTTGCCCCCCAACTCCATGCCGAGACGCAACAAACGCCCTGCCAATTGTGTTGCTATCGCAGTACCTGTGCCGTAAGAACCGGTAAAAAAGAGGCCATCCAAATCCTCTTCCAACAAGGCCTCTCCGGTCTCTCGACCGCCTATCACAGGTTCAAAGACATGTTCGGGGAACCCCGCTTCTTGAAACAGACGGGCCATCGCCAAACCGGTCAAACTGGAAAATTCAGAGGGCTTGTATAAGACCGCATTGCCAGTTAAAAGCGCGGGGATAAAGACATTGCAGCCCACCAACCAAGGATAATTCCAAGCGGAGATATTGGCCACCAGCCCCAGAGGCTCTTGGGTGATGGTTTCAGACAGCCCCGATTCGGTATAGACCTCTTCTTCAGCCAAAACAGCTGTAACCTGGTTTTGAAAATAGTCAAAGCGCTGGAGAAAGCCATTGAGTTCGTTGCGCGACTGGCGAATGGGCTTGCCCACTTCTTCGCTGAGTAAATGGGCCAAAGATTCTTGCTGCTCAGTCAATTTGAGGCGAAAGGCTTGCATCAAGCGAAGACGCTCGGCCAGCGGTGTATGCGCCCAGATTTTTTGAGCCTCTCGCGCTTGGCGGGCTTTTTGAGAGACTGTTTCGGGAGTGTCTACGGGCAGACTGGCTATAATTTGGCCGGTAGCGGGATTGGTAACATGAATTTCAGTCATGATTAAAAGGCCCCTTCAAAGATCTGGACAAAGTCTTCCCGTGTGCAGATGCGTGGATTGGAGGCATGACAGGCATCTGCCATTGCCACTTCAACCAGTGCATTTAATTGTTCTGCTCCCACCTTGACAGCCCCCAATTGATGGGGAATGCCAATTTCAGCACGCAGGGCCTTGAGCCAATGAAAAAAAGCATCAACAGAAGGCTCCAAACCCAGGGTAACGGCCATGCGCTCAAATCGTTCGGGCACGGCCTCGGCATTAAAGGCCAAAGCATGGCTGATCATAATGCCATTGGCCAGGCCATGATGTAAATCCGCCACGGTCGAAATCGCATGGGCGCAAGAGTGAACAACGCCCAACCCTTTCTGAAAGGCAATGGCCCCCATCATCGAAGCCAGCAACATATCTGAGCGGGCCTGCAGAGATCCCGGTTCTTGCACGGCTTGGACCAAACTGGCCTGAACCAGACGCATGCCTTCGAGTGCGATGCCATCACAGATCGGGTGGTAGCCCTGGGCCAAAAAGGCCTCAACCAAATGGGTCAGAGCATCCATGCCCGTGGCGGCTGTAATATGCGGGGGAAGCCCGAGGGTCAGTTCGGGATCGGCAAAGACCTGACGGGCCAGAAGCGAGGGGGCAAAGATAATCTTTTTCTGGTGGGTCTGATCATCAGAAATCACAGCACTGCGACCGACTTCACTGCCGGTGCCTGCCGTAGTGGGCAAAGCCACCCAATAGGGGATCGGCTGGTCGATAGTCAAAGCGCCAGGCCGATCTTCGTAGGCAAAGAGATCTTCCGGGTTGTGAATACAGACGCCAATTGCCTTGGCCACATCGAGGGCCGCTCCCCCACCAATGCCAATCATGGAGTCGGAGTCGGCAGCACGAAAGGCCTCTGCCCCCGCCAAGACTTGAGACTTAACTGGATTGCCCCAAATGCCATCAAAGACAGCGGGATTCAACCCCTGTTCTTGGAGCAGTGCCACAAATTCAGCAAAGAAAGCCTGCTGGGCCACCCCTTTGTCGGTCACGATCAAGGGGCGAGAGAAGCCCTGAGCAAGTAGATGCGGACCCACTTCCTTGCGGCTTCCGGCGCCAAAGCGAATCGGTGTGGGAAAATTAAAACCATAAATTGACATAAGGGGTTCCTTTCAGCAAGTCCTGAATAAAGGCATTTAAGCACTCTTCGGGCGGCTTGTCATCTCCCTTCCGATTCAATTTTTAGCAGGCGGCTAAAACGATTCTAGATAATCTCAAAATAGCGCTTCATTTCCCAATCGGTGACAGTATTGTGAAACTGCTTGCACTCCCAAAAACGGGTGGTGGTAAAGTGTTTGACAAAACGTTCACCCAAAATTTCGCGAGCCAGCTCGGATTGGGCCATGCGCTCACTGGACTCGGCCAGATTGCGCGGCAGCAAGGGCACCTCTGTCGCAGCATAGGCATTGCCTTGAATTGCAGGGGTGGTCAGTTCAAGCTGTTTTTCAATCCCGTAGAGACCACTGGCAATCGAGGCCGCCATTGCCAGATAGGGATTCACATCTGCGCCGGGGATGCGCACCTCAATCCGGGTGGATTTGGAGCTGCCGGGAATGACGCGCAAAGCGGTGGTGCGGTTGTCTACGCCCCAGGTTGGACGGGTTGGGGCCCAATAGCCCTCAACCAGCCGTTTATAACTGTTGATCGTGGGAGCATACATCGGCAACACCTCAGGCAGACACAACAATTGACCTGCCAGATACTGTTTAAACAAAGGGCTCATACGCTGCGGATCGTTGGCATCATAAAAACGATTGCCCTTGTCGTCCCAAAGGCTCTGGTGAATATGCCCGCTGCAGCCGGGCAGGCTCATGCTCGGTTTGGCCATAAAACTCGGCATAATCCCAAAGCGCAGCCCAATTTCTTTGGCTGCGCTTTTAAACAAAATCGCCCGGTCAGCGGATTCAAGCGCATCATCCACCGTGATGGCAGCTTCAAGTACACCTGGACCGGTTTCGGTGTGCAACCCTTCGAGCGGAATACCAAAAGCCAGGCATTCATCCATCAGGGCGGAAAAATATTCCTGGTTTAAACTCG
>JBIKWL010000115.1:0-17308 GCA_044356335.1 Candidatus Sericytochromatia bacterium
TCCCCAGCGTATTTGCGCTATTTGGCCTATTACCAACTACCTGCCCAAAATGCCCTGCAAGCGGGGTACCTGGCGGTTCACAAAGGCAGCTTCAAAGAACAGATATTTGTTCAGTATTTTCGCCCAGAGCGTCCCCGTGGGACGGTCTTTTTGACCCATGGCTACTTTGTCCATGCCGGAATTCAGCATTATGCGGTTAAAAACTTTTTGGACATGGGATATGCGGTGATCACGATAGATTTGCCCGGGCATGGCCTGTCTACTGGCAAACAGGCAGATATCTCGCACTTCAGTGATTATACCGATACCTTTCAAGCTGTGACTGAATTTGCCCAAAACCAGGTGCCCCACCCTCTCTTGGCAGTTGGCCACAGTACAGGTGCAGCGGGGATTTGGTCTTACCTTTTGCGTACCCCCCAACACCCGTTTCAAGCAGTGGTCTTGGCTGCTCCTTTGGTACGCTCACATCTCTGGGAACTCTCATTGGCGGGGTTTACCGTCGGGCGGGTCTTTCTTTCGGACCTGCCCCGAATTGTGCGCAGCACAACTTCTGATCCCGATTTTATGGAATTTGTGCAGCGGGATCCCTTGCAATACTTCAATACACCTGTCAATTGGGTCAGGGCCCTGATTGAATGGAATGAACAGGTCGTCGAAGGCCTGCCTCCCTCCCAATTGCCCACCCTGATTTTACAGGGCGACCTTGATGAAGTGGTGGATTGGAAGTACAATTTGCCCTTTCTCAAACGCAAATTTCCCAGAGCCCAGATACAAATGGTGCGCGGCGCCAGCCATGACCTGTTTTGGGAAAATGCCCAATTGCGCCAAGAAATCTTTGCCAATATTCGTACCTTTGTTCAGGCTTTGCCGCCAACCAAGTCGCCTTAAGACTTTTTAAACAGGGCTTTCCAGCCTTTGAGTGCCATTAAGGGTTTTAAGTCGGGATCGGCTTTAATTTCCGAGGTTTCGAGCCGGTACTCTGAATTTAAATGCAATTTCAAATAGTCCAAGGCCCTTTCAAAGTGGCCCAAACGGGCATTGAGACAGGCCAGATCGTAACTGACATAACCGGGACAGACCGCTTCAATGACCTCAAAATCTGCCAGGGCCAAGTTAGGCTGGTCGAGATCCAAGACGCGGCAAAAGGCCCTGAAATAATGGCTTTGCACCCAAATATGGCTGGGTTCAACGGTATTTTGGGGCTTGACAGGGCCAAGCCATTGAATCGCTTTGTCAAAATACCCATGGGCCTCTTGGGCTTGGCCTTTTTCTGAGGTCAGCAAGCCCAATTGCAAAGCTGTCTGAGCCATGCTGGCAATGACGGGTAGCCGTTTGGTGGGTGAGAGCTGTTTAAACTGTTTGAGGGCTGCTTGATAATCCTGCCAAGCGGCCTCAGCTTGGCCCGTTTCGCGCAGCAAATTGCCTCGTTCCTGGTAAGCCTGAGCCAAAAGGGCGACTTCTGAAGCGAGCGAGTGAGAATGAAGGCCTTGTATGACCTGAAAATAATGTCCCAAAGCCCTTTCAGGATCTGTTTCTTGCCAAAGTCGGGCCAAATTGAGATGCAGCCTGACCAGTTCCAATTCAAAGTTCAAGTTTGCATTTGCTTTGAGGGCAAAATAAAAATACAGGGCAGCCAAAAAGTCCACACGGGCCAGGGCCTCGTCTTGGGCTTTCCAATAGAGCAGCCCGCGGGCTGTGGCCAAACGGGCCTGAATCAAAAGCGCCTCCCGCTGGGGGTAGGGGCCCTCTTCCACCAAATTTAAGGCCATATCACAGTCGCTGATTGCCGCTTGATACATTTCCAGCTCTTGGAAGGCATGGGAGCGGTTGAGGAGTGTCGAAACCAAATTTTGGCGGGTTCCTTGGCGGCCTTTGGCCAAAAGGCTGAGATAGCTTTCAATGCTCTGACTGAAAAATTCCACAGCCTGAGAAGATTGGCCTTGGTTTTGGTGCAAAAGCCCCAATTTGCGTGCGGATTCAGCTATCTCCTGTATGTCTGGGGGCTGGGCAAAGCTGTTTTGGGAGAGGATCGCCTGGGTGAAGTCATCTAAAGCGGCTTCTGTCAATTGCAGGCTTTCTTGTAATTCACCCCGGTTGCGGTAGACCTGAGCCAAGAGACTGATCTGCTCAGGGCTGGATTCTTGCAGGGAAAGCAAGCAGTGCACAGCCTGATTAAAATCTTCAAGGCCCTTTTCGGGTTTGTCGATGCGCTGATAAAGCAGGCCGCGATTGAGACAGACCTGGGCAAGCCAAAGTGGGTGAATGGGGGTCGCTGAAATGGCCAATTCATAGGCCCGATCATAGGCATCCAGAGCCGCTTTAAAGCGACTTTCACGGTTTTCCAAATGGCCTATCGCCAAAAACAAAGGGATCAAATTTTCGTTGAGTTCCTGAACAAAGGTCTGGTCTTCGCTTCGGGCATGGGCCAAACACTCTTTGAGGTCTTTTAGACTTTCACTGGTCTTGCCTTCTTTGAGCCAGACTTCGGCCTGGCGCAAATGAAAACGGGCCAAATGTCTTGCTCCCAATGGGGCTTGTGTAGGGGGGGCTCCCAAGGCAATAGCACGATTTGCACTGTCGATCACCGCTGGCAGTGACTTGCGTGCTGATTTCTTGGGGGGGGGCAGGGTACCGGGCCGGGCAGATAAATCAGATCCCACTCTCTCGTTCGCCTCTCATATACTTCTTGAAAGAATATACCCGATCTGCGCCTATTTTAACAGGCCCCGTTGATTTTCCAAAAAAGGCAACAGGGCAGCCAGGGTGCTTGAGGGGGCTTCTAGGTGCAGGGCATGGGCCAGATTGGGCAGTACGATGACTTCTGCCTGGGGCAAGAGGCCAGCCATTTCGAGATTGAGGGCCACGTAACGGCTGTCTTCTGCACCACAGAGGCACAGGCAGGGCAGGTTTAACCCTGATAATTTAGACCAGAGCAAAGGCTGGGCGCCACTGCCAAGCGCAAGCATACACTGGGCCAAGGCTTTACCAGTATTTTTTTCTCGCCGCATTTGCAAATCAAGGTAGTTTTGCAAATCTGTGAGTCTGCCAAAGAGCGGTTGAGTATACCAGTCCGCAAAGACTTTTTCCAAAGGCTCAGCGCTAAAACGCTGGGCCCAGTGTTTTTCCCAGGCTTGACGGGGGCTTCTTTCGGCCTCGGTTTTGAGACCAGGGGAACTCGAGATCAGCACCAAAGCGCAGATCTGTCCGCTTAAATCAGGCTCCAAAGCCAGGGCCAATGCCAATCGCCCGCCCAGCGAATAACCGATCACGACCCAGGCCGTTTCAGTTTCCGCCCTGATTTTTGCCTTGAGCCCTTGGACTGTCTGCTCAAAAGACAGAATGGCCGAGAGGTTATTGCCATGGCCAGGTAAATCAGGTGCTTCACAGTCATAATTCTCGCTCAGGGCCTCTAGATAAAAATCCCAATCTTGGCCTGAACCGGCAAAACCGTGTAAAAAAAGCAGCTTGGGCTGTTTAACGCAGGGTTTCAGAGCAGAGTTCCTGGGCGTGTTTGCCGAGCTTGCGGCACAAGTGACGCAGCTCTGCTTGTTCTTCTGAATTGAGCACGTTCATCAAGGTTGTAATCCGGCTGACGTGGGCCGGGAAAATACTTTCCATCAGGCTTTGGCCTTTGGGCGTAAGATGAATGCTAATATAGCGTCGGTCGCGGCTGTCGCGTTGGCGCAACACCAACGCTTGTTTTTCGAGGTTGTCGATCACCATCGTAATATTGCCACTGCTCTTGAGTAATTTTTCTGCGAGCGCTTTTTGGCAGAGGGAGCCAAGGTGAAAGAGCGATTCCAAGACCCCGAATTGGGTTTCAGTCAAACCATGGTCCGAGAGCGAAGTATTGATCTTGGCTGAGATCGAATCTGCCGCGCGAATCAGGTTAATAAAGGCATTCAGGGCCTGAATCTCGTTGGGAGGGCCGCTATAATGGGTGGGCATTTTGGGCTATTTAATTATCTTTCAGCAAGATGGTTTAATATTAAAATATCAGCTGCGGGGGAGGCTTGTCAAATAATTTCTTATTACCCTTGGATCTCTGTCCCATGGTATTCTGAGTAGCACTTGAGTTACACCACAGATGCCCGCGGAGAAACAGTTTAACCCATGAGTAGATACGATACCACCTTGATCTTTGAGCGCAGTCAATCCGGACACCGGGGGGTGACTTTGCCTTCAGATCCCCTGCCCGATCTGAAAACCGAAAGTCTGATTCCCCCAGGTCTTTTGCGTAAAAAACCGGCAGGCCTGCCCGAAGTGACAGAATTGGACGTCATGCGCCATTTTATTACCCTCTCCCACAAAAATCACGCCATAGATGTGGATTTTTACCCACTGGGGTCGTGTACGATGAAATACAATCCCAAAGTCAATGAGCGCGCAGCGCGGATGCCGGGCTTCGCCAATACCCATCCCTATCAACCCCAGGCGCAAATTCAAGGCAGTTTGCAAATCTTGTTTGAACTTCAAACCTATCTGAGTGAGATCGTGGGGCTGCCCGGTTGTAGTTTGCAGCCAGCGGCTGGGGCCCACGGTGAAATGACAGGTATGTTGATGATCCGGGCTTACCACCGCTTTCACGGCAATACCGAACGCAATTTGGTGCTCGTGCCAGACAATGCCCATGGTACCAATCCCTCTTCTGCCGCCATGTGTGGATTTCAAGTTGTCACCCTGCGCTCGAATAGCGCTGGCCAAGTGGATATGGAGCATCTTAGCGAATTGCTGGCAAGCAAAGGGCCGCAAATTGCCGCACTGATGATGACCAACCCCAATACCTTGGGCATTTTTGAAGAAAATATCCTGAGCATTTCTGAATCGGTTCACGCTGCCGGGGCCTTGATATATTACGATGGGGCCAATCTCAACGCCATTATGGGCATGGCCCGGCCAGGAGACATGGGTTTTGACGTGGTTCATCTCAATTTACACAAAACGTTTTCCACGCCCCACGGCGGAGGCGGCCCGGGTGCCGGGCCTGTTTTGGTGAGAGATATTCTCAGACCTTTTTTGCCCTGCCCGGTGGTGGTGCAAAACGAGGACCAAAGTTTTGGCCTCAATACAGACTTACCGCATTCTATTGGCCGGGTGCGCAGTTTCTTTGGCAATTTTGGCGTGTTGGTGAGGGCCTGGACATATATCCGAGCCATGGGCCCTGTCGGACTCAAACAGGCCAGTGCGGATGCTGTGCTCAATGCCAATTATGTGCGCCACTCCCTGAGCCAATTGTTTGAATTGCCCCATGGGGGCGACCGGCCGTGTATGCATGAATTTGTGCTCTCAGCCCAAAATCTCAAAAAAGAAGTGGGCGTGAACGCCCTTTCGGTAGCCAAACGCCTGATCGACTTTGGTATCCATCCTCCCACGGTCTATTTTCCGCTAATCGTGCCCGAAGCCCTGATGATTGAACCCACAGAAACCGAAAACAGGGCCACCCTTGATCGCTTTATTGCCGCCATGCAGCAGATTGAAAAAGAATCCCGTGAAAAACCAGATTTTGTCAATCATGCCCCCCATGAAGCGTTGATCAAACGTGTGGACGAAGCCGGTGCCAATCGCAAACCTGCAATCAATTGGTTCATGGGACGCGAGGAAATGGCGCATGTCTGAAGAGAATCAAACCCTCACCCTCTATTCCCTTTCCGATTCGACGGGGCAAACGGCAGAGACCCTCTCCAAGGCGGCCATTCGCCAGTTTCGCCATGCCCAGGAGATCAAATATGTGCCCCTGCCCCGGATCACCCGCCAAGAGCAAATCGACAAAATTATCAAAATCATGGAACAGTCTCGCCCCTGCATGATTGCGTATACCCTTTCGATTCCGGCCCTGAAAGAGTATATCGATCAGCAGGCAGCCCTGTATAAAATTCCGATTGTCAATTTGCTCGATCCATTAATTCAGACGATCAGCAAACAATTGGGGATCACCCCTCCGCGCAATGAGCGGGGCATGATGCACGAATTGGATGAAGAGTATTTTAAGCGGATTGAAGCCGTCGAATTTGCAATCAAACTCGACGATGGCAAAGACCCCAAAGGCATGGAAAAAGCGGATATCATTTTGGTGGGGGTCTCGCGCACGTCAAAGACCCCCACCTGCATGTATTTGGCCCAGAATTATGCCATGAAAGTGGCAAACAATCCGCTGGTGTATAATGTCGCCCCGCCCAAAGAATTGTTTGAGCACAAAGACAAATGTGTCGGGCTCAGAATTCGCCCTGAGGTCCTTCACGATATCCGCACAGCCCGTTTACAGAGTTTGGGGCTGCCTGCCCACTCCTCTTATGCCGACTTTGAACAGATCAAAGTCGAAATGGACTATGCCGATCGCATTATCGAAGAACTGGGTTGCCCGATTGTCGATGTCTCTCACAAAGCTGTCGAAGAGACCGCCACCGAAATCATGTATTTGCGCTTTCCCAAGCCCCATTCCAAAGAGTTAAAATAGCTTTTGCAAAGACGTCTGCGCTTAAATCAAACGCGCCAAATCCCTGCGCAATTCGCTGTAGGCAATGGGGTGGGCCTGCTCCAAGCGCACACCGCCACAACTCTCACTGCGGCGCAAATGCACGTGGAAGACCTCCACCTCGGGGTATTCTTTTAAGGCCCAGACATGGTATTCAAGCGTCAATTCAGCCAGCAGTCCCCGCCCAAGTTCTTTGCTGAGTTCCCCTTCTGAATGTTTGGGGGCTTTCCAGTCAGCTTGGCTGATCAATGCCAAGACTTTGCCCGAAGCCACTTTGCCCGGATCTGGCAATTGGGTTTTGGCCAAATCAGCCAAGGGAGACACAAATACCTGCCGCTCCAATTGTTCAAAGGGTTGAACCCGCTCCTCTGAGGTCCAGAGCTCACGCCAGAACTGAAGGCTGGGCATAAATTCTAAGGGATGTACCAACCCAATGAAAGCGTCATCGGGAATCACAACCGTCTCGCCATGAAGATCGACAAAATGCCCAGCGGCATGCAGGCAAAAGCACTGTTGGGGCAGCTCATCAGCCGTGTTGAAACGGCCCATAACCAAGCCAAATAACAGGGGTTTGAGCAGGGGATGGTTCAACAAATCCCGTTCAAAGGCAGCTTTTGGCCAACGCCGACCCAAATACATGGCCCGCTCTAAGCGCATTTTTTGAAATCCGATTTGTTTTTCCAGATCTTTGTGGGCCTGATTGAGACGCTTAAGGGCCGTGGGCTGCCCTTGATTGGGCATTTTTGTGCGTTTTTGAGCTTGGTTCATCCAGATTTCAAGCCCTCCCCCGGCCCCAATTTGCAGGCGCACACGTTTTCCTTCTTCCAAATCAAACTCTATGCTACTTTGGGCATCGAGTCCCAATTTTGGCACGAGGCGATCTCCCAGACCTTCGGCCCCATCGGGATTCTCTTGTGCCAGTTTGCGCATGAGTTGCGCAGCTTTGTCTTGCACACTGGGGTACCGGGTCTTGAGTGAAAGCCGGTGGAGTTCGGGCCAAGCATTTTCGACATTTTCCATGGCAAAGAGCAGATCCAGGCCCAAGAGGGCCCGTTGCACCGAGCGTTCGCCGGGCCATTTTTCCAAACGGGGCACCATTTGGCGCACGGCTTCTGCTCCGCCCCAATGGGCCAAGCCCCAAAAGGCCCATTCATGTTTTAAGCTGCCCCCATCTGCCAACCAAAGCTCAAACAGCCCAATGGCAAAGGCTTCCAAACTCTCTGGTGTGCATAGCGCTTTGACGGTATTGATCCCGTCATAAGGCAAGCCAGGGCTGTCGAGCATCAGGGTCAGGGCCAAACAGTCTAAAGCCGCCAAAGGCAGACGTTCACCACTTTTAAGCAGAACAGGGGGCAATTGATCGGGCTTCCAAAAGGAAGGCAATTTGGGGCGCTTGGCGGGCCGCAAACGCAAGGGATCGATGGTCAAAAGGGTTTCAAAGGCTGTTTGGGCTTCGGGGCCAAATTCCGCAGCAAGGGCTCGTACTTCGGCGGGACTGAGCAGCGCAGCCGACTTTTCTGTCGCTGTTGTCAACCATCGCAAGGCACGCAAAGCTTCTATTTTTAGCCCCTTTGCGGGATTTAAACAAAGCGGAATCAACCCCCGTAAGGCTGTGGTCGGATGCCTCAAAAACCAGGTTTTACAGACAGCCCGTTGTGAAGAAAGTAACAGACCCCTGAGCAAAATGGGCAGCACTTCGGGCGTGTCAAAATAACAGAGCGTGGGGTAAGTTGCTTCTGGGTATTTTTCAAACAGAGCAAAAAATCCTGGCAGGCCCGCTAAGCCAAAGCGCATGGCCACTCTGTTTAAATCCTCTGTTTTGACATCGTAGGGATTCCAGCGTTGGGGGGACCTTTCGTTCCAAAACGTTAATGCTGCCGGGTCGGAAAGCCAGTCGAGGTGATGCAACATCACATAATCAAAGCCAGCAAATCGCTCAAGTATTTCGGCATCTCGTTGAGATGTGAGGGGAGGTTTATCGTAAATATACGGCCTTAATGCGGGATCACTTTCGCGTATAGGCTGTGAAAAATCCATTTTCGCCGGAGCGACAGGCTGGGGCAATTCTTTGCAAATCGGCCAAGACTTGCTTTCGTCTGCAGAAAACAGCCATTGCTCTGGCTGAAAATAAGGGGGCAATTCGCTGGCCTCAGCTGTCGTGGGGGCAGCCGGTAGCCACTGCATCAGCTCCTTGGCATGGGTCAATTTGAGCGTTTCCAAATCTGCTGGGGACAAACTGCGCAATAAACCTGTCAGCAGCGTTTCAGCTTCGGGATTGTGTTTGTGAAGCTTTAGTTTTTGGAGCAAGATAGGCACAGCTATCAACGGCTCTGCACTGAGCTGAAGATGGGCCTCTTTGCCCGCATCTTTGTGTTTGAGCAAGTCAGCCCAACAAATCAAGGCGGCCTCTGAGTGAATCAGTTTGAGCACGGCCACTGCTTTTTTGCGTGTGGCGGCCCGTTTGCCAGCCAAGATCATCGCATGCAGGCTCTTGGTTGCGGCATGCCCTGCTCTTTCAAGCAACCAAAACAGAGAGGGCTCATATAACAGCGAGAGGTTATCCCACAAATCAGCATGGTCTTTGGCCTTGGCAATAAACAATTGCGCCATCTGATCCAACAAGCTCTGATCGCGCAACCATGGCCAGAGAAACCAACCCAAAGGCCAG
The DNA here is from genome assembly GCA_044356335.1 of Candidatus Sericytochromatia bacterium. Taxonomy (GTDB): domain Bacteria; phylum Cyanobacteriota; class Sericytochromatia; order UBA7694; family UBA7694. The sequence goes on from JBIKWL010000115.1 coordinate 9,141, forward strand.
AGTTCGGGGGTTTGACTTGGGCTGAGCTCCAGCCATTCACGCATATCGGCCTGTTGCCAATCGTTTGCCTGTAATAGCAGCCAGTCCAAACCAAGACGCAGACTCAAAGGGGCAGATTTGTGCATGGGTTCAAAAGCACGGATCAGCTCTTGTGCCACACTTTCCTCCATCTGGGCAAGTTGGGTGCGCAAGGCCCAAATATTGGCATTGCTCAAATCCCAGAGGGAGAGAGGCGTGGGTTGTGAGACCTGGGTAATCTCAAAAACATGTTTTTTATATTCAGAACTGTATTTGACTTGTGAGTGTATGTATCGGGAATCTATCCAAGCCTGTAAACAGTCGACAGGCCCCAGTTCTTGCCAAAGATAATCCACCCCATGACGGCGACGGCTAACCGCAATCAGGATTGCCGCCATTTCGGTTGAAACCGTTTTGGTTGGACCAGATATGGCCCAATCACGGGCAGCCTTGCCCCGTTCCTCCCAATCTGAGTCACCTATCCAGACGCTGTCTTTGAGGTGTTTTTCCAATTCAGGCATCAGTTTTTTCAAGGCTAAAATTCGCTCATCTGCCTGGCCCAAGACTTTGACTTCACCCGGATAGGAAAAATTGTAATACTGGGGCACCAATTCTTTTTCACGCAATTTGGGGGTCCATTTGAGAAGCGGAGCCAGACCAGATTTTGGGGGAGCTATTTCAGCCATGGGGGCTGGTTCTGGAGGCAAAGTTGAGGCCATGGGTTTTGCCTCAGGGATACAGGGGGGTGTTTTATTCTGTGATTTATTCGGCGTGTCTAACTGCGAAGCACTTGATTCGAGGGCCTGATAGCCTTTTTTTAATTTGGCTTTGAGCTGTTGTTGGAGAAAGGCTTCAGCCGCTGCCTCGGATTCAAAGTTTTTGACTTGGCTTTGCCCAGCTGTGCCCGAGCGTCCCCATTTAAGCTGAACTTCTTGTCCCTGTCTTTCAATTTGCCAAAATTTATCTGCATTGCCCTCGGTAAAACCCAGCTTGTACATCTTTTTGCCCTTCCATCTCAAAAGTACATCATCCAGCTATTTTCAATTTGAACCGATTGAGATTTGCGTCCGCCTTTTCCTCCCATTATAATACAGAAGAATACAGGTGCAAGTTTTTTTTTGAGGCTGGTATTTTCACATGCGCTATCATTTGTTGATCCAGACTCCCTCAGGGGATTTAGACGCATTTTTTGCCCATTTTTCAGGCCGGGGGTTGCAAGCAGAGGGCCAAATAAAGCCACATAGCGTGACATGGTGTGGTTTTCTCGACTGGCAGGTCTCAAGTCATGAATTGCAGCAGTGGTTCAGCTCTCACCCCAATTCAGGCCTGTGGTTGGTCTTAGACCCCGATCGGCTGCTGTTGGGACATCCCCTGTTGGGCCAGGATGCCTCTTACGGACCGCAGGAATTGCAAACACTCTCAGAGCTAAGCGAGATCCTGGCCTCGGCTTTTAAACTTGCGCCCGCTGAGCTGCTCAAACAGGCCGAAGCCCTTTTGCCTGCTGACTCTCAAAATTTGGCTCAGACTGTTCGTGAAAATTTACCGCTTTTGTTGAGTGCGCTTGGCCTGCCCGAGATTCTGGGCAGCGAAGCCATTCCCCCACATCCGGCCAGGTTTGAATGGACGGATCCAGCCCTTCAAATTCAGAGCTTGGCAGGAAACCTGACTTTGCAAGAACTCGATCCCCCCATCTGTTTGGCCACTGAAACCGCCTTGTTGCGTTTATTTTTGCTGGCTTGGTTGGGAGCAGAAAGGGTGGCTCCCCTGCTTAAGCTGAATTTAGCTTCTTGCCCACACCCACATGTCCCTTTGAATTGGCCCAAGGTCTCAAGCTCTCAGCTGCAGAGAGATCCCGACCAGCCTCATCTCTCTATTTTGCACTGTGAAGCTGATGCTACTCCTTTTGGCAGTTGGCGAGATTTTGAGGATGCCTGGGCCTATCTCTGGCCCAAACTGCCTTTGGGCACGGGCTTCGAGTTGTGGTTGGCCCCTTTGGCTTTCGACCAGAGTGAAGAAAATGATCCAAATCCAGCGGGTATTCAGCGCTATGCCTGTCGTTTGCAAAAAACAGGGGTACTCTGCGAAGCTGCTGCCCCAGTCGTGAACGCACAGCGGCTCTCTCAAGCCCTGGATTTGGCCGAGTGGGTGCACAAAGGAGGAAGATTTCAACTGGCTTCAGCCGAAGCGCTGACAGCCTTGTGTCTAGACGCCGCAGACGAAAATCTGTTAGAGCAAAAAGATTTTGTGATCTGGCCTGAACTGAAGTTTGAGGTGCCCGATGGGGCCCAGCGCGCATTTCTGGGAAGACGCCTGTTTTTGCGGGAATTTGACGATTGTTGGGATTTGCGCCAAAGCCAGGCCCGGATGGCTGAAACCACGACAGAAGAGCAGAATAGTCTGGCGGTGATCTCCCAGTGGTGGCCACAGATCAAAGGGCCAGACCTGTATTTTCAAGGTCAGTCGGGAAATTTCTGGTCAGCTCATTCGACAGGTCTCAATGCGCTGCGACTGCGGCAATTGTCCGAAGCCACTACTTGGTGGGAAAAACTGGGCTTTCACACCCTGGCTGATCTCGTGTGGGAGCCCGCTTCGGACGTGTATTTGCGCCTGTTATTGGCAGACTCTCGTCAAGGCCTGGCCCTGCTCATGTCTGGTACCCTGCAGTTTGAAAGTGAAATTGTCACATGGTTTGCCAACGGGGCCCGAGGTGTGAGCAGCAGTGTTGCTGACTTGCCAGACTTTTCTGCTGAGCGGGTATATTATTATGGCTGGCCAGAAGTGCCTTTAAGTGCGCGCATTGCCGCCCATTGGCAACAGGCCGAGGCTTATTGTCTGCGCGAAAACAGCCCAATTTTGACCTTGCCTGATGCTCTGCTTGGGCTCTTGCCCTTAATCGAGCAGAATCTCTTGCTCGTGCGCAAGGCCCAATCCTTGTTCTGAACGCAAGTTTTAGGCACTCATGCGCATGGCGTGTTGGGTGTTTTGATGGGCATCGACCAAAAACCGTCCCAGGGCTTCTGAGGCATATTCCCTGACATACAAAGATTCGTCTTTGAGCGCCTTTTTGAGGGCCACAAAGGCATCGGGCTCCCTGAATTGACCCAAAGTCCGGGCCGCGCACATGCGAATAATTTCATCGGGGTCATTCAGGGCCTGAATAAAGGTCTGAAGGCTTTGGGGCGAATGAAAATGGGCCAGGGCCTCTGCCACTTTTTGTCTGACAGATGTGCGCCGATCGGCCATGGCTGCAATTAAGGCTGGAACCGCTTTGGGATTGTTTAAGCTGCGCAAGGCCTGAGAGGCGGCGATCCGGACATGGAAATTTTTGTCCTGCAGGGCTTCGAGCAAAACGTCTAAGGAATCAGGGTCTTGAATTTGCCCCAAGGCCCGACAGGCCTGACTGCGGATTTCAGTCTCTTCGTCGATCAGGGCCTCAAACAAAAAGGGCAATGCCGTTTGGGCTTTTAATTGGCCCAGAGCCTTGACCCCCATTAAGCGAATGGCAGGATGGTCAGATTGGGCACTGCTGAGAATCTGGGGAATCACAGCGGGTTCACCCAATTGGCCCAGGGCCTGTAAAGCGGCAGCCACCACTTGGGGTTCGGTATCGTTTAAAGCCTGCAATAATGGGCTCAGACTTTCTTGGTCCCGGTAATTTCCCATGGTTTCAGCAGCCTGTCGGCGTACTTCTGGGGCTGAATCTTGTAGCGCTTTGATTAACGCAGCCAAAACCCGAATGTCTTTAAATTGCCCCAAGGCCCAAATCACTTTCACTTTGACATCACTGACGGGATCATTCAGCGCTTGCATCAAATTGAGCAGGGTTGTGGCTTTTTTATAACGTCCCAGGGCCTCTGCTGCCGCTTCGCGGACACAGGCCGAATCGTCAGCTAAGGCCATCGTTACCGCTTCAAGTCCGTCTTGATGGCGCAACATCCCCAGAGCCTCAACCGCCCGTCGCCGAACCTGGGCTTTGCGATCTTTTAAACTACCCAAAAATAGTCTCAGGCAGCGGGGATCGCGCTGCATGCCCAGCGCTTCGATCAATTTATCGCGAATATCCAAGTTTTTTTTCTGTAAAAGAGCCATTAATGGTGTAACTGCCTCTGGGCAATTGAGTAAACTCAAAGCTTCAGCTGCTTTGTACCTGACAAAATAGCGGGAGTCGTGTAAAGCTTTGAGCAGGGGTTTAAGCGAAATTTCTGCCCGCAACAGGCCCAGCGCCTCGATCACATGGTAACGCACCCAGGCATGGGGATCTTGGAGCGCCTCCAGCAGAGCCGCCACGGCCCGCAAATCCCCCACTTGACTGAGGGCCCACGCCGCTTTAAAACGCACCTCGGGGTTGTCGTCCCGCAAAGCTTGGATCAGTGAAAAAACCGTTTTGGGTGATTGCAACATGCCCAAAGAGCGGGCCGCATTAAAACGTACATCGCCATCTTCATCATGCAGGGCCTCGGTCAAACCATTTACCGCCCTTAAATCTTTTAAAAACCCCAATGCTTGAGCCGCAGCTTCACGCAAGGCTGGCGCAGGATCGCGCAGGGCTTTTAAAAGCGGTGCCAATGCCTCAGGATCACCGCTTTCACCGAGTGCCAAGGCGGCATCTACCTGTTGTGCGGGTTCTCCCTCTTGAAGCAAAAAAAGCCAATCTTGCAGTGGGACGTGTGAGTTCATGCAGATCATGTCCAGGGCGTTGATTTTCTTATCATACGTCATAATAAATAAATGTATACATACCCAGCTGAAAAAAAATGTATATTTAATTCTTTGTTTAAAATTTAGAGTGAATTATGACAATTAAAGTACACTTTGGGTAAATTGTGACAATTTAAGTACAGCTTAAGTGGGTGATGGGTCTTTCCGGTTGAGACAGCCCAGGCGTATACTAAATACACCTGGAAATAAAAAAAGGCTGGACAGTGCTGTTTTGAAAGCGGGTTTAATCCAAATCTTTCTGCCGGTGATGGTGGCGGGCTGCAGCTTTTTGCCTTCACTTTCGCCTGCGACCACGCCTCTCCAAAGCCAGGCCGCCAAAGCCAAACAGGCCCAAGCAGATTTGCTCGACCAGCCTCAGAAATGGCCACATCTGCTCAATTCCAAGCGCTATCCGCTGACGGTACGCTATCTTTTGCCGGGAGACAAAAGCCAGGCAGAGCGGGTGATGGGCTATCTTGAAAAAAGTTGGCAAGTCGAAATTGAGCAAATGGGCTTTCCCCCGCCCATCCCTTCAGACAGCACTGGTAGCAAGCGACTTCAGGTTTATCTCATGCGCGGGGCAGATACGGCCGTCGAGGCCACTCGACCGAACAAAAACAAAGATATTTGGTGGGATGCCTGGGAATCCTATCTCAGCATCGATGCCTGGGGGCCCTATGGGGGCGAGATTCTGGATTCGACTACGGCCCACGAGTTTAACCATGCCCTGCATGCCGCTTTGGATTGGTACGAAAGCCCTGGTTTTTTTGAAACCTCTGCGACCTTTATTCAAGACAAGGTCTATCCTGAGGACAATGACTATCTGCAGCAGATCGAAGATTTTCAAAGCCGACCAGAATGGCCTGTTCACCATTTCGACAATTATAAAACGTGGTATCCCTATGGGGCATGTCTGTATCTCTTCTTTCTGGAGCAGCGCTATTTTGCCAAGCAGCCGCATTTTCTGGCGCAGATCTGGAAAAACAGCCGCAACACCCCCCGGCCCTTTGACCCCAAAACGGGCTATCCCAGCCCAATCAGCAACGAACCCGATTGGGTCGATGCCCTCGAGGGCCTGCTGCCACGCGGGGTGGACTATGCCCAAACGGTGGTGGAGTTTGCCCGCTGGCGCTGGTACTCAGGTCGCCACAGTGATGGCAAACATTTTCATGAAGGGGCTTTGCTCAGTCCCAAAGCAGAGGTAAAGATTCAGACCACCCTGCTACCTGGCCAAACCTACCGCTCTCAAGGGCCATTGCCTCTGGGCAGTGAATACCTGCGGCTGAAGCGGCCCGCAACAGGTCAGGGTCAAAAACTGCAAATCAAGCTCCAAGCGGAAGGCCGTTTTGCACTTCAGCTTGTGCCTGGTCTCAGCCCGAATTCGGATGGCGAAATGCTGGGGCCCTCAGGCTTGGTCGAATTTGGGAATTTGCCCGAACGCACCTTGATTCTAACGGCCTTGCCACCCGCAGACAGGCCCGTGGACCCCGACCTGCCTGCAGGTAAGACGCAATCGTTTCAGATTTTGAGCACACTCGCTCCCTAAAGACGGGCTTTTAAAACCCACTTAAAGCAGGCCCGCAACCCGCGCCAATTCGTCCAAACTGCTTTCACCTGCCAGCACCTTTTCAAAGCCATCATCTAACCAGGACTGCCATCCGTTGGCTTTGAGTGCCATCGCCATCTCTGTTGGATCTGTACATTTGTGTAATAATTGCCCCAGTTGACTATCCATGACCACAGCTTCTGTGATTTGCAGTCGCCCTCTGTAGCCCGTGCCTTGGCATAAAGGGCAGCCTTTGCCCACCTGAAATTCTTGTCCCGGTTTGGACTTTTTGCCCAGTTTTTCAAACAGGGGCTCAAAGCGTTTGGCTTGGTCTTTGTTCAATTTTACAGGCCCCAAACAGGCCTGACAGTTTTTGCGCATCAGCCTTTGATTCAAGACCACTTTGACGGCTTCACTGACCGTAAAAGCACTGCCAGTGAGTTCGACCAATTGAATCAGGGCATGTAAAGCACTTTCGCTGTGTAATTGGGTTAAAACCAAATGCCCTGTCAGGCCGATTCTCAGTGCTGTTTCGATGGTTTTGGCATCTCTGAGTTCGCCGATCAGAATCACGTCTGGATCACTTTGCATCAGGTTTTTTAAAGGGGCTTCAAAGCCCTCTTTTTCTTCACTTTCAACGGGCACAGAAACGACCCAGGGAAAAACCCTTTCAACCGGGCTTTCGAGGGCAATGGTTTTGACCAAGGGAGAGGCGACCTCTTGCAGAGCGGCATACAGGGTCGTTGTTTTACCTGAACCTGTCGGACCACTGGTGATCACCAGGCCCCAGCCGAGCTTTAAAGCCTCTTTTAAAGCGGTTTGTACGGATGACGTGAGTTTTAACTGTTCCAAGCGTATTTGTTGTTCGGGTCTGAGAAAAGCCAGGGTCAGGGATTCCCCCAAGAGGGAGGGTAAAAAATGGGCCCTCAATCTCAGCTTTTCTGGGCCAGAGGGGTCTGAAAACTGACCCGCTTGGGGCAATTCCTGGTTGAGGGGATCACAGCCCGCCAGGCTTTTAAACTGGCTGATCAAAGCCGGTAGATAGCGTTTGTCACATTCCAAAACGGGTTCTAAACCAGATTCCTGGCGCAGACGCAAAACCCCACAACTCTCCCCCTGGGTCTGGTAGAGGCTTTCCAAATGCAGATGGCTGGCTTCCCGGATTTGGGCAAGTCGGATCATCAGCTTGGCCGTTTTTTCTGTGCCTTCGAGGTCTTCCAGATCTGGGGGCGTGAATCCGAGGGCTTCGATTAGCTTGTGATTCAGGGGCTCAATATCCAGGGGCAAATCCACCCTTGGGCCCTGGCCTTTGAGAAAACGTTCAATGTCTTCGGGATAAAAGCGCCATTGCCTTCCCACTTTCATGCCTTTAATCCGGCCGCTGCGCAGCCAACGGTAAAAAGTGGGACGGGTCGTTTTTAAGCGCTCAATCGCCTCTTCCATATCAATCAGATCCGTTTCAGTCTCTTGCATTTTTTCTCTCCCTATTAATTATATTGAGCATCATAATCATCATAATGCACTATGATAATTTTGTCGAGTCCCTTTTTTAAACGGATTTCACTTAGCCAGCAATGGACAGGCATTGAGCAAAGGGGGGGGCCTTCAAAATGCATTATTTTAGACAAAGACTTTAAGGTACAATGCTTTTTATTCAGATCCGTGGATTGCAATAGCCCAACTATGAAAAAGGAAACAGCCATGGTAAAGGAAAGTAAACCCCGCAGAACCTCTCAAGGAGATATTTTGGGTGTGACGACACCTGAAAATGCCAAATTAAAAACGGTTGCAGAAAAAGTAAAAAAGAGAATGCACCATGAAACATCTGTTTTAACGGATGTGCTCAAAAGAAGTGATGACAAGACGGCAAATGCAATTGCCTATTTAAATAATTTTAGTCTTCAAG
>JBIKWL010000121.1:0-16437 GCA_044356335.1 Candidatus Sericytochromatia bacterium
GATCAGATTGAGCGCCGGATTGTCCAAGACAAAGAAGCCCTCGAAGATGCCCGTCGCCGTCAGGGCGAATTGCAAGCAAAACTGGCTGATGCCCGCAATCGCTTGAACCGCAACTAAACCAACACAACAAAGCAGCCCGCTCACCCAAAAGGTGAGCGGGCTTTTTGCTTGGAGACAAAGGTTGAGCTCCCCCAACCGTCGGGAATATTCGCGTACTAAGTATTACTCAGCATAAACGGCTGCTCATTGTCTGGGTTGTCTTTGATCAATTCCCCGTTTTGATCCACCCCATAAATCCAATAAGTGGTGGGTTCTTTGCCCTCGCCAGGTTTGTAAAGTACCATACCCGCAAAGTCTGGAGAGGGCGAATAATCTTTAAAGGCCATGATCGCCCCGCGCAAACCAATCCCCCGTTGAGAGGTAAAGGGGTTGACAAAATCTTTCCAATAACTGCCATAAGAATTGTTTTCAGCCGCTTTGAGCAGCAGATCCAAATCAGATGCATAGGTTCCCCCGTGATCAACCCCATAGGTCTCAACCATGGTTTGCAACGTATGCATATTTGCTTTGACACTGCTGAGTTTGGCCCGGTCTATCGCAGAATTATTCAACGACGCCGAAAACATTTTTTGCAGGGCCTTAAAGTCCAGCTTGTCCATGTCCATCGGAACTTCAATCTGTCCACTGACCGCATCGGCCTGCTGATTCCACTGCATCAAAAATCCCTGAAAAGGCGCGAAAAGGTCGAGAACCTCCTTGGAATCAGAAGCCGCTTTCATCAATTGTGCCAAAAATGTCTGAAGTTTTTGCCCATCCAAATAGATCAAAAAATCTGGGTCAGGCTCTTTGAGTTTTTGCTGCAAACGGGCATAAAGGGGATTTTGAGCAAAATGTTCCTTGGCAGAAGCCTGATCTACCGCCTGTTTTAAAAGTGAGAGATGGCTGCCCAACACCCAAAATTCACCCAATTGCACAAAACCCGGCTGAAACGCTTCTGATTGAGATGTTTGTGTTTGCTTGGGGAGCTGCAGCAGATAAATAGACTGGTTCTGGTAGGAAATGGGTTGAGAGGAAAAGACAATGGGCTTGGTAGAGGTGAGCTGGGAAGAGGGCAATTTTTCAGCAACTTTTTCCATTGAAAGGCTGTCGTCTCCACCCTGAAGCATCCAGAGCTCCCCTTCGGGGAAATAGCCATAGATCCGATAACCTGAATATAGCTTACATTTGCAATCCTTCACATATTGGCCTTTTCCCAAGGGCTCGTAAAAAACCATGCCCGCAAAACTGCTGTGGGGTTTAAAGTTTTTATAGGTTTTATAATCCAGCAGGGCTTTTTTTTAACCCTGTACCTTTGGATTGGTTGACGGGGTTGGTGAGCTCTAACCAATAGGGAGATGCCCCTTGGGCTGCTTTTTCGAGTCTGGCCACACTCTCTGGGTAAAGCCCCCCCCAATCTACCCCATAGGTCTCCACAGCCACTTCTAGGCTACGCATATTGGCTTTGACACGGCTGGCTTTGGCCTTGGTACTTGCTCCCGTAAACTCATCTAAAAGAGCTGGATCGAGTTTAAATTTATCACGCAAGAGCGGCCCCAGTTTGGCTTGGCTCTCGGGTTTGACTCCCAAATAAGCCAAAACCTGAGGGATCCCGTCCGGATTGACATCCATCGCCATGCCATAGCGGCCATCGAGATGGGGCAAGAGGTCTTTTTTCAGATCCATTCCTGTCTCCACCGCAGGCAGCAATTCTTTCCAGGTGGCCTCCAAAGTTGTCATCATTTTTTTCATGTCTTGGCTGGCCTGGGAGGGTCCCTCTGGGTAAAAGCCCAAATCAGCGTAAAGGTTGAGTTTCTGTCCGCTCATCACAAACAGGGGCTGGGCAGGAAGTGCATCCAAGAGACCTTTTAAAGGCACAGAAGCAGGGGCCGCCCATCGGGCATAAAAGGCTTGCCATTCAGCGGGAATATTCTGTGCCAAAGGGGTGTAAAACTGCATAGAAAGCCCCTGCTGCGAGGGCCGAGCGCTAAAGCCAGTCCCCGCCCACAAGGCCTGCAAAGCCGCTCCCTGTTGAAAAAGTTTCTGATCAGACCTTTGACCCAGAGCATGAAGAAACGGATCTTCAAAACGATTGTCAGCCCACCCCCAAAGGGGCTCCATTTTGAAACGTTGAAACGTTTTATGAAACCCGGCCTGAGACAGAACATTGCCAGAACGACTGCCTTGAGCTGCTAAAGCCCGTTTGAGCAGGGAGGTGTTGGGTGCAGCACTGATCAAGAGGTTTTGCCCACTGACCACCAACCCCACAACCATTTCTTGTTTTTGCTTCTTTTTTTCAGAGACCAGTAGAAAAGTACGCCCCTCGTGACTTTCTGTTTTAACGGAGAAATCAGGGTCGTTGAGCTTTTGCAATTTATCAAGCAAAGCCTGTCCTGCCGATGCTGAAGAAAGATCAATAGAAAACAGGACTTCTATTTTTTTGTTTTCAACCTGCTGATCGGCATACCCCGCCACGCTGATATGGCTGCCGAAAATCGGCAAAACATCGCTGGTGAGATCCAGTCCTTTTTTCTCAAAGGTTGCCATCAGTTCTTTAAATTCATCGACCTGTCCCAGCTCGAGAAAACGCTGAACAAAATAGCCCCAGGGCTCCAATTCGGTTTGAACCGTGGCCACAAAACTGGGATCTTTGGGAATGGGATCGAGGGAGTTTTCAACACTGGCAAGTACAGGGCTTACCCACAACGTCGAGGCCAAAGCCAGACCGGGAAGCAACTTAAACAGGGATGGAGACAATAAGCGCATCATCAGCAAACTCCTTGAAATGGTTTCAACCAGTTTACCCCTTTCCAACCCCATCGAAAAGCTGACTACGCCTTTGATTCACCACTTACAACAGCCTTAAACCAAGCAATAAGGGGTTGGAAAGCCCTGCTACCTTCGGTAAGATAGAGAGGTTTGAGATTTTTTTAGGGAGCTGATCATGGAATTAAAAGCCCGTTCCTCTGCTGCTGCCATCGCCCAAGAAGAGCGTTATGGTGCCCACAATTACCATCCCCTGCCGGTTGTTTTGGCAAAGGGTGAAGGTGTCTATCTCTGGGATATCGAAGGAAAACGCTATCTCGATTTTCTCTCGGCTTATTCAGCCGTAAACCAAGGCCATTGCCATCCCCGGATTATTGCCGCATTGACCGAACAGGCCCAGACGCTAACCCTGACCTCGCGGGCCTTTTACAACGATTTGTTGGGGCCCTACGAAGAATATATCTCCCGTTATTTTGGCTATGACAAGGTCCTGCCCATGAATACCGGAGTCGAAGGCGGCGAAACCGCCGTCAAATTGGCACGCAAATGGGGCTACCAAGTCAAAGGGATTCCCGACAACCAGGCCAAAATTGTCTTTGCCCGCAATAATTTCTGGGGCCGTACACTGGCTGCGATCTCTTCTTCAACAGATCCCAGTAGCTATAAAGGTTTTGGGCCATATATGCCTGGCTATGAACTGGTTCCCTATAACGATTTGGCAGCACTGGAGCAGGCCCTACAAGACCCACATGTGGCCGCATTTATGGTCGAACCGATTCAAGGTGAAGCGGGCGTAGTGGTTCCCGATCCGGGCTATTTAGACAAAGCCCGTGAACTCTGCAGTCAATATCAGGTCTTGCTGATTTGCGATGAAGTTCAAACAGGCCTCTGCCGCACCGGTAAAATGCTGGCAGCAGATCACGAACAGGTGCGCCCGGATATTTTAATTCTGGGCAAGGCCCTCTCTGGGGGCGTTCTGCCCGTTTCTGCTGTTTTGGCTGACGATCAAATCATGCTGTGTATTCAGCCCGGTGAACATGGTTCGACTTATGGCGGCAATCCGCTCGCCTGTCGTGTCGCGATCGAAGCACTGCAAGTGCTCAAAGACGAAAATTTGGCAGAAAATGCCGAAACCATGGGTCAACGCTTTCGTCAGGCTCTCTTGGGGCTACAAAAGGAGGTGCCCTTTATCTCCACTATTCGTGGCAAAGGTCTGCTCAACGCAGTCGTGATCGAACCCTTTGCAGATGGTCGCACAGCCTGGGATGTCTGTCTGGCACTCAAAGACAAAGGCCTGCTCTGCAAACCCACCCACGGCGACATTATTCGCTTTGCCCCACCCCTGGTGATAGATGCGGCCCAAATGGATCAAAGCCTGGAGATCATTTCAGAGGTCTTACTGCATTTTGCCTAAGGCAAAACCTTAAATAAAAAAACCGGGGTATTATCCCCGGTTTTTTTATTTAAGTTGAAATTCAATCGCGTTCGGCTTTGCGCATCCCAGATACCGTTGCTGCTTGCAAGGCATCGGGATAGCTAACATTGCTATTTTTGCCGCCAAAAAAGGTGGAGACACTGCCTACAGCCCGGCCAACAACCCCTGTGTCGGGTTTGGCGAAGTGTTCGCCCACTTTTTCTGCACCTTTATCGAGCAAATTGAGTGGCAACGAGACGGCCGTTGAAACACCACCCAGGAGTGTGTGCAAACCCACTTGCAGAAAATTGCCCACAGTTTGGCCCGCATTGCCCACTGCGCGCAGGGTATCACCTGCAGCTTGGCCGATTTCACCTTTTTTCAGATGGTCCCAGGTGTCCCCGAGATTGCGCTTGACATCAGCAGCGTCGTCATAGAGTTCTACCAGATTTTTGGCTTGGCCTTCAGCGGCATATTCGGTGATGCCCATGGCAATGTCTTTGGGGTAATCGAGCAAACCTTTGACACTTCCACCTTCGGGAGCAGGCTCGCCACCAATCGCTTGGGGAACAGGGGGCGCTTCAGCAGACCTTGAAGGGGTGGCTGAAACAAGCGGCTGAACGGATTGGGGTTGAATCATCATGGTCAAAAGCGCTCCTGAAGAAAATCTGATCTCATTTTAGCTTATCCGCGTACTTTTCCAAAATCTGAAGCCCCAGCCCTGGTCTTTAATCAAAACTAAACACAAGCAAGGATAACACCCTGTTCAAAAGCAACTCAGATCACGCTTACATCCAGCTGGGTATGGCCAATGAGTTCAGCCTGCAAGCGATCTCCTGGGTAAACAGGCCCGACACCTGCCGGGGTACCGGTATAAATTAAATCGCCACGCTGCAAGTTAAAAATGCCCGAGAGATAGGCAATCAAAGCCGGAACAGAAAAAAGCAGATCTTTTAAGGCTCCCGCTTGGCGTCTTTCTCCATTGACCGAGAGTTGAAAGGTCAGGGTTTCGGGTGATGCCACTTGTGCTGCGGGAATCAGTACAGAAAGCGGTGCTGATGTCGCAAAGCCTTTGGCCACGGCCCAGGGTTTGCCTGCCGCTTTGGCGCGGGCCTGCACGTCCCGCAGGGTCATATCCAGGCCAATGCCATAGCCCAAAATCAGCTTGGCCGCATGCTCAGGAGCAACCAAACCGCAGGCTTCTGCAACGGCAACCACCACCTCGATTTCATGATGAACATCCTCAGAAAATGCCGGCAGGCGAATCTGGCCTCCCCCGTGTAAAATTGAAGAAGCAGGCTTAAGAAAAATCACGGGTTCCGCTGGGCGGGGGCTTTGCATTTCTTGGGCATGTTCAAGGTAGTTTAAACCCACACAGTAAATCGTGGGCACCTGAATGCGTTCAACCCGCTCAGGGCTGTGGTACAACTCAAAATACATCAGACCACGCCTTCAATCCGTTGCAAGCTGCGAACCGTACGTTTGGCAGGCAAAAGCATCGATTGCCGTGTTTCCAAATCAGGCTCAACCACACAGGTCAGGTGGGCCACTTGGTAATCACCCTGTTTTTCAATTTTGCGCTGAAGTTGCTCGATCCGCTCATCTACGATAATTTTGACCCGGCGGGTCAAGACTTTGAGATTGAGACTCAAATCGCTTTTGAGCGAAGTGAGGTCAACACTGACCCTGCCGAGATTATGGGTTTCTAAGGTTAATGTCAATTTGAGGGGGCGCTCGCTATCGGGCCCTTGCTTGGGCTCACGGGGATCATAATCCTGCTGAATATAGAGTTCGGCTGGGTAAGCCTCTTTATTGGCGTGGACCATCAGCGGAATACAGTGTACAGGCAAATTCTGAGTCAACATTTCGCGGGCAATCAGATTGGAGTGAACCTTGTCGACCTGAAATCCGACCTGCTCCAAAAGACTGCGGAGGGTTTGCAATAACTGCTGTTTTTCAGCATCTCCAGCCACATGTTTGAGCTGTTCTTTGAGCTGCTCTTGGTTGGTTTCAATCAATTGGGCCAGCTTGCTGAAGAGATCCAAGCCATCCTGGTGCAAGAGTCCCTGAATCTGTTTGGCCAATTCAGGAAAGGCCTTGTGGAAAAGCTGTTGAAACTCGTGCATTTTCTGTTCCATCAGCCCAGTCAGTTGAATCACCTGCTGGTGCTGAATAAAGAGCTGTTGGTAATCTTTGATTTGCATATTTTCGGACAAATGCCCCGATAACTGTAAGATCTCGCCCAGAAGTTTAATCATGCGATAAATGCCCTCATCGGGGCTCATGACTTGGGCTTTGCCACCGGGCCCGACCTTCTCTATTGGCGAGAAATCTCCTCCTGCGGTCAAATACAAATAGAGTTGCTCCAGGGCTTTCTGTTCTTGCTGAGAATAGGCCTGCTGCATGGGCAGATTCACGTTTAATCCCTGGGAATTGGATTTACCGGATTGGGCCGGATTGACCGCTTCGAGGGCCTGTTGGCGGGTTTCGGTCGTTTGCATGGCCTGTATTTTGAGGGCCGTGCTCTGTTCAGAGACCTTGTTGACGCTGTCGCTGCGATTTTCAATTGTCTGGGCTTGGCCTGCAGCCTGTTGCACAACACTCGACTGGGCTGCAACTTGGGCCATGCCCTGGGGTGTGGCTATGGCCGTTGAGATCGCTGTGGGCACAGCGGTTGACGAGAGCGTGCCGGGAGGAACTCCTTGTGCTGAGGGAGAGCCGGGCGCAACCTGCTGCGTCTGAGGTGTATTTGAAGCCACATTTGCAATTGGCGTGGCGGTTGCTCCCACAGCAGCAGAGGGGGCAAGCGCCGCACCTGTAGCTGTTTGCGCACCTTGTGCTACAGCAGCAGAGGGGGGCAAAGCGGCTCCTGTTTGACCCGCAGGCAACGCCGGAACAGCACCCGCCTGAGCAGAGCTCGCTTGGCCAGGAGGCAGCGCCAAGGCATTTGCCGTTTGTCCGGCTGGTAAAGCAGTCGCGCCCATTGGCAAAGCAGGCAAGCCCTGCATTTGTTGTAGCAGCGCCCCCACATCTTTGGGCAAATTCTGCATTTGCTGGGGCAACGGTTGTCCATTCATAAACTGTTTGATCGCCATCACGGTCTGGCTATTTACAGGCAAATCCTGGGTGAGCAGCACAACGGCAGCTTCAATCGTGGCCGCGCTGCGATCGGGCAACCCCGCCAAAGCATTTTGGACAATTTGCAGGGTCTGGTTGCTCACTGGGTGGCCGTAATTGGCTAAATTCTGAGCAATGCTCTGATTTTGCGGCGAAGGGTGGGCCCCCATTTCCAAGAGTGCATTCATGATATTTTGAACGCTGTGCTGAATAATGGCCTGAGCAGGAGCTTGAAACGGCGCCTGAGCAGGGGCTTGCGGAGGCGGTGCTGCTGTGCGCCCGGCAGGGGCATTGAGAATGAGGTCGGGAACGCCTTTGGGAGTGGCTTCAGGTCCAACAGGCCCGGGAGGCAAACGGCCTTGAAGTGGATTTAAACCAGGGACTTCCACGCTGAGATCTCCCTTTCTGGATGGGTTGGACCGACGGTGCTAATTGATCTCCCCATCTCGCTCACGGGACTGATTGATAAAATCGCTGGGTTTGATGGTTTGGATAAAATCTTTAAAATCGCGGGTCTCTTTTTCTTCCTGGGCCGGATTGATCGGAATCGCGCTGGAAAGCATGACCTCTTCAGAGACAAAAATCGGGCTTTCAGTGCGCAGGCCAATCGCAATCGCATCGCTGGGGCGGGAGTCGATCTCCATTTGCTTGCCCTCTTTGGTGGTCACCTTAAGCACGGCAAAGAAGGTATTGTCTTCCATGCGGTTGACGACCACACTGTTCACCATCACACCAAACTGCTCAAGTGCATTAACAAAGAGGTCGTGGGTAGCCGGGCGAGCCAAAGTGACATTTTCCAGTGCCAACATGATCGAATTGGCTTCGGGAGGCCCAATCCAGATCATCAAAGCACGCCGTTCAGGAGTATCTCGCAAAACAACAATGGGGTTACGGGACTGGGGATCAAGAAGAATCCCTGAAACGCGCATTTCTATCATGGAATAAGCTCCTTTGGTCTGCGCTTATTTTAACACGGAGCCCAAGAGCTTGTCCCTAATTTAGGCGAAGCAGTTACCTTCTGACTTGTCTGTTATACTGGTGAGAATTATAACCATGTACAGCGACTACGAAATTCAACAATTAAAACGCTGTGGCTTGCTTCAGCAGCAGAGCCGCTGGGGTGAAATTGCGGTCATTTGCCAAGAGCTATTCGCCCAATACCCCCAAAATGCGGACGCGCTTCAAATTTGGGGCATCAGTGAAGCTCAAAAAGGCCATCCCGAAGTGGGTATCAGATATTTAAAACAGGCAGTGGAAATTGCACCAACAGCTGCCCACATCCACAATAATCTCGCCAATTTGCTCTCGGATCTGGGACAAGTAGACGAGGCTGCAATCCATTATCAAACAGCTCTCAAACATAATCCCAATCTCTCAGAAGCCCTCCACAATCTGGGTAATATCTATCGCAATCAACAGAATTGGGAAAAAGCCCTGGGCTATTACCAAGAAGCCCTGATCCGATTGCCCATGCAGACCGCCATTCACCTCTCCCTCGGTCAAATGCATGAAAAACTCCAGCATTGGGAAGAGGCCCGTCAGATTTATCAAAGTGTCTGCCGCCAAGCCCCTCAGCTTTGGCAGGCCTGGTTTTATCTGGCGCATTTGGAGCATCAGCAAGCAAATACAGATGCCGCTGAGGCCTTTTACCGTCAAACACTCAAAGTGCAACCCCAACAGCCCGATGCCCTTTATTGGCTGGGAGAGTTACTCGCAGAACACCACGTCTATACCGAAGCGATTGCATGTTTTGAAGGGGTCTTGGCCCAAAATCCCAACCACGCGCTGAGCCACAACAGTCTCGGCAATATCTGGTACCGCTGCAATCAATTGGATCAGGCCCAAGCCCATTATCAACAGGCTTTGGCAATTCAACCAGACTTTGTCCAGGTGATCAATAATTTAGCGGGAGTGGCCATGGCCCGCAGAGAGTATGACCAGGCCTTGGCATATGCCCAAGAGGCGGTTCAAAAGGCCCCCGATTATGTCGATGCCTGGGAGAACCTGGGCGTGATCGCCCGCGAAATGCACGACTTAGAACTGGTTGAAAAAGCATATGCCACCGCTTTTGAGCTAAGACCACGCCCAGGCTTGCAGATTCGCCAAGCCCTCTTATTGCCCGCCCTCTATCACTCATATGAAGACATGGCAACCTGGAAAGAGCGCTATCGCCAAAATTTAGAAACCCTTTTAAACGCGGATATCCAACTTCAAGATCCCGATGCCGAAGTGGGCGAACTGCCTTTTTATCTACATTATCAGGGCGAGCCAGCCCCCGATCTTCAGCTTAAACTGGCCCAATTTTATCAAAAGGCTTGCCCGGCCCTGATCTATACAGCCCCCCACTGTCAGAACTATCAAGGACCGCCAGAACAAAACGAACGAAAAGTCAAAATTGGCTTTGTCTCCAAACACCTGCGTGCCCATTCTATTGGCAAATTAATGCAGGGAATCATTGCCAAACTTGATCGCAACCGCTTTGAGGTTTGTGTCTACCCCTTAATTGCGCCCGAAGAGCGCATCGGTCAAGCCATCATGGCCAGTGCCGATCAAGCCCGAATCCTCACCCCATCCCTCTACGCGGCTCGGCAAGAACTCGCTGAAGAAGCTCTGGATATCCTCTTTTACCCAGATATTGGCATGGAATCACTGTCTTATTTTCTGGCCATGGCAAGACTCGCACCCTTGCAAGTGATGACCTGGGGACACGGCAGCACGTCGGGGATAGCCAATCTGGATGGTTTTTTATCGACCCGGAATGCAGAGTCAGAACAGGCGCAAGAGGTCTATCACGAAAAACTGCTGGCTCTGGAACATCTATTGCCTTATTATTTCCGCCCGCCTTTTCAAAAACAGGAAAAAACCCGTGCCGATTTTGGTCTGCCCGAGACAGGACATCTCTATATCTGTCCCCAAAGTCTGTTCAAAATTCATCCCCATACAGATCCGCTTTTTGAAGCCCTATTGAGACAAGATCCTGACAGCCATCTGGTCTTACTCGAAGGCCCACACACACGTTGGGGAGAACTTTTGCGGGCCCGATTTGCCCGAGATTTGCCCCAAGTGTATGGGCGTATTTTATTTTTGCCACGCCAAAGTGAAGCCGATTTTTTACAATTGGTTGCACTCTGTGATGTCAATTTGGACACCTGGCCGCTGTCTGGTGGCAATACCAGCTTGGATACCCTGATCACAGGCACGCCCTTGGTAACATTGACTGGAAAATGGCTATTTCAAAGACTCAGTGCCGCAATTTACCAACAAATGGGGGTCAGCGATTTAATTGCGCAGAGCCCAGCAGAATATGTCTCTCTGGCTTTAAAAACCGCTCAAGACACAACTTTTCGCGCTGAAATGCAAACCCAAATCGCCAAAGGCCTCGCTCAGATTTACGAGAATCTGGGCGCTGTACGTGAATTAGAAGACGTTCTTCTGGCGGAATTGCGCCTGCGCAGCCAGATCATAGAAAAACCCAACTCTAACACCTCTTTTTCAGAACGGTAAAATCAGGTAAAATCGGGATATGCGCATTTTGCTAATCGACGATGACAAAGATATTTTTGCCCTGGTTCGAATCGCCTTTCGTTCAGAGCCTGTGGAGCTGATTTGGGCTGCCACAGGTTTGGAAGGATTGCGTCTGTTTGAGCAAAACCCACCCGATTTGGTCTTGTGTGATATTGGTTTGCCTGATGTTGATGGCGTACATTTGGCCCATGCCATTTCAGATCGCCAGCCAAATGTCCCGCTGGTTTTTTTAACGGGCCACAATGCCGATATGGATCGTGAAGACGCCAAAGCGACCGGAGCCCGCGATTATATTTGCAAACCTTTTGATATCCGTGAGTTGGTCAAACGTGTCAATGCAGTACTGGCACAAGCGCAATGATTCTGATTTTGGAAGAACGGGAAGCTGAGATATGCGAATTCTGCTGATAGAAGACGATCCAGATATTTTTACGATTCTGGATATCCTATTTCAAAGAGAAAAATTTGAATTGGTTTGGGCCGAGACAGCGCAGGAAGCCCTGCAAATTTTCGAAGAGGCGGTGCCAGATCTGATCATCTCTGATCTGGGTTTACCCGATGTGGATGGCATGTTTTTGGTTCAGGTCTTCAAACAAAAATCCCCCCAAACGCCGGTGATTCTTTTAACCGCCCGGGACAATGAAGCCGACAAGGCCAGTATGCTGGCAGCAGGGGCCCAAGACTATATCCTCAAACCTTTTGAACCCGATGAATTTATCCAACGGGTAAAAGTCTTTCAAACAGCAGACTGAATTTCAAAGCGCCTGCGGTTTAAGTGGCACCCTTTTAACGGGCGAGTTGGGCAAACATCTCTGCATGGTTGGGGATTTTGATCATCTGTCCGGGCTTTAAGCCTGTTATGCCTGGGTTTAAAGCCTGAATTTCAACCCAGCGATTGGAATTATCGAGATGAATATCGGCCAAATCTTCAAAGGTCTTTTGTCCCGATTCAACCACGACATTCCTAAAAGCAGGCAAAGCGGGTGGCGCAGCGGGGGGCTGCACAGCAGGAGGGACGTAGGTGCCATTCAGCAAAGCCCGCACTCCAGTCACGACCCGTTCAACCGAAAAATTATTGGAAGTATCTATTTTACGGCCTTTGGGTACAGCCACATCGCGGTGACGGGTAATCTGATTCAACGGCACCTGGTAGGTCTGCACCAGCCAGCCCACGAGCCGAATAATTCCATCGTATTGGGCATCAGAATAGGGTTCTTGAGAATCTCCAACATTGCAGATTTCAATCCCAATTGAAAAATTATTGACGTCACCCACCCCATTAAATTCACTTTTGCCCGCATGCCAAGAACGGCGGTCGTCGGCCACAGGCTGAACAAGAGAACCATCGCGATCAACAATATAATGCGAACTGGCTCCCGCTTTGGGATTGGCAAAGAAACGAGCTACAGCACGGGCATCACCAGCCATAGCGGTATGGTGCAAAACAATGGTGTTAATCTTAGCGTTGGCTGGTCGCTCATTGTGATTGGGTGAAGGCATTTGCAACACGTCAGGGCGAAGAACAGATCGCACAGAGCGGGACTGGGCGTTTAAAGTGGGGTTAGTGGAACGGTTCAAAGGCTGATTCAAAGGATTTGGCATCAGGACGCAGGCGCTGAGCGCCAGGCTTGAGAGCAGGAGAGCAGTTGAATACGCAGATATGGGGCGCATAAAAATCCTTTACAAAAAATGGGATGAAGATCGTGTGATTAAGATGAGATTAACATAAAAACAGGATTTGTTCAAGCCCCCAAAGCGGGGCTGAAACTTAATAATAGAGCATCAGCGGCACTTTATTTAAATGTTGCAAATGAGCCAAGCCCGCCTGCTCAATCGAGACAAACGGAGAGCGCTGCATCCGGGTACTAAACATGTCTAACCACTCGTTAATCGAGGGCTTGCTATAGTCTTTGACTTTGGCGTCTTTGCCCACCTGGGTCATTTTTTTGAGCTGTTCGAGGGCAAATTGGTAATCACCGAGGCGATCGACGAGTTTGTGTTTCAAAGCCTGATTGCCCGTATAAATACGGCCATCAGCCAATTCGCGCACACGGGCTTCGGGCAATTTTCGGCCTTGGGCCACAGCTTTGACAAAATCGGAATAAGTATCGTCAATCATGGCTTGCAAGATGCGGGTCTCTTCGGGCGTCGTGGGCCGAAAGGGAGAACCAATATCTTTGTGTTTGCCACTTTTGATCACAGTGGTCGCCAAGCCAAGTTTATCGTAAAGCCCTTGTAATTTAGTGAATTGAGCAATCACGCCAATACTGCCCGTCAATGTCGCGGGATTGGCGACGATTTGATCCGCTGCGCTGGCAATATAATAGCCGCCAGAGGCTGCCACATCGCCCATCGCTGCAACGACTTTGACCTTACTACTGGCTTTGATCGCCTGCAATTGCTGATAGACCGCCTGAGAGGCTGCTGCAGTGCCGCCAGGGCTGTTGATTTTAACCAAGAGACCCTTTACACCATCTTTTTCGGCCTGGCGAATAGCTGCCACCAGTTTTTCGCCAGAGGCTCCACCGCCACCACCAAAGCCACTGTCAGTCTGGTACATAATCGTACCTTCGACCGCCAGAATGCCAATATCAACATGTTCGGCCAGCAAACTCTCAGCCAATTCTTGTCCCGCATTGCTACTTGAAGAGGGAGAGGAGGGTTTGCGCACTCCCATCACCCAATTGCCCACAGCGGTGATCAGACAGAGCAAGAGCAAAGCAATCACAATGGTTTTTTCTTGACGATTGGCAGGCGGGGTTGATGAGGGACTCAGGGGCTGATCTGTTTGGGGCTCCACGACAGCTACTTCCTATTTCAAAAAATGGCGAACGAACAATTTGGATCTCAACAATTGAGACATCATTATACCCCGGCATGGGGGCTTGTGCCGATCTCAATTGCCGCCGGGCAAGAGGCGCACCCGATCCGACAGGCGCAGTGAGTTCTGGCGAATTTCAGTGGGATTGTTTTGTTGCGACGCCCTTTTGGCCAAATTGCGCAAAGAACTGAACAATCCTTTTTCAATCCGCGGAGCGGGGTTGGCGCCAGGTAAAGGAGCCAGGGCCGTGTTCAGCGCCTTTTCCAGACGGGCCAAGTCCGTGGGACCATAGGCCTTGGCAATAGCGCCAATAATCCGATCTTTTTCTGAAATCAGAGCGGCATTAAAATGGTCGTAGACCGCGTTGAGGTGGGTATCTTGAGAGTTAAAACCAAGATTTTTCAAGACAAAGGGCAGATCATGCACAATATGGGCCACCATCGACAGACCTACAATTTCAGTCGTGCTCCAGGCGGGATAGCCGCGCAATTCAGCCAAACGCCCGGCATCAAAAGCCGAACGCCAAACTTCCGGAACGGCCTGCAAATCGCCTGCTGCATAGGCATCAAAGGCCCGGAAATAATAATTGGCAAAATCAATCAAGAGACGGCCTTCAAATTCAGCTGCGCGCAAATCCCCCTTGCCAATATAGCTGTGCATTTCAGCCTGAGCCCGTTCGGTAATCACGCGGTACATAGCGGCAAAAATGCCGCGATGATCGCGGCGTTGGCCCAAGACCTGCTCCATCTGCTTGAGCCGAAGTAAAACCTGGTTAGACTTGGTAATCAACTCAGGCAGGCGATCCGCAGCTGAAGCCCCCATGATCGGCGCAAAAGCCAAAGGACTCTGCTGAGGCGCATTAAAACGCACCTTCCCGCGCTGCGAAACCAAAGCCAGAATGCCGGGAGAGACCCGTAAATCCCGCAATTGCTCATAGCGCGACAGATCCCGAAAATCATCAACCCCCCAACGCGGTTTGTGAATCGGGTGAATCGCGATGCCAGAAGGAGTCTGAATCAAAGCAAAATCTTGACGCTTGCCTTGGACCTGTTTCAGGGCAGCCTCTAAGCTGGCTGCCATGCCAATCGGCCGGGCCAATTGCAATCCGGGCTCAAATGACAGACTCTGTGTCGCCAGCTCCGAATGGGGCTGAACAGGGCTGGCCAATCCGGCCAAACGGTTAGCTGGGATGGGAGCCTGCGCCATGCGGCGGAGTTGATCCGGGCTAGCCAATACCCTTGGCGCTTCCATTTGCGGGGATGCCGACACAGCCGGGCGGGTCTGAGACAAAGGAGCAAACGGGCGCAGGGACATAGTCTGAGAGCGGGCAGGAGAATAAGCGGTGATTTGCATAAGGTATAGATGCTAAGCTCAAATCAAAAAGGCCGGGAACAGTTTGATGCTCTCGGCCTTTTTGATTTTTATTAAGCTTTGGGGCGCATCGCGGCTTCCATCAAGAGATCGACCAACAGGGCATCCAATAATTTCTGACTGCGGTAGTCGGGAGTCGCGTTGATCGCTTCACGCACCATTTTATCAGTGGCTTTGAGCTGTTCGAGGCTCAGGCTGCGAATTGCGACCCGGAAACCGGCCTGTGAGGTGCGAAAATTGGCTTCAGAAGCGTTGCTATTGAGTTGTTTTAAGGTGTTATCCACAATGCTCTTGGGCTCAGAACCTGGGCTCGGGGGCATGGTGGGCTCAGCAAAGCCAGGCTTGCCACCTTTGCGGGCAATTTCCAATTTGGCATCCAACATCAGGCTGTCAAGCAATTTTTGACTGCGGTAATCGCCAGTTTGGGCAATCGCTTGGGCAATCAGACCTTCGGTGACTTTAAGCTGTTCGAGGCTCAGGCTGCGAATTGCGACCCGGAAACCGGCCTGGGATGTGCGGAAATTGGCTTCAGAGGCGTGGCTGTTGAGCTGTTTTAAGCTGTTATCCACAATACTCTTAGGCTCAGAACCGGGACTCGGGGGCATGGTGGGCTCAGCAAAACCAGGCTTGCCACCTTTGTTTTGAATTTCAATCCGGGTTTCAACCAAAGCTTGATCCAAGAAAACCTGGGTACGGTAATCGCCATTTTGATTGATCAGGCCTTGTAATTGAGCCGCTGCGGCTTCCAAATTGGGCAGAGAGAGCTGGCGAATGGCCACACGGTACTGGGCCAAAGCGGCTTTAAAGTTGTCTTGACTGGGATTGCTGGCCAATTTGCTCAACACGGAATCTACCTGGGTGCCGGTGGGGAAAAAATTGAGGCTTGCGGGAATTTGGCCTGTGCGCACACTGTCAATTTCCATGCTGTCAAAAATGGGCATAGCACGCATCGGTAAAATTTGAGCAGGGGCTGCGGGCACATGTTGGGGTGCGACGGGGTTGATACGGCCCAATGTCGGAGAGGAAATCTGTTGAATCATCATAACTGGTTAACCTATTTAAATCTAATCTTAATCTTATTTTAATATTTTATTTAAGAAAGATCAAGCCCCCTTGAGCAAGAAAAAGGGAGTTCTTGGAAATTGGGATCGATTCTGATCCAAAAACCCCACTTGCAAACCCTGTGCAATCTGAAAAAGGGTATGTTAGTATTGTTTCTGCATTGTTAGCAATAACAGTGCAACTTACCCCCCGGCTTCAAGCCGGTCACATCGTTTTAATCGGGGCGTAGCGCAGCTTGGTAGCGCACCACTTTGGGGTAGTGGGGGTCGCTGGTTCAAATCCAGTCGCTCCGATTTTTGTCTTTTTTTGAGGCACTTTTTAAGGT
>JBIKWL010000037.1:0-41095 GCA_044356335.1 Candidatus Sericytochromatia bacterium
AGTCGCGGGTTGCAGTGCCTTATTGGAACGTCCTTCACTCGAACGTTATCAACCCTATTTTACAGATTCAAAAACCCCACGTAAAAAGTTTCAACCCGGTCAGGTGCGTGTCACCTATTTGGGTACCACTTCTTTGCTTTTCTCTGATGGCCAGACCCAGATTTTGATTGATGGTTTCTTGACCCGTCCTGGCCCAGCTTGGCAATTGCCTTTTCGCAAAATCGAAACGGATCGCCATAAAGTACGCGGGTACCTTAAGCGTCTGCAAGTCGATAAATTAGACGCCATTCTGGTTTTTCACTCCCATTATGATCACGCCATGGACGCCCCCTATATCGCGCTGCAAACAGGCGCCCAGGTCGTGGGATCTGAGTCCACGGCATTTCTGTCAGAAGGTGAAGGCCTGAGCTGGCAACAAATTGTCAAAGCAAAGCCCTACAAAACCCTGAGTTACGGTGAATTTAAAGTCACACTGATTCCTTCGCGCCACGTGGATTTGCCCTGGGTAGCCAATCTGACCGGCATGATGGGAGATATCGAAGCCCCACTCAGGCAACCAGCCAGCATGTTTGATTACCGTGAGGGAGAGACTTACACCATTCATATCGCTCACCCCACAGGCACCGCCATGTTACACGGCGGCCATTTCATTCCCGGTGAGCTCAAAGGCTGGAAAGCCGATGCGGTTTTTCTCTGCACCCCAGGTCTGGATCGCCTCGGGGACCAGCAAGAAACCTTTTATCAAGAAGTAATTGGCCAAACCGGGGCCAAAACGATTTACCCCGTACATTGGGATGATTTTTCTCTTTCGCTGGACGAACCCCTGCAGCCACTGCCACGCGGGGCCGAGAACCTCGACGCAGCAATGGACTTTTTAATCGCGAAGACACAGACACACCCTGCTTTGCGTCTGCATGTACTCAGGGCCTGGGAACAGATTGGCCTATTTGAACCCACGGAAAAAAGATAAAGCCGCTCTTTAAAAGAGAGAGGTATTGATACCGATCGATACCACTAAGAAATGCAGCCAATTTTGGGTGTAACCGTCCCCTGAAAAATCTTTTTCGTCGGATTGCCCCACAGCTCCGCCCCCCAAATAGCGCAGATTGAGATAGGGATAATACTGATCGCTGAGATTGACCCCCACGCGCAGATTCGCATCCAAAATCGCACCAATGACCTCATTTGCACTGCCATTGAGATAACTGACGGGCGCATAAAAACCATCAATTTCGCTGGCATACCAAAAATGTTCACCCAAACGGTGACGGGAGCGAAACTTCAGAATCGGCACGGGCCCGATATTGCGTTTGGACACCAATTGTTTGCCATCGAGAGATTCAAATTCAATCACAGCATCACGCAATTGCAAAGAGGCACCCACAGCCAACTCCTCAAAGGGATCGGGGTTAAAATCGTAGAGATAACTGCCTCTAAAAAAAGGAAAATCATAGAGGTATTTCATGGCTGTGCCTTTGGCAAAGGAAATATTGTCTTGAGTAATATCTTGTGCCAAAACCGATTGTGAGGTCAAAGAGAGGGGTTGATACAAAAACACAAGTGTGTGTTGGGGATTGAGCTGCAAATCCACGCTCAATTTATTCACGGCAAAGAGCGTATCTTGCCCCCCCTGACGCAGATAATCAAAATACGTATTGTTGCGACTAAACTGAATTTTATGATCCAGTACCGCTAAAAAACCACTTTCGATGCTGGCACTCAAACGGGGGTATTTTTCCCAACTCCCTTCTTCTGCCTGCACAGGACTGGCACCGCCAACGTACATTCCCAAAGACAGACCAAAAGCCAGAAAAGCCTGAAGAAAGCTGCGCATAAAAATCACTTCCATTGAAAATATCGAGTTCTAGCAGTTTAAAGGGACACACAGGTCTGAAACAAGCAGATGGGATTCCCAGCTCAGCAGACTGGCTGTGATAAGATAGAGTCAACTTTAATCGACTGAAAGTCATGTTATGAAACTTGAAACGCTGCTACAGGAGCTGAATTGCAAACTGATTGGGGCTTTTGACATAGCCATTACCAGCCTCTGCTACGACTCCCGCAAGGCAGAACCGGGTTCGCTTTATGCCTGTTTACCCGGCACAAAAACCGATGGCCATCAATTTATTCCCCAGGCCGTAGAACAGGGAGCCACAGCCATTCTCTGCCAAAATGAGTGGCTCCAAAAACACCCGCCAGAAAGTACTTCGGACTTGACCTGGATTGGCGTAGAGGATACCCGAGCCGCTCTGGCCGAAATCGCGGCATCCTTTTATGCCTACCCCTCTCGCCAACTCTCCCTGGTGGGGGTCACTGGCACCAATGGAAAAACCACCACCAGTCACTTGATCCGCTCTCTGCTTGAAAAAGCAGGTAGGCCCACAGGTCTGATGGGAACCCTGGGCTGTTTTTTTAAAGATCAGGAAATCCCGACAGGTTTTACCACACCATTTGCACCTGAGCTCCAGCAAATCTTGGCTCAGATGCAGTCCGAGGGCGCACAAGCAGTGGCAATGGAATGCTCCTCCCATGCCCTGGAACAGCACCGCCTCGATGCCCTGGAGTTTGAATGCGCCGTCTTTACAAATCTGACCCAGGATCATCTGGATTACCACGGAGATATGCAGACCTACGCGGCAGCTAAGCAAATTTTGTTTGAAAAACTGCTCAAACACACGGGCACAGCCCTGCTCAATCTCGACGATCCGCAGGCCGAGGCCTATGCCCGTGTTATCCAGGCAAAGGTTGTCACGTATGGTCTTTCACCCCAGGCCGATTTGCGCGCCAGCGATCCCGACTATGGTCTGGCTGGCGTGACCTATACGCTGCATTGGCAAGGCAAAACCCACAGGGTTGAATTGGCCCTGCCCGGCCATTACAATATTCTCAACTCCCTGGCCGCATTGGGCGCGGGTCTGACACTCGGACTGGATTTAGAAAATCAAATTCAAACACTCAAATCCCTGCCAGGTGTTCCGGGCCGATTAGAAGTGGTATCAAAAGCAGAGCACCCCTTTACGGTTTTGGTCGATTACGCCCACACACCCGACAGCCTACAAAATGTCTTGGCCACGGCCCGGCAATTCACCCGTCAGCGCCTGCTCTGCGTCTTTGGCTGTGGCGGCGATCGCGACAAAAGCAAACGCCCCCAGATGGGTGCGATAGCCTCAGAACTGGCAGATTTCAGCTGGGTGACTTCCGACAATCCGCGCAGCGAAGCGCCCGAAGCAATTCTGGCAGATATTTTGGCCGGAATCCGTTTACACACAAAAGTTCAGACCGAAGTGGATCGTCAAAGTGCGATCGAAAAAGCCCTGGCTGCCGCCCAACCCGGCGATGTCATTATCATTGCCGGAAAAGGACACGAAACCTATCAGATCTTTCAAGATCGCACGGTACATTTTGACGATCGCGAAGTGGCGCGCCACTGGCTGGAAAGGAACCCATAAGCCATGCCTGTATCCCTGATTCACCGAGCCATCCGGCTCAAACAACAATTGGTGGACTTTGGCCGAAAAAACTTTGGTGAAGCTTATCTCCAAGCCCAAGCCCAACTCTATCCAGACCAAAGAGAACTCAGCGAAGATGAACGGCTGGCCTTTGATACTTGGTTTGTGCTCGAACATCTTTTGCCCAACCACCGCACTGTACTCTCGCATTTTCTCGAAGTCTGGGAAGATGGCGCAGATCTGGTGATCGCAGAACAATGGCATATGGTGATCCAAGGCATTTTTCAGGTTCGCCAAATCCTGGCCCACAACCATTTTGAATTGTTTAATCTGGTCAACGACGTGAGCTATACTGTTGCCAGCAACCCAGACTCACCCTTGCCGCTCGAAAAAGGGGAATATATTGCCGCTCGGATTTTGCCCTTTCAGGATCATCACCTCTTTGTGGGCACCATTGATCGCCTGCCCACACGCAAAAAAAACGAGCTCTATGAATTGGTGGCCGAAATTCAATTGCAAAACCCGCGGATGGCTTTTATCGACAACAAAGATCGGATCGAGCAGGCCTACCGCATCCAATTGGATGAATACCAAGACTTTGTCTCGTTCTTTGGTTCTGACGAAGTGATCTTAAACGGCACAGAACTGCCCGAAAAAATGCGGGAATTTTACCATTACCGCTATTTTCAAAAGCGCAGCCAAGAGACAGGGGCCACGATTGCCCGGGCTTTTCAGGAAAAATACCACCAATTGCCCCCCTCTCCCAGCTTTGACTTTTTGCCCGATCTCGAAAGCCAAGAAAATCTGGGGCTGATCTACGACAAGACCGAAGGCATGGTCTTTTTATTGCATTATGGTCGCTTGCGGGAAGTTTTTTCGCGAAGTGACTTTAAAAAAATCAAAAACTGGCGCCAGGTCGTTCAGGGCTACCTCGAAGATCCTGCCATCTCCTCCCTGCCGTTTAAACGCCTGGGCAAAGAGTTTCCCGAAAATACCCAGGCCGTCTTTAAAGCCCTGCTCAAGCGCAAATCATTTTCAATCGAAGACGATCTGCCCTTTTTGATCAAGCACTACAAACCAATGGAAGTCATGACCCACCTCACCCCCGCCATCATTCCTTCTCTGGTCAAAAGCAAAACATTCCTCAAATCTCTCAAAACCGGGAGCAAATGGTAATTCATGGACGTTGAAATTTGTTTTAAAGAAACCCTCAGCAAACGCATTTTGCGCCTGACGCGCTTTATTTGCCGCCATCGTGGCGTGCATTATAGCGATGATGAATCCATGCCCCGCCGGATCCGGCACGAGGGCGAAAATACCGCTTTGTCCTTTTTACAGCCCGCCCCCGCTCAAACGCACCTCGTGGGTGATATTCGTTTGCACCGCCAGTTTTATTCGCGCCACCTCGAATTTGAGCGCAGCGTCATTGTCTATCTGCCCCCAAGTTATAAAACACACCCCTATAAACGCTATCCCGTTTTGTATATGCATGATGGCAATAATGTCTTTGACCCACGCACCTCTTTTGCGGGTGTCTCTTGGGAAGTCAACGACACCGTTGAAAAACTGGTCAAAGAGGAAAAGCTCGAAGAAGTCATTGTGGTAGGCATATACAACACCCCTGCCCGGCTTTACGAATACACTTGGACCCCCATGAACCTCGATGGCGAACATATGCAAGGTGGCCACGGCAAAAAATACGCCCGTTTTTTGGTGCGTGAGCTGAAGCAATTTATCGACAAAGAATACCGCACCCTCACGGATCGCAAAAACACGGCAATCATGGGTTCATCCTTGGGGGGTCTGATTAATTTTTATGTGGGCCGTCACTATTCTGATGTTTTTGGCAAAATCGCAATTATGTCTCCTTCTTTTTGGTGGGGCAATGGTATTGCCTATAAACACGCCCAAAATTATCCCCAGGATCTCAAAATTTGGATGGATATCGGGATCTACGAATGCGGCTCTCATCAACCCAAAGCCAACGAATATATTCTCAGACAAACCCGCATGATGCGAGAGGCCCTGCTCAAACAGGGCTACCAAGAAAACATCAATCTGCGCTATTTTGAAGATCCCCATGGTCACCACAACGAATATTCCTGGGGCAAACGCCTGCACCGTCCCCTGCTGTTCTTTTTTGGCAAAGATCAAAAGTCTGCAGATCTTTCTCCATAGAAAAAGTGCAGCGATCTGCACCGATCGAATTAACATCTGCGACAATTCCCGGTAAACTGAGTCAAGGATACGCAATCTCAGCTTACTGGTTTTCACCTGTGAGGTAGCTTGCGGTGGCGTTGAATGCGTTTATTGAGCAGTGTTATACTGCTTCGCACACGTACTCAGAATTGTATCCCGCACAACTGCAACTATCCTGAAACCTGTCACCTTTAAACCGTGGCGTTCTGGTTTCTTCTGGTAAGCGGAATTCAAAAACTGGTGAATTATGAAAGGAATTACGACATGAGCGTCGTTTCAATGAAACAACTGTTGGAGGCCGGTGTACACTTCGGCCACCAAACCCGTCGCTGGAACCCCAAAATGAAGCGTTTCATCTTTGATGAGCGCAATGGTATCTACATCATCGACTTGCAGAAAACCATGCACCAACTGAACGAGGTCTATGACGAAGTTAAACGTCGGGCCCAAGATGGTCAACGGATTCTGTTTATCGGCACCAAAAAACAGGCCAAAGAATCGATCATGGAAGAAGCAGACCGCTGCGGAATGCCCCACGTCAGCCATCGCTGGCTCGGCGGCATGCTGACCAATTTCAGCACGATTCAAAAGCGCGTGAACTACCTCAAAGACCTGCAAAAACAGGAAAATGAAGGCGAATTCGAAAAACGCACCAAAAAAGAAGCCTTGAACCTGCGCCGCAAAATGGAAAAGCTGGATCGGGTTCTCGGTGGGATCGTCAACATGAATGAACTGCCCGACGCCGTTTATATCGTTGACCCCAAAAAAGAATATATCGCCGTTGAAGAAGCCCGCAAACTGGGTATCCCCATCATTGGCATCGTCGACACAAACTGTGACCCCGATGTGATTGATTACCCGATTCCTGCCAACGATGATGCGATCAAAGCCGTGCGTTTGATTTCCTCACTGATGGCCAATGCCGTGCTCGAAGGCCGCAGTATGGCCAAAGACGTGGAAGACGCCATGATGGCCCAGGCCGCTTTGGCAGCCCAGCATGCTGAAGCCCCTGCCGCTGAAGAGGGCGTAGCCCCCGAAGCAGCCCCCGCTGAAGCCGCTCCTGTGGAAGCAGCTGCGCCTGCCGTTGAAGCGCCCGTTGAAGAAGTTGCTCCTGTTGAAGAAGCAGCGGTTGAAGCAACAGTTGAAGCTGATGCAGCGGTTGTGGGTCAGGTTTAAACCTCCCCCCGCTTAAGTAAAGAAAGGATAGATCATGAGTATTTCTGCTGAAATGGTAAAAACCCTGCGTGAAAAAACCGGGGTAGGAATGATGGAATGCAAAAAAGCATTGCTCGAAACCGAAGGTGATCTGGAAAAAGCCCAGGAATATCTGCGCAAGAAAGGGCTGGCCGACGCGGCCAAGCGGGGGGATCGCACCACCGCTGAAGGCCTGATCGAAGCGTATATTCACATGGGTGGCCAGATTGGCGTGATGCTGGAATTAAATTGTGAGACCGACTTTGTCGCTCGCAACGACAATTTTAAAGCCCTCGCCAAAGATATTGCCATGCATATTGCTGCCAGCAACCCTCTGTATGTCAGCAAAGAAGAAGTCCCTGCCGATCTGGTCACCAAAGAAAAAGAAATTCTAATGGCCCAGCCCGACATGGCTTCCAAGCCCGAAAATGTGCGTGAAAAGATTATCGAAGGCCGGATCGAGAAGTTCTACGAGCAAATCTGCTTATTGAACCAGCCTTTCGTCAAAGATCCTTCACTGAAAATTGGCGATCTGGTCAACAAATCCATTTCGACCATCGGTGAAAAGATCCTGGTGAAACGCTTTACCCGTTTCTCCGTTGGCGAGAATTAAACTCCATGCCCACTCCTGCGTCTGATCTGACAGAAAGCCCGGCCACTGTGTCTGGCAAACCCGTGTTCAAACGGGTCCTGATCAAACTGAGTGGCGAGGCCCTGATGGGAAACCGAGGCTACGGAATTGACCCAGCTGTGGTTCGTTCCGTGGCTTTGCAAATCAAGGCCGTTGTCTCTCATGGAGTGGGTGTCTCCGTGGTGGTGGGAGGTGGCAACATCTTCCGGGGTCTCGCGGGCAGCGCTGCTGGCATGGACCGCACCACGGCAGACACGGTGGGAATGCTTGCAACAATCATGAATGCATTGACCTTGCAAGACTCCCTCGAAAAAGAAGGCATTATCACCCGCGTTCAGACAGCGATTGAAATGAGCAAGGTTGCCGAGCCTTTCATTCGCCGCAAAGCCATCCGTCATTTGGAAAAAGGCCGGGTCGTGATCTTTGCCGCAGGCACTGGCAATCCGTATTTTTCAACGGATACAGGCGCAGCCCTGCGGGCCGCAGAGATCAATGCCGACGTCATTTTTAAAGCCACCAAAGTCGATGGGGTCTATACCAGTGATCCTGTCACCAATCCCGATGCCGTGCGTTATACCCAGATCTCGTACATGGACGTGATCAAACAGGGCATCAAAGTTATGGACACCACAGCCATTTCTCTTTGTATGGAAAACAGCATTCCGATTCTGGTTTTCAGACTTGAGGACGAAAATATGGAACGTGCCATTATGGGTGAACCTGTTGGCACCTTGGTAGGAGGAAAAGAAAATGAGTGAAGATCTTGAAGAAGAAGCCCTTTCAATTCAATTAGAAGCCGAAGAAAAAATGGAGAAATCCATCCAGAGTATTCGCGTCGAGTTTCAATCGATTCGCACAGGCCGGGCCAATCCGGCCTTGCTCAACCGCATCCATGTGGAGTATTACGGCGCCGCGACGCCGCTGCAGCAATTGGCCTCTATTTCGGTGCCAGAACCCCGAATGTTGGTCATCCAACCCTTCGACAAAAGTGCTTTACAAGAGATCGACAAGGCCATTCAAAAGTCGGATTTGGGCATTGCTCCCAATAACGATGGCAAAGTCATTCGTCTGAATATTCCGCCTTTGACCGAAGAGCGCCGCCGGGACTTTGTCAAATTGGCCAAAAAGATCGCAGAAGAAGGCAAAGTGGCCGTACGCAATGTGCGCCGCGATGCCAACGACCAGATCAAAAAGCTCGAAAAAGACAAACACCTGCCCCAAGATCAATCCAAAGACCATCAGGAACAATTGCAAAAATTGACCGATCGCTTTATTGATCTCTTGGACAAAGTGGCTTTGGAAAAAGAAGCAGAGATTATGGAACACTGATCGCTTGTTATTCACCAAATTTATAAGCGGTGTCGTTATTGGCGCCGCTATTATTCTTTCTGTTCTCTTTTTCAAACTGGCTTGGCTCTTGATGGTGATTTTTCTCTCTGTCACAGGCACCCACGAGCTGTTTAAGATGTTACAAAAAAAGGGCTATCGGGCCCAGTTTGTGCTGCCTGCATTTCTCAATCTGATCATGCTGATCACGGTCTATCTCTTGGTCGATTCGGATTTCTCCAAAATTGTCGACAATTGGAGCGTGGGCCATGCCCAGGTCATTTCGCTCTTAAATATGCTGGTGATGTTCTCTGCCTTGACACTGATCACCCGCAGCCTCTTCCTGGTACCAAGAGCCACCATTCCCGAATTGGGCTTACCCCTGTTTCAAATTGCCTATTTGGGCTGGTTTCCCACCTTTTTTATTCTGCTCAGATCGATTCCCCAAGGCGAGTTTTTTCTGGTTTGGGGCCTCACAAGCGTGGCCTTTTCAGACATCGGAGCCTACTTCGCAGGAAAATACCTGGGCAAACGTCCCTATTTTCAGCATCTCAGCCCCAACAAGACCCGTGAAGGCGCAATTGGTGGCATTATCAGCAGTGTGGGTATGGCCTTTTTCTTGGCTTGGATTTTTGGTAAATGGCTCCCCATGCCCTGGTACCACACCTTAATTCTCGCCACCGGCGCCGCCTGCCTGGGCCAAGTCGGTGATCTGGTCGAATCCCTGTTCAAACGCGATGCAGACGTCAAAGATTCTGGCACATTTATCCCTGGCCACGGGGGCATGTTGGACCGCATTGATAGCTATTTATTGCTGGCCCCATTTTTGTATTATTATCTCGTCAATTTTGTGTTGTGAGTTTTTTGGGCTGCGTTAAAAACTGAGGCAAAGCCCACAAAAATCCACAGCCATAGGCCAAATGCAGGGTGGGAAAAATCACGAGCAACGCTGGAAAAAAGTGAAGAGCCAAACGGGCCTGTCGCAGAGCGAAGCAGAGATCTGCAAATAAATACAAGCTGACAATGGCACACAGTAAATAGCCGCCCCAAAGTGTGAACAGACTCAAAGCGAGTGAACCCAACAGGCTCAGCACAAACAAAGCCGGGATCAGATGTCGCAATTGTAAACTCTCGGGGTATTGACGCAATACCCTGATTTTCCAAAACCCATATTGGTAATACTGTTTCCAGAGAGATGTCAGCGAGCCACGGGTGTAATAATTGGCCTGAATACGTGGGTCTAACCAGATCGCATAACCGGCGGCACGCACACGGTAATTGTACTCATCGTCTTGGTTGCGGGTCAGCTCTTCGTTAAAATAGCCGACTTTTTCAATCACTTCGCGGCGATAGGCACCAAAAGCCAGGGTATCGACTTCACAGGCGATATTCGTATAGCGAAAGAGGGCATTGCCTACCCCAAACGGAGAACTCATGCCCAGAGCAATTGCTTGAGCCATCGGGGTTTCACCCAAATTATTGAGCCTCCCCCCAACACAACCAGCACCCGTCTGGGCCAAAACGTCCAGACACAATTCTAGGTAATTTGGGGCGATCTCACAGTGGCCGTCCACCCGCACAATAAAGTCGCCGGAAGCCCGCTTTAAACCAATATTCATAGCGTAAGGGGCTGTTTGTTTGGGGTTATCCAAAAGCATAATCCGTGGATGTTCCGCTTGAAGTTGCCTTACAGTTTCACGGGTCTGATCCGTTGACATGCCATCAATCACAAGAATTTCGATCTGTTCAGGTGCCCATGTTTGATTTAAGACACTCTGCAAACAGCGCTGGATATACGCCCCTTCATTGCGGATTGGGATAATCACACTGACACGAATCAAGCCTGAGAACGCTCCAGAACTTGCTGAAAAATCACACCAAATTCACGCATTCGGGCTTTCCAATTGTGAAGGGGTGCCATTGCATTGGCCAAATTAACCTTTTCTTCACGGGCATTAGGTGTGGCCAAGAGAAAGTCAATTTTTTCGAGCAAATCGGCTTCATTGCTCCAGCTTTCAAACCCCTCTCCCACCACAGGATCATAATTTTTGCCCATGTCTTCCACCAAAAAACAGCTTTGGGTCGGCATAACCTCAAATAAACGCGTTGGCAAATAGGTCTCATCAATGGCATGAATATGCAAGCTCAACCGCGATTGGTTATAAATCAAATTGACCTGTTCAGGCCGCCAACTTTGACTGACAAAAAGATTGTATTTTTTCTCTTTGAGCAGGTTTAAAATCCGCGCCCGTCGGGGAGATAAGCCCCCAATAAAACACAGGTCATATTGGAAAGGTACATCAAAACGTTTATAAAAATGGGAATTAAAGGCATTGTGCAAACGTTGACTGGGCAAGTGGTGCGCCAGACACCAATCATAGGTTTGTTGGCTGTGAGCAATCACAAAATCAGGGGGGCGGGCCCCTTCGAGCAAATGCTGTTGGGATTGTAAATTGGCTTCCGAAGCCATATAGACCAACGGTTTATCAAAGGTTTCAAGATGGCGGGGGTCAAATGGGATCCCATTTTGAATAAAAATCAGATCTGTTTGGGCCCGGTATTTTTTCCAATCAGACTGAATCCGCCAGGGCAGATGGCTGCGAAAATTGGACTTAAAAAGAGTGTGTCCCAAAGCTTCCAGACCTTCAGCCATGGGGTATTCCGCTCGCCATTTGCGGCCATCAAAGACCCCATAATACAAAATGTTCACGGCATTTTTCCTGTCAGAAAGAGACTCATCTTAAAACTTGGCCCCATACTTGGCCTCAAAACTTCTCAGAGTGTAGCATATTTTCTTGGCCCAGCCTGCGGTAAGATGGGAGTTATGCGTGTTCTTGTACTTGTTCAAGCTTATCCTTCGCAGGAAAAGCCCTATAATCAGGCCTATGTCCATGCCCGCGTGCTGCATTATCTCAAGCAGGGCTGGCAGGTAGAGGTTTTGTCGTTTGCCTGCCAGGAGCAATACCTGTTTGAGGGCGTACGGGTTTTGCCCGAAACAGTCTTAAACAAACAGGCCAATCGCTACGATGTATGGGTCTCTCATGCCCCCAATTTACGGAATCATCTGCGTTTAATTCTCAAATGGCGCAAATATTGGCACAGGCTGGTCTGGGTTATTCACGGCCATGAAGTGCTGATCAAAGCGCATTATTACCCCCCACCTTATCCCTGGATGCCCAAAAAAACGGGGCTCAAACAAGTCGCAGATCGCGTTTATGACGCTTTAAAAGTCCGAATTTTGGCCAAATTTTTAGATCATTACCTGCCACGCCAAAAAATCCAGTTGATTTTTGTCAGTCAATGGATGAAAGAGGCTTTCGAAACGGGAGTAAAACTCTCATGCCCGTTGACCCAAAACAGGTTTTCGATTATCGCAAATCCTGTTCACCCGCTTTTTTTAGAAAGGGAGTGGCAGCCACCCAGTCAGCCAGCAGCAGATTTTATCACGCTTCGCCCCCTGGATGAGTCCAAATATGCAGTAGATCTGGTCTATCAACTGGCCCAAGATAACCCAAATCTTCAATTCCATCTCTACGGGCAGGGACGTTTTTTTCAATACCACCCCCCATTGCCGAATTTGACTTGGTTTGATCGCTTTTGTACCCAAGTCGAGATACCCACCTTGCTCGCAAATTACCGGGCAGCCTTGATGCCCACGCGTCTGGATGCCCAAGGGGTGATGGCCTGTGAAATGGCCACCTTGGGGATCCCCGTTTTAACCAGCGATCTGCCTGTTTGCCGAGAAATGTTAAAAGACTTTCCTCGCACGGGGTTTCTCACCCGTTCAGGTCCAACAGATCTTCGGGCATTTTTGACACAATCACTGCCAGAGCGGGGTGACTTTAGGCGTTTTTCACCCGAACAAACAGTCGCCAAAGAAATCCAGGTGATTGCCTCTGGCAAAGCCTGCGATTCTGATGATCTTGAAACTTCCGCCCTAGAGCCGCTATGACTTTCTCTGTTATAATGGCTCGTGCAAAGACGATTCCCAGGTAACCCTTATGGAAACAGTTTCCCTTTATCAAGTGGCCCAATCCTTTGAGGAACAAAAACAGTGGCCGGAAGCAAAACTGGCCTACCGGCAGTCCTCTCTGGAACATCCCGAACCCGCCATTCCGCTCTGCCAATTGGCGCGGATTCATCGCCAATTGGACGAGTTAGAAGAGGCCCGCCAAGTCTTGATGGAGGCACTCGAACAAGCCCCTGAAAGGGCTGAGGTACAATGCGAACTGGGACTTTTGTTTTATCAGACAGGGCAATTGGAATATGCTGTTCCCTATTTTCAGCAGGCCCTGCAACTCAAACAAAACTACGCTGAAGCCTATTATTATCTGGGTAAAATCTTTCAACAAGAAGGCCATGAAGACAAAGCCCTTCAGTTTTATCAACAGGCCCTGCACTACCAAGCCAACTATCCCGAAGCCCTGAATGCCTGGGGCACTGTTGCTTTGGTACAGGGCAACAATGCAGAGGCCTGCGACTTATTCAGCCAAGCTATCGCCCTGCGCCCGGAAACGGCAGAATACCACAAGAACTATGGTCTGGCACTGTTTTGGGAGGGCCAAGAAACCCTGGCCCAAAAGCATCTGCTCACTGCGATTCGCCTCAAACCCCGCCTGGCCGAAGAATACTGGCATTTGGGTGACTTTTGTGCCCGTGAACGCCAATTAAACGCGGCCAACGCTTTTTATAAGTTCGCTCTCCGGGGCCAAGGTGTAAGCAAAGCTTTTTTGTATAACCGTTTGGGAGAAATGGCTGAACAGGCCTCCGAACCCGAAGAGGCACTTTATTATTACCAAAAAGCAGTTCAGCAGAAACCCGAAGATTGGTGGCCTGAAGTGCGAGCAGCCACCCTTTTACCCTGGATTTATAACAATGCTGCCGAGGTTTTGAGCTGGAATCATCGCTACAGTGAAAATTTGGACTATTTACAATTACAACAGAGTTTCTTAAATCCAGAAAAAATTCCCCCGATCACACAGTTCAGCCAAAACTTTCTTTTGGCCTACCAAGGCTTCAATAATCGTGTTTTATATGAGCGCTTGGCACGATTCTGGCAGGTACTTCTCCCCAAATATCCACCGTTGCCCAAACGCACATTTAAACACAGAAAAACAGCGCGGATTGGCATTGTCTCAGCCCATTTTTATAAACACCCGATCACCGAGTGTTTTGGCAAATTGATCAGTCAAATGGCCCAAGCGGGTTTTGAAGTCAGCTGCATTCAAGTCGCAACCCCTTACCAAGACAGTACAACAGCAGAGATTGCAAGCAAGGTTCAGCACTATTTAAATTTTTCATCAGAAACCCAAGTGGGCCAACTCGCCGAACGCATTCGCAAAATGCAATTTGATCTGCTGATTTACCCCGAAGTTGGTCTGGAAAATTTGACGTATTTACTTTCATTGATGCGTTTGGCAAGCACCCAAGTCGTCTTGGCTGGTCACCCTGTTACCACCGGAAGTTCCAACATCGATTATTTTATTTCCTGTTCCCTGTTTGAACCCCCCCAGGCCGAAAACCATTATACTGAGCAGCTCTATTGCACCCAAACACCCTCAGTCACCATTCCCAAGCCTATCCCTCCCCGTTCTTTGCTCTCACGCGCAGAACTGGGTCTACCAGAAGACCGACATATTTACCTCGTTCCTGAGACGTTGTTTAAATTACACCCGGATTTTGATCTGCTTTTAAAAGGCATTCTCGCAAACGATCCGCAGGGAACAGCTGTGTTGATCAAACTCAAATATTACCCCTGGCACGAAAAACTTTTAAAACGTTTTGAAACCAGCTTGGGTCAGCATCAAGAACAGGTGCTGTTTTTGGATTGGACCGATCAAGAAACATTTTTTATGCGTCTTTTACAGGCCGATGCAGTCTTAGACAGTCTCTATTTTGGTGCAGGCACCGTAGCATACCAAGCCCTGGGACTCGGCGTTCCTCTGGTCACATTGCCTGGAGCCATGATGCGTGGCCGGATTGTGGCCGGCCTCTATCACCAGATGGGCATACGTGATTGTTGGGCTCAAAACGAGTCAGAATACATCCAAATTGCCTGTCGTTTGGCCA
Organism: Candidatus Sericytochromatia bacterium; assembly: GCA_044356335.1. Classification (GTDB taxonomy): domain Bacteria; phylum Cyanobacteriota; class Sericytochromatia; order UBA7694; family UBA7694. The sequence goes on from JBIKWL010000037.1 coordinate 14,869, forward strand.
ATCAACCCGAATGGCGCAAAAGCGTTTCTGAAAAAATTAAAAACAAACAGGCCATTTTGTTTCATTCAGATCCCGGCGTGCAAGAATTGATCGATTTTTTCAAGGCCCTTTTCGCAGCAGAATCCAGCCAGATGCATATATTTCCTGAAAAAGATCAGGTATAATCAAAGTAATTCGGCTTCTTCAGTCGAGGACAAAAGTTAAGCTTTATTAAAAAAAGTAGAAACTTTTATTTAAATCTTAAAGCTTGAGACGCAAGATCCAGGCAAAAGAACCCCATAACCAGATTAAGAAACCACCATATCGCGGAGGGCGCAAGAAATGCAAGTCAATCCATACGGACCCCAACCCCCTGTCCAAGGGCCGGCCCAGCGTCCTGGATATCCTCAGCCTGTGGTTTATCGTCCAAATACCCCTGGTTATGGCACCCCCGATATGTATCGCCCTGGTATGCCCCCCACCGGTCCCGTGGGCGCTCCAGGAACAGCTCCAGCAAAGCCTGAATACCAATATGTTGCCCCCAAAGATGTGGCCTTTGGTTTGGCTGGTGCCGCAGCAGGTTTCTTCCTGGGTGGCCCCATTGGGGCTCTGATCGGTGGCGCAATAGCCCTTTTACTGAGTGCCATTGTCCGTGCTGTCGCTCACTGGAAAGCCAATAAAGAACAGACGCCGGTTCAAGGCCCCGGAGGGGGTCAGATGCCCGCTGCCCCCAATTATCCTGGTCAACGACCTGGGGCTATGCCCAATCAGTACCAGTATCAGAACCAATATAATTACCAACAAAATCCAAATCAAAGACCGGATCCACGTTATCAACAACAGCAGTATCCCCCCCGTTAAAAACGGACGGGACTCATAAGACCAAGGCCGGTGTGTTCACCGGCCTTAATCATTTTTTGTGCCCATAAAGGGGAGCTAACTCAAGAACGGCTGAGCAAATCGTAACAATTGGCAATACGCACAGCAAAACCGCGAATCAATTGCAAAGTCCAGGAAGGATGCAATTGAAAAATCATGCGGAAATGTTCTTGCGTCAATGCCAATACTTTTAAGGGTTCTAAAGCTTTGATCGTAGCCGAACGGGGTTTTCCTTCAAAGATGGCCATTTCGCCAAAGATATCCCCTTCAGTCAAATAAGACAGGGTGGTATTGTCAGATCGATAGACTTCAACACTGCCTTCCAGAATTAAAAAGAGCTCATCTCCCTCATCTCCCTCACGGAAGAGAACCTCATTGGCTGCAAAGGCCTTGCCAAAGCGGTGATAAATCTCTTGAGAAATAGCCGAGACCCCATAAAAAGCCAGATTATACAAGCCATACTGGGTATCAAGTCCCAAAGACGAGGCCTCGCCACTGAGCTTAAATTGAGGTCCCTGTGGTTTTTTACGCTGAATTTGCACCAAATAGCCTTCAGCAGACTCACAATAAGGGCTGTGGGGATAAGTGTGACGAATACGTTCAAAATAGGCTTCAGCAACGTCAAACATGCCCCCATGAAAGTTTTCCTGCCCCAAGAGATAAAGTACAGTTGCCGCATCATGAATACGGTCCTGTTGGTGGCGCACACGAAAAGACAATTCAGCGTCTACCCGTCGCTGATGGTTGCTCAAACTGGTAATCGCAGCGACCGCAAAGTCAATATCTTTGCCCAAATAAAGCTCAAAGGTCTGGAGATCCCATTGGACCAGTTCTACAGCAGTCGTGGCAAGGGCAAAAATGGGATAACGCTTGGAATACAGACATTCCAGACCGATCAAGCTACCAGGGCCAAGCAAAACTTCTACCACAGAACCAGAGCTGGATTTACAGGTATAAGCCACCTGCCCTGAAAGCAAATACGCCGGACAAATTTCTTCTGCCGGCCCCAAAGAACCCGACAATAAAAATTGCCCAGCTCGAACCTGTTTGTGTTCACCTTCTTGAGGAATATGCACCTACTGCTCCTTGTAAACAAGCAATAAACTGGTGCGCACACGTTTACAGCATATGCACACCTTACGCAAACTTAGCGATTGCCTTTGGCCGGGGTTTTGAACATATCCGACAAATTGGTAATCTTATATCCACCAGGAACGGCAAACAAACTGGCTTTGATTGGGATATTAACTTCAACACTTTTGGTCTGCATAGAAGCAATCTGACCGCGCTTATCGGTAGAGACTTCCACTTTTAAAGGCAGGACCAGATCATCTGCTAACCAGAGTTTCACTTTGACCATTTCAGTGCTGGTTTTGCCTTGGCTGACAGGGATCTTGGCACTTTTAACGATCTCCCAAATGGTACAAGGATGGCCCAGTAGAGAGGCTTTACCGATCTGCTTGCCTCCCTGCTTTTGCAGTTCACTGCGCAATTTGGCGGGGTCACTCAAGAGTGTTGGATCACTGAAAAATTGGGGGTTGGCCGTACCTGGATTGCGAGAAGAACCGGTCATTTGATTCATTTGAGCCGTGTCTACGCGAATAGCTGTTTTTGCGCGGTCATCCAGCATATAACCCACTTTTTTATTCATATCCATAATCACAGTGGCTTTATTGCTGATCTTTACAGGACTATTGGCGTTGCTCATATTGGTATTGCTGTCAACTTCGGTGCGAAACTTCATATCGCTGTACCAAACTTTGGCATTGGCACGGATATTCCGACCACCTTCCTGAGAGACCAGTTCGGTGGTCATCATCAGGGTTTTGGGCAAGGCCCAGCTTTCCAGATTGGGGAAACTCAGGCTCAATACCACCAGCCAGAAGAAAATCTGTCGAAACATGGCTGCGACTCCTCTTGATTCAATCATTTTGAATTGCATTTTTGATATGTGTAAACTGCAGTTCCCCATTTGCCAGCTTTTGAATGCCCAAGGCATCAAAGCGAATCGGCCCAGCATGGGGATACTTGTACAAAAAATAACGGGCAGCCTGCAGCAAATGGCGCTGCTTGGCAGGCGTAATCGCCTCCAAGGGCTGTCCATACCGCAGCGAGCGCCGAAACTTAACTTCCACAAGGACCAAGGTCACTCCTTCTCGCATGACCAAATCCAACTCCCCCTGACGGGTGTGGACATTCTGAGCCACAAACAGGTAACCGAGGGACTCCAGCCACTGACGGGCGGCAATCTCCCCCTGCAACCCCACTTGGCGTCGATTCAGGTCTGAAAGAGTGGACATCGGGAAAATCAGAAAAGTTCCTTTTTATAAATATACGGTCTTGGCTTTAGACAATTGTTTTAACTTTAGCATATCCTGCCACTTTACTGGGACAGCAGGGCTCAAAATGAGCGTCATTCAAACGGGATTCTCTGGCTCTCAGCCCTGCTCTCAGGCTATGATGATAGATCTATGATACATACTATTTTTGTCGCTCTTTTTGTGATTGTCTTTGCGGTTTCGCTCGGACTTTTTGCCGCAGGAGTCGCAACCAAAACACAACACCTGCTCAAATGGGGAGCCTGGGGATTTCTGTTTACCTTGCTGCTTTTTTTGATTGCTTACGGGACAGGGTTCCCCTTAAAACAAGCGATAGTAAACTCCTCTGTGGGCATTATCAGCGAAGCCGCCGAAAAACATCACCGCATGTCCAAGTTTGTTCTGACTGGTTTTATTTTAATTTCAGCAGCCTGTGGTGTGGTTGTACTCAAATTCCGAGATCAGCCCTATCCGAGCTGGTTCAGCCCCAATTTACTGTTTATCGCCGTTATGCTGATCTTTTTTCTGCTGCGCTCACTGATCACAGGTTTTGGTATCAACTGGGCAGAACAGAAACACAGAGCCAGTGAGCAGACGACCCAACAAAAGCTCAAACCCGTGGTTCCAACTCAGAAACAGGAACAACAACGTCCGCGTTAAACGGCAATTTGGTTTCACCCGTAATCAAGCGGGCCGAGCGGTTGCGCGAGAGATAATTCCAACCCCATTGCATCAGCACCATCAGGCGATTGGTAAATTCCACCAAGTAGAGAATATGGATAAAGAGCCACATCAGCCAAGCCAAAAGGCCTGAGAATTGCAATTTGCCGACCTGAACCACGGCCAAAGAGCGCCCAATGGTGGCCATACTGCCTTTGTCGAGATAATGAAAAGGAGTGGTTTTCACTTGCGGGTTGTTTATTCTTTGCTGCAATAAACGGGCCACGTATTTACCCGCTTGCATGGCAGCTGGCGCCACACCCGGCACCTGTTTGCCAGCTTGGATCAAACAGGCCAAATCGCCAATCACAAAGATCTCGGGATGGCCCGGCAGACTCAAATCGGGCTCCACTTTGACCCGTCCCGCGCGGTCCAATTCAACCCCTGTGCCTTGGGCCAGAACCTTGCCCAAGGGCGAGGCCTGAACCCCCGCTCCCCAAAGAATGGTCTGGGTTTTGAGCTCCTGACTCTGGTCTTGGTATTTGAGGGTGATTTGCCCCGCTTGAATATCGGTTACAGCGGTTTTGAGCATAACCCGAGCCCCCAATTTTTCAAGCGCCAAACGTGCTTTTTCGGAGAGTTCAGGCGCATAAGGCGCCAAAATACGCTCCCCGGCTTCGATCAGCAGAATTTCTGCATCAGCAGGGTTGATCTTGCGAAAATTGTCTTTGAGGGTTTCATGGGCAATTTCGGCCAAGGCCCCGGCCAATTCAACCCCTGTCGGCCCACCACCAATCACGACAAAACGCAACCAGGCTTGGCGCAATACCGGATCTGACTCGCGTTCAGCGGCTTCAAAGGCCAACAGCACACGCCGCCGAATTTCGGTCGCATCTTCAATCGTTTTCAGACCAGGGGCGTGCTTTTCCCAGTGAGCATTGCCAAAATAATTGTGGCTGGCACCCGTGGCCACGATCAGATAATCATAGTTCAGGCTTTCGCCATCACTAAAAAACAGAGTGCGGGTTTGGGGGTTGATATCCACCACCTCAGCCAATAAGACAGAGGTGTTTTTTTGTGTTTTGAGAATGGCCCGCAAGGGCGCGGAAATATTTGCGGGCGAAAGACCGCCTGTGGCAACCTGGTACAACAGTGGCTGAAAAAGATGAAAATTACGGCGGTCAAGCAGAGAAATTTGGGCTGGAGCGTGTTTTAAATGTTGGGCTGCGTACAGCCCTCCAAAACCGCCTCCGATAATCACGATATGGGGTTGAGTTGTCGGCATGGACAGCCTCCTTAAGGGCACTGAATTGCAGGACTGCGTTCTGTCTTTATTATAAAATATTAGTGTAAATAATACAATTAAATCAGACCTCTCAAGCACGTTCCCCAAAGATCAGACTGCCGACGCGGATCAGAGTTGCTCCCTCTTCAATGGCCCATTCAAAATCGCCTGACATACCCATTGAGAGTATATCCCAGGATGCCTTGGGCAAAGCCAAGGCCCGTGCCTGAGCCTGCAACTCGCGCAAACGTTTAAAACAATCACGCACGGGTTGTTCTTGCTCAGAAAACAATCCGATGGTCATCAGTCCCTCGAGCTGAAGTCCTGGCAATTCAGCCACCCGTTGAATCAATTCCAAGGCCTGTTCTGGCGCGACCCCAAACTTACTCTCTTCGTAAGAGGTATTGACCTGTATCAGAATCTTGAGCTCACGCTGCTCTTGCTGCAGGCGCTGGCTGAGCTTCTGCGCCAATTCCAGCCGATCAACTGATTGCACACAAGTGGCAAATTTGAGCACGTCTTTGACTTTATTGGTCTGCAAATGCCCAATAAAATGCCAGTGGGCAGGGCTATTTTGGAGTGACTGGGCCTTGGCCAAGGCCTCTTGAACTTTGTTTTCACCAAGCAGGGTTTCGCCACAGTCCAATGCGACCTGAATATGAGCAGCCGAAACCGTTTTGGTCACCAGCATCAATTGCACGGTTTCAGGACTGCGCCCCGTACGCAAACAGGCCGCCTGCATACGGCTGCGAACAACGTGAATCTGTTCTGCTATCGTGGTTTCTGCAATCATAAATAGACCTGTTTCATCGGGTTATAAATCGCCCCCATCATACCACGCGCCCAAGACCCTGGGAGTGTGTTCCCAAGAAAAAAGGCCCCCCTGCGGGGGCCCATGACTGGAGGTCTGGAGATTCAGACGCGCTTTAAAACTGACTCCAGAGGTATTGGTTGGTAACCTCGTGGTGGAAAATAATCTCAGGGGTCTTGATCCGTGCGCCCAGCAATTTGGGACAGCGATCAGCGGCTGCCTGTTTTAATTCCAGGAATTTCTGGTGGTTTTGTTCACCGAGCATGCTGCGGGCAAATTCACTGCCTTTAAAGTGGCGCATGGCATCATAAATATTGTCGGGCAAGAAACGGGTGCGGGTGCGCCGGGTTTCGCTGTCGAGGGTTTCACTCATGGGGCCTTCCATGCCGGTTTTGAGCAAGGTGTGCAAAAGCAAATAGGGGCTGGCATCGGGACCTACACTGCGCACTTCAATCCGGGCAGAGCGCTCATTGGCAAGCGGAATACGAATCATCGAGGTGCGGTCAATTGCAGAAGACTTAATCTGGTTGGGCGCTTCGTAGGCCGGATCCAAACGGCGATAGGCGTTGACACTGGGGTTGAGCACCAGACAGATATCATTGGCATTGTTGAGAATGCGATCGACAAAATTCCAGCCTTCTTGCGAGAGCCCGTCTTGTCCATTGGCATCGTAAAAGACATTTTTGCCTTTTTCTGAAATCGACATATTGGTGTGCATGCCATTGCCGTTGATATCGGCCACAGGCTTAGGTAAAAACGAAGCCGTCATGCCCATGCTATTGGCAATCTGGCGGGCCATGAGTTTATACAATTGGATTTGGTCAGCTGCAATCACCGCATCGCTGTAGGAAAAATTCAGTTCAAACTGAGACGGAGCCACTTCGGGATGATCTTTTTCATTTTCGAAACCCAGGGCGCGCTGAGCTTCGGCAAAGCGATCAATAAAGCGGCGCAAGGGGTCCTGAGGCAGTGAGTGGTAATAACCACCACCCGAGACAAATTCAAAGCCGCCATTGAGCTCAAAATTCTGCTCAGCGTTGATACCATTAAACAAAAAACCTTCAAGTTCAACAGCCACATTGGCCACACCCTGATTTTTGGCCCAGAGTGTCTCGCGCATTTGAATCAAATGCCCGCGCAGATCGGAATCGTACATGCTGCCATCATTGGCTTTGATCAAACCAAAAACCATCATCTTGCCTGGCCCAAAGACATCTGAAGGCAACCAACGGAAGGAGCCCCAATCGATGTGCAAACGCAGGTCAGATTCACGCACCATGCTAAACCCACGCACGGAAGAGCCGTCAAAGGTCAGGTTTTCGTAGGATTTAAGCAGGAATTTTTTATCGTAATCCAACATATGGAAACGGCCTTCGAGATCGGTAAAGGCCACTGTCACGGCTTTGAGGTCACGGCGGTCGCTGAGATAACGCAGATAATGTTCTTGCAATTGATCTTCTTTGACCCGTTTCAAGACCTTGTCTTTGGCCTCAAGGTTTAATTCTTCCAATTCGGCATATGAAAACTCTGAGAGACTTTTAAAGCTATCGGACATGGGACTCACCTTTTAAAATTTCAATTTGACGTGTTGATTTTATTAAATAACACTAAAATACAGTATAGCAAATATAATTTTCAAAACAAATAAATTAACCTGAAGAGTTTTTATATTAAATATTTAAATAAAAACATTAAAATCTCAGATCAATTATTTCTTTGTGAGCCAAGCACTGATCTCAGACAGTGATAGGGTATTGAGCACCGCTGAACGGGTCCAGCCCCCTTTGCGGGCCACCCCCACACCATAATCCACCACGTCCAGGCCCTCACAGCTGTGGGCATCAGGGCTGATCGCCAATTGAACCCCCAATTGGCGCGCCAAGGCACCATAGCGCCAATCCAAATCCAGGCGGCTGGGGTGGGCATTGAGCTCCATCACCGTGCCGGTTTGGGCACAGGCTTCCAAAACTGCGGGCACATTCACAGGGTAGCCTTCACGGGCCAACAAGATCCGGCCGGTCAAATGGCCAATCATGGTCACCAGCGGGTGGCGAATCGCCTTGAGAATGCGCTCGGTCATTTCAGACTCGGTCATTTTAAAGCGGCTGTGGACGGAAGCGATCACAAAGTCAAAACCCGCCAGTAATTCATCGGGATAGTCCAGGTTGCCATCGGGCAAAATATCTACCTCAATGCCCTTAAAGACTTTAAAACCTTCCAAACGGGCGTTGAGTGCGTCGATTTCTTGCCACTGGGCGCGCACCCGCTCGACCTCCAAACCATGCGCATAGACCGCCGATTGACTGTGCTCAGAGACACCCAAATAGCTATAGCCTCGCTGCTGACAGGCTTTGACCATTGCTTCCAGACTGTCAGCCCCATCACTCCAAGTGGTGTGGGCATGAAAAACCCCTTTGAGATCTTGGGCGGTGATCAAGTCGGAGAAATCAGCATCAGCCACAACTTCGCCACTATTCTCGCGCAATTCCGGGGGAATCCAAGGCAAACCCAAGGCAGTAAAAATCGCAGCTTCGCTCTCACAGACCAGCGACTCTTCGCCACGAAACAAGCCATATTCATTGAGTTTAAGTCCCTGGTCTTTGGCCCGTGCCCGCAAAGCGGTATTGTGCTCTTTGCTGCCAGTCATATGCAGCAATAAAAAGGGATACTCGGCCTCAGAGACCAAGCGAAAATCAACATTTAATCCCGAAGTCAGGCGAATACTGGCCTTGGTCAAACCCTGCCCGATAATCGCCTCGAGTTGGGGCAAAGCCAAAAAATGAGCCATGATCGCTTCGCGTTCGCTTTCATCACAGGCCCCCACAAGGTCAATGTCTTTAACCACCTCTTTGGCCCTGCGCAAAGATCCCGCCAAGGCACAGTGTTTGAGTTGGGGAGCCTGTTTGAGCCAGTCGATCACCACAGAGGCCTTTTCCTGGGCAAAGGGAAAGAGAAACAAACCCTGACGGGTCTTTAAAAACTCCAAACCCTGGAGAATATTGGCCTGGGTCTTGGCCCCAAAGCCTTTCATTGTCACCAAGCGGTTTTCATGGCAGGCATACTCCAGTTCACCCAAAGAGGCAATCCCCAATTGGGCATAAATGGCACTGACTTTTTTTGGCCCAAGTCCTGGAATCTGCAGCATGTCCAAAAGTCCGGGCGGGGTTTCGGCCTTGAGGATCTCATAATCAGGATCAGGATCTCCGATTGCCCAGACGCGAATCTGCTGGCTTAGACCTTTGCCTATGCCTTTGAGCTTTTCCAATTCGCCACTTTCGAGCAAAAAAGCCATGTCTTGAGCTGCGGTTTCGAGGGTTCGGATGGCATTTTGATAGGCCCTGATTTTAAACGGATTGGCATCGTTCAACTCCAGCAGAACCGCCATTTCTTCCAAACGTTCCAAAACCTGACCTTTGTTCATGCAAAACGCCTCTACCTGAATTATTCAAAACCAAAGATATAATCCTTGTTTTTGGCACCTGCATGGCAATTGATACACAAAGGGACTTTGCCTTTGAGCCGTGGGGCACCATCGGGTGCCAACATAGCATAAAACCAGTCTCCATTGGCAGGGTCATAACCCGGGATTTTTTTCATGACATAAATGCGTTCAATCGGCCCCTCGGCCCCCACATGCCCCTCTTTAAAGGCCAACGCGCCTTCGGGAAAAGGGTAAGATTTGGCGTTAAAGGCCTTAATCGCGACAGGATCGAGATGGGTGCGCACGTAAATCCCACCGTGCTGAGGACTGAGACGCAATTGGGCATTCAGACTGGCAAAACCCGTATAAGACTGTGAAAGGGTCTTTAGCTCAGCATCAGTGGGCTCGGCAAGCACAGCCGGAGCCGCGCTTGCCGGGTTGCCATTGGCAGGAGTTTGGGGAGTTGTGGGAGCAGAACAAGCGACCATCGCTGAGGCCAGCAAGACAAACACCCCAAAAGCAGAAAAGAGTTTCATGGTTTATTTCACAATCCCAAAATTTTGAACTTTATCTGAACTCAAATTAAAATGCAGTTCCAAATAATCGGGTACCTTGGCAATGGCACCACCGGGACCGACCTCGGGCGCCTGCAGACCCAAAGCTGTAAAACGCGTGCGAATACTGCCATAGACCTCAATCTTGCCAGCAGACTTGCGAATTTTGACGAGAGAAGTCAGAGAAAACGAACGACCAGCGACTGCCAATTTGCCGCGCACAGTGCCCTGGCCCTTGGCCAATAGGCTCTCCCACTGGGCCTTAGACAAGGCCTCTGTGGTAAAAGTCAAATTGGGCTGCACAGACGCTTTTAAAATTTTCAGAACCTCTTTGTCGCGATCAGCTTCGTTGCTGTTAAACGAAGAAATGGGAATCGAGACGAGGGCAGAGAATTTTCCAGCCCCTGCCGCCCGAGCCGTAACCGAAACCTGACAGCTGGTGCCAACCACCTCCTGCTGTGAAACCATCGCCAAGGTTTTGGTGGTGCGCCAAGCCACACAATGGGAGCCCGATTGGAGCACCTGACGGGGGGGCAGGCTATTGGCCTGGGCAGGTAAACCAAGGGGCAAGAGCAGGCAAAAAGCCAAAAGAGCGGATTTGTTCACGGGGAGTCCTCCAAAAATAATCTAATTTTACGAGAGCCAGTTTAAATCTTTTCAGGTTCTCTCGTCTGTCTGCAAGCTGACAGATTCAGTGCTTGAGTGCCAGAGAATCCAGACTGAAAGTGCTTGTGACAAACGGAGAAAACATATTACGATTATAGCAGTCATCTTAATCGGAACTACCGATTAAAATTGAACAGATGCCCAGCGGTGTCAGCCAAAATTAAAGATACTGGGTGAGAACTGAGGAGGAGCCATGCACACAGGTTTTATTGATTATTATCAGACTCTTGGATTAAATAAAAATGCCTCTGCCGAAGACATTAAAAAAGCCTACCGCAAATTGGCCCGCCAATACCACCCAGATGTGACCGCCAATAACGACGAGGCGGATCGCAAATTCAAACAAATTAACGAAGCCAACGAAGTGCTTTCAGACCCAGAAAAGCGCAAGAAATACGATGCTTATGGCGAACAATGGCAATATGCCGATCAGATCGAAAAAATGCGCCGCAACCAAGGTCAGCAATATACCTATGACACCGATCTCGGCGATGGCTTTTCGGACTTTTTCCACTCGGTCTTTGGCTCGATGTTTGGCGGCGGAGGGCAATCCTTTGGCGGCGGAGCCGGGCACCCTTTTGGGAGCACTCGGCCGGGACAGCGTGCCAAAAGCAAAGGCCAGGACTATGAAACCGAGATCAGCCTGGAGCTGGAAGATCTGCTAGAGACATCCAAACGCACCCTCAATGTGGATGGCCGCCAGATTCGCATCACGGTTCCCGAAGGGGTGACCGACGGGCAAACCATCCGGGTTCGCGGCCAAGGCGCAGCCTCCCCCCATGGTGGCGAGAATGGCGATCTCTATGTCAAATTTAAAGTGCGCAATCACCCCCGATTCGAGCGCAAAGAAGCTGATTTATATCTCAAAGCCGAACTCAACCTGTATACCGCAATTCTGGGCGGAGAACTCGAAATCAAGAGCTTGGGAGGGCCTATTCGCTTAAAGATCAAGCCAGGCACACAAAATGGCACCTCCCTGCGTTTACGCGGCAAGGGCCTGCCTCTTTACAAAAAACCGGGAGAACGCGGAGATCTCTTTGTCAATTTACAGGTTCAATTGCCAGAAAAACTCACCCCCCAAGAGGAAGAACTCTTCCGGCAATTGGCAGAACTTCAACAAGCACCGGCTCAAACAAGATAATCTTCCAAAATAGTAACTAACGCACTGATTATTCGCGCTCAGACCCTGTAAACTGCTATTTACATCCAGAGATTGAAAGACAGAAGCACATGAGCCCCACTCCCGCCATTGATCCAGAATTAACAGCAGTCTATCTTGAACGCTTGGCTGTGGTGCAAGAACTCTTGCGTCAAATTCAAAGAGACACCTTGGACTACCAAAAAGCCCTTAAAGCAGCCTACCAAATCCTTGAGCAATTAAGAGCCCACCCCCTATTGGGTGGCGCACTTTCACTGTCCCCCACCATGCCTCTGCCGAGTGAACAAGAACTGCCGATTTTTCTCGACTTTCTCACACGGGTCATGGACCAGCTTTTAAAAAGTGGCCTGGAACCCGAATTGCTGCGCAAAGTCCGACAGGGTTTAACCTACCTCCTGCCACGGCTCTGGACCCCCCCCGAACACCAGCAAAAGACCTTTGCAAAACTCAAACCCTCTCTGGCAGCTGGCGCAACCCTCTTTCAAAATGACACCTTAAAAGTGGCACTGCAGGACATCGACAGCTTGCCTCCCGAAGCGCAAATTGCCCAAGTCCTCAAAGGGGTCGAGCAAAGCCTGATTCAACATGAGCCAGAACAAACAGGCCTGATTGTGGGCGGTTCCATGCCCTTTGTCGAGCAAATCCTAATGTTGTGTACCGTTCCCGGCCTGTATTGGCAAGCCTGTGTCAGCTGGCAGGAAGCCGTCCAAGCCTCAATGATCAATCCGCCTGCGGTGGTTGTTTTTCAGTGGGAACAGAACCAAAGCCAAAATTTTCCGACCACAGAGGCACTGGCCCAAATGGATACAGCCGATATTGTGGCTGTCACTTCAGATTTCAGCACCCTACACCTGGAAAACATGCCTGAACGGGTCGATCAAATTTTAGAACTCAAATGGCTGCCGCGTTTTTTGCCTGGCTTATTGCGCAAAAGTCTGATGCGCCAACGTCATTTGGCCCATCAACGCCGCAAAGATTTTCTCACAGGTCTGCCCAGCCCCTTGGGCATTTATGAACAATATGAACATATCCAAGGCCTGTTTAACCGCATGAAAGCGCCATTTTCGATGGCCGTACTCAAATTGGAGCGCTTTCGTCTGATTGAAGAAGAACAGGGGCCTTATCTGGCCAGTCAATGGCTGAAATCGTTTTCACAAAAGCTCAAATCCACCCTGCGCCGCACAGACAGTGTCGGCCGTTGGTCTCCCGATCGGTTTCTGCTGCTCTTTCCCCATACGCCGGTTTCAGGCGCACTGATTGCCCTGGAAAAACTGCAGCACGGACTGGAACAGGACCAGCCCTTTTTAAACAATCCTGATTATTTGCCGGCCTTTTCGTCTGGATTGATACAGATCAAACCTGAGATGGCCTTTGAAGAAGCCCTGCTCGAAAGCTGGAAGCTGATGCAAGCCTCTCAGGCCCCTGGAGGATCGCCGATCCGCTTTAAAGCGGAAGAGGCCAATACAGACTTGCAGCCCCATATCCTGCTTTTGGATGATGACCCGCTGATTTTGCAAATGCTGCGTTTTGTCATGTCTAAACAGGGCTTTCAGGTTACCCAATTGAGCGATGGCAACCAAGTTCTCAATGTTTTGGCCCAGACCCCGATCTCGCTGATCATCATGGATGTCAAAATGCCAGGCATGGATGGATTTGAAGTGCTGGAAATGATTCGCAAACAGCGTGAGTTTGACGCTCTGCCGATCGTCATGTTGACCTCTCTCAAAGGAGAGGAACACATTGCCCGGGGCTTTGATCTGGGTGCCAATGACTATCTCTACAAACCTTTTTCACCCTCTGAACTGGTGATCCGCATCCGCAGGTTTTTAAAATAAATCCCCGCCCAATTGCGTCTGATTTAGGCTTTGCTGGAAGAAATTGCACCAAAGCCTTTGCGCTGCATTTTTCCCCAGTTCTGAGCCTGACCCGTCAACTTGCGCCACATGCCACGGGCCCGCCAGAGAGTGAGTAATTGGCGATAACCCAAGCTTTCAAGCAACGAAGCAAAAATCAGAATCAATAAATCTTTGAGGTGCAAATAGCGCCGAAAGGTCAACTCTTCGAGCGCGATCGCAAAAATGGAAACAATACTGCCATAGACAAAGGCCACAAGGAAAAAAGCCATTAAGAAAGAACCCGAGAGCATGCCCAATAAAGCGGTAATGATAATCGAAATATAACCCGTTAACTCAATCGCAGGCCCCAGCATTTCCAGAAAAAAGTAATAAGGGTAAGCCAGCAGGCCAATACGGCCATAACGCGGGTTAAAAAACATCACCCGGTGTTTCCAAATCGCCTCCATCAAGCCACGCTGCCAGCGATCCCGCTGATTGGCCAAAATATGCATATCTTCGGGGCACTCGGTCCAGGCCACAGGATCGGGAATAAAGGCAATTTCGTAAGGCTGTTTTTTCTCAAGGCAATGTCTGTGCAAGCGCACAATCAATTCCATGTCTTCGCCAACCGTATTGGATTCATAGCCACCGATCTCGACAATCAACGAGCGCTTAAACAGGCCAAAAGCACCTGAAATAATCAGGGTACCACCCAAAACACTCCAGCCCATTCGCCCAGAAAGAAATGAGCGCAAATATTCCAAGGCCTGAAAACGGGCCAGCCAGGTTTTGGGCAAACGCACCTGATGAACCACTCCACCAGATATTTCACAGCCGTTGGCAATGCGAATAATGCCACCCACAGCAACAGTCTGACTCTCTTCCAAATAAGGCCGCACCACCCGCAAAAGCGCATCTTGCTCCAGCAGACTGTCGGCGTCAATAGCACAGAAGAGTGGTGTCTGGCACATATTGATTCCGGCATTGAGCGCATCGGCCTTGCCACCATTGTCCTTGTCGATGACCCACAAATTGGTAAATTTCATGCTGCGATAAACAGTTTGAATCTCTTGGGTTTTGATACTCGAAAGCGGCGTACGGTAGGCAGGTTCCAATTCATAGGCATCAATCAAACGTTGTAAGGTCTGGTCTTTGGAGCCGTCATTGACCACCATCACCTCGTATTCAGGGTATTGGAGGTTGAGCAGGGAACGAATGGATTCCACACAGGTGGACTCTTCGTTATACGAAGGCACAATCACAGTGATGGGAGGTGCTCCTGCTGAGGTTAACAAATACTCAATATTGACAGATTTCAAACGGCGGGCGTATTTCCGCAATGCACCAAAGGAAAGAATACTGGTCAGAATATACATGCTGTTCAAGACAAACATATAGACCAGGTTGATCATGCTGAGCACCAGCAAAAACATAAAAATCGATTTCATTGATTATAAATACCTAATAAATACCGGAATCCGGAAAATGCGCTACAGTATGATAGCATTGTCTGAAATGCTTAAACATGGGAAACTGAGCAATCATGTCTCAAACATGTGAATATCAAAATGTAAAAAATCTGTGGAAAATCTGTGGAAAATCTCTGGCATAAATTCTTAAGTACTTGGTTATTGGGTGACTGGGCGCATCAATTTCTCTTGATGTTGACCGTGTATATTCTCTTGCTTCTGTTCTTGGCATTGGGATTGGTCGCATTAACTGTGCGTCTGCATAAATCCAATACCCAAAAAGCCAGTCGCTGGAAAAACCTAGAAACCAAGTGGGACCCAATTACCTCCAGTATTATTGCCGGATTTATGCCCCCGCAGGCCCTGCTCGACAAAGTCGGAGAAGATGAAAAGCTGTTCTTTGTCGACTATCTCATGCGTTTTGTGCCCAAATTAGAAGGCGAAACCCGCCAATTGCTGTGTAATATGGCCGAGCCTTACCTGGATCAACTGGCAGATCGTGTCCAAACAGGTGATGAAGAACAACGGGCCCGTGCTGTTTTAACACTCAGTACAATGGGATTTGAGCGTTATCAAGACCTGATCGTTAAAGCCATTTATGACCCCTCCCCATTGGTGGCGATGCTGGCCTCACGCTCTTTGGCAGATACCGGTGCAAGCCAATACCTGGGACTGATTCTGGCCAAAATAGAAATTTTTCGCAGTTGGAGTGCCACCTATCTGACCACCATGTTGGAATCTCTGTCCCGCAGCAACCCAGCCCTTTTATTAAATGCCCTGGAACAAGAGCAACACCCTGATTGGGTTAAAGCGATTATTCTGCGCGCTTTGGCTCAGCTCAATTATTTAGAGGCCGTGCCGCTGACGGCCCAAATTTTAGAAAGCGATACGGATCGCGAAGTTCAGGCTGCTGCATTTTTGCTGCTGGCAAAATTAGGGCAAACCCAGTACAAGCCGTTGATTTGCCGAAAATGTGAACACCCAGATTTTGTGATTCGTTTAAATGCCATCAAAGCCTTGGCCCAGTTGGGAGATAAAACAGACGCGCCCCTGCTAGAATCACTGCTCAAGGACCCCTCCCAGTGGGTGGCTCTGCAGGCGGCCGAGGCCTTAAAAGCCACAGGCAGCCTGGATGTGCTCGATCGCTTTGCAGATACAGACCACCCCCACGCCGAACTCGCACTGCAAGTACTCTACAATCATGAGTCAACCAAAGAATTGGAAATAGCGGCTCACTCGATTACATTTAGCAATAAAGTCCCTCAATGGTTGCGCTCCACATTTCGCAGACGTTCCGCCGTGGCGTGGCGACGGGTCGGACATATCCTCTATTTGCCGGAAACCCATTTAGAGGTGCGCAAGGCAATTGCAATCAATCTCAGACCCGAAGCAGACGCCTCTATTTACCAAGAGGCGATCACCCATTTATTTTCACAAAAATTCCAAGAAGATCCCAGCTTTTTGGTTCATGTGCTCTACCGCATGCGCCCAGAACAGGCCTTGGAAACCCTGAGCCAGTTTTTCTTCCAGACCAGCCACCGCCTCTCTCAAGAGACTATCCTGCAGATTTTCCAACATCATCCAGGTGCAAAACAGCGGTATTCGGCCTTTATTCAAAACGCAGCCCAGATTTTGCGTGTCTAAAACAACACACCCAGAAGCTCAGTTTTTCTTGCCTGCCAAGAATTGACTCACCTGGGTTAAATAGCCTTCCAACTCTGTAATCAGGCTGTAAATCTTGTCTTTTTCAGCCTTGTGACCAGCCTCTTGGATTTTGTCTCCGAGCGCTGTCAAACGGGGAAAACCATAAGCCGTGCCACTGCCTTTCATGCTGTGTCCCAAACGGCCCAGTTCTTTGTAGTTTTGCAACTCCAAAAACTGCTTTAACTCTTTAACATCTTTCTGGCGGTTCTCAATAAACTGAGGCATCAGCTCGGCAATATCGGGGTCCACATCTTGAATTTCCAACTCGACCTCTGTCAAAGGCTTGGGGTGAGAAGGTTCGGGATCGCCAGCACCAGCAGCCGTCGCCACACAAGAGAGGAAATCAAGGGTGTCGAGTAATTCCTGTTTGCGGATGGGCTTGGTGAGGTAGAGATTGCTACCCGCCGCCAAAATCGCATCACGCACACTGGTCAGAGCATCCGCTGTTAAAGCCACAATCGGTACAGGCTTTCGCTCCTGAGACTGCTCCCACTCGCGAATTTTACGGGTAGCGGTATAGCCATCCATAATCGGCATTTGGATATCCATCAAGACCAAATCAAAGGTGTGTGAGGTAAAGAGTTCAACAGCCTCTTCACCATTGTGAGCATCGCTGATCTTATAATGGGTGCCTTTCAAATACATATGCACCAAAAGGCGGTTATCGGGGGAATCTTCGACCAGCAATAAACGCATGGTACGGCTGGGACCGCCCATAAATGCAGCTGGCGGTTTCGGCAAACCTTGGCGGGTGGGCGTGGAGCGTACAGTTCCCTCCCCGGTGGTAAAACGCAGAGTACAGGAAAAGGTACTGCCTTGCCCCGGAGCGCTTTCGACCCAGATATGGCCGCGAAACAACTCGACCAAGCGCCGGGTAATCGCCAAACCCAATCCCGTTCCACCATAGCGGCGTGTGGTCGATGAGTCAGCCTGCCGAAAACTCTCGAAGATCCGGGATTGCTGTTCCGGAGAAATGCCCACACCGGTATCTCGGACAGAAACCATCAGACAAATTTCTTCTTCACGCGAAAGGGTCTGGTAATCATAGACCTCAACCGTCACCCCCCCTTTGGAGGTGAACTTCATCGCATTGCCGATCAGATTCATCAAAATCTGACGAAAACGACCAGGATCTCCGGTAATTTGCTCAGGCAAACTATCGGCAATCTGGCAACGCAAGGTAAGGCCTTTGGTTTGGGACTGTTTTTCAAACATCGCCAAAATGCCGTTGACAATCGGACGAAAGCGGAAAGTCTGATCTTCGAGCGTAAATTTCCCGGACTCAATCCGAGACAGGTCCAAAACATCATTGATCAAATTGAGCAGAGTACTGCTGGCATTTTTACAGACGTTCAGATATTTGTCTTGATCCGATGTCAGTGAGGTTTCTGCCAAGAGATCCAACATGCCCATCATGGCATTTAAAGGGGTGCGAATTTCATGGCTGATCGTGGCCAAGAACTCAGATTTGGCACGGGAAGCCTGCAAAGCCTGATCGCGGGCTGTCTGTAATTCAGCTTCAGCCATTTTGCTTTGGGTAATGTCTGAGGCATAGATATTGACGTAGTCGTATTCTTGCACAGGCACAAAATAAAAATGAAAGTAGCGATTGTCGAGGGGTATTTCACTTTCACGGGTACTTTGGCTGGTCAAGGCATCCAATAAAGGCCCTTGCCAAGGCTCCGGAAAAGCCTGACCCACTTCACAATTCCAATAATTTAAGAATTGCTGGCCACTGGAATTGGCATAGAGCAAGCGCGCATTCCTGTCCACGCGAAAGACCGGATTGGGATTCTCAGCCGGGAAACGGGACAAATTAGACAGGGCAGCGGCTTCTTGATGGTAACGGGTAATATCGCGGTAGACCCAGAAATGGCCGAGATAATGGCCCTCTTCTAAAATAGGCTGATAATCGCGTTCAAAGACGCGGCCATCTAAGAGCTTCAGTGTTTCGCTTAAGACGGGTTGGCGTTTGTACAAATGGCTTTGAATGCGTCCCAAAAACTCATCTGAGTCACTGAATAGACCGGAAAATGTAGCACAAAGCTGAGCGCTATCACTGCCGATCAACGTTTCGAGAGGAGAATCTATGCCAAAAATCTGACAAAAATAGGGATTTGTAATCACGACCTTGCGTTGGGCATCTTCTACCAAGATACCGGCCTGCAAATAGCGCACCAGAATCTCAAGCCGCGCATCCAATTTAGCTTGTAAATACTGTAAATGGGGGGGGGCCGGCGAATCGGGAAAACCAGGGGAAGCTTCTCTTGGCTCAAGGGGTTCCGAAGCCAAAGGCAAACCCGACATTTCAGCAGGAGACAACGCAACACGCTGTTGGCGCTGCTCTTCTTCTGATTCATTAAAAAGTTCTGCGAAAGAATCCAAACTCATGTTGTTTATGGTATCACAGGTTGGGCCAGAGACTTAACTGATATAATAACTGCATCAAGCACCCTTGAAGGTACTGCTTATGCCTGTCCTCCTCCGCGCTCTGTTCAGCTTTTTGGCTCCGGCTCTGCTGGTCTTTGCAGGTTTTACAGGCTGGTATAGCTGGCATTTTCAAGATTCCGCAGCACAACCCCAAGTGCGTCTCAAAACCCTTTTACCTCAAATCTCCCGAGCCATTGCCAACGATACCCCCGAAGAATTACTTCCCCTTCTGAAGGTTCTGCCTTTTCAAGTGGTGATCAGCGATTCAGACGGACGGGTCGTGTCAAGCAATTTACAGGGTCGCGAAGGGCCGCTCAAAGCCGGTCAAGAAGCGCTAAAAGCGCATGACTTTAATGCCGAAATACGTACCCCTGACGGTCTGGCCCGGATTTACTTTAGTCAGAGCCAAAGCCTTTGGAATCCAATCTTGTTTTTTCCGCTTATTTTCAGCCTTTTACTGGGTTTTTTAAGCTCTTTTTGGGATTATTTTAATAACCGACAGACAGAGGATGCTGTGGGTGAAATTCGTATTTTAACCCGCGAAAAAACACTCAACGCGAGCCATGAAGAAAAATGGGAGGAGCAAAAAAAAGAACGCGAGCGGCTGCTTGGTAAAGTCACTTCGCTGCAAAAACAACTGGAAATCACCGAGCACCGCTTGGAGCAAACCCGTTTAAACTTGCATCAAACCCAGCTCAAATTGAGTGAACAAGATGCTGGCGAAGCCCGAGAAAAGGCCCAAACCCTGGAACAGGAGCTCAAACAAAATCAGCATAAGCTCAAACGGCTGCAGGAGACCCTTCAGCTCCAAAATGAGATGGAAATTCACCTGCGGGATAAACAGGCTAAATCAGAAAAAGAACAACAGGCTTTAAAACAGCTACTGCGCGAGCGCGAAAACGCATTGGCCAAGCTGGAAAAGGCCCACCAACAACAGAGCGACGCTCTACTCCAAAGCAGACAATCAGAAAGTGAAAAATCCCGACAACTGGAGCAAATCAATCAACGCCTGCACGAATTGGAAGACATCAACCGCCAAGTCTATGAGGCCTATCAGGAAATTGAAAAGCTGCGCAAATCCGAATTGGAATTGATGCGCCGCGAAGAAGTCTGGCAAAAAGACAAGCAAAAATTACTGGGACTACTCAGTGAACGGGAACAATTATTGCAAGAGACACGCGAACGGCTTAGTTTAAACCGCCAGAAACTCCGCGAACTCTCAATCGCCTATAAACAACAGTTGGAGATCGGGCAAAATAACCCGACAGATCTCAGCGAGGCCCATGACCTGATCCGCCATTTGATCTCGGATAAAGATGATGTTGAAAGGGAAAACGCCCATCTGCAAGTGGAGCTGTCAGACAAAAGCTCTGAGATCAACCGGCTGCGCAAGGAGCTGGAAACCCGCGCCTTGCAAGTGCAGGAATCCGATCACCGCTTAGAAGAAATGGAAAGAGAATTCAAAAAACTCCGCCTGGAACTGGAATTGGTGGGAGACACCCTCTCTGATAAACTGCTGGATCTTGATCGTCTCAGCAGCACCCACAGCGAAGATTCCCTGGCCCTTGAAAGCCTGATGCAAGAACGCGACTTTCTCAAGCAAAGCCTTTTGGATACAGAAAATCAGATGCAACAGCTCCAAGAAGAGAAAGCCCACCTCTTGTTTGAAAAAGAGAGCCTGGCAGAGAGACTCGAAAAAATTGACATCCAAGACTATGAGTTGCAAATCGAACAACTCAAACAGTCATTGCAGGTGGTCGGAGCCCAACAACAGCGGAAACAGGAGGCGCTCAACAGCTTAAAAGAAAAACTGCAACAAGGCGCCGAACTCTATGACAAGCTCAAACGCCTGGTTGAAAAGAAAGAACGCCTGATTGATCAACTCAACGATGACGTGACCCGCAAGGAGTCGATCATTCATCTGCTTGAACAAAAGCTCGAAAAAGCAGGAATCATCGACCCCGCAGGAAATTATTAACCGCTGCAGGCCTCACAGGCTTCGGGATTATCGAGGGAACAGGCAATGCCCTCTGCACTCATCGCCAAAACGGGTACGGGTGCTGAAGCAATACCGGCTACCGCAGGCACATTCTCAGGCGTGGCAACAGGATCCAACGTAAACTTAATTGCATCAGCTGCGGCTTTCGTGCGTAGGTAATACATGCCTGTTTTGAGACCCTTTTTCCAGCCGTAAAAATGCATGGAGGTCAGTTTGGCATAGGTCGGGTTTTCCATAAACAGATTCAGTGACTGAGACTGACAGATAAAAGCGCCACGGTCAGCAGCCATATCAATCAAGGTACGCTGTTTGATTTCCCAGACCGTTTTGTAAATATCTTTAATATGCTGCGGAATTTCATCAATATTCTGAACAGATCCATTGCTGGCAATGATCTTATTTTTGAGACTGTCACTCCAAAGTCCGAGATCGACCAAATCGCGCAAGAGGTGTTTATTGACCACAATAAACTCTCCCGAGAGCACTCTACGGGTGTAGATATTAGAGGTATAGGGCTCAAAGCACTCGTTGTTGCCCAAGATTTGAGAGGTCGATGCCGTGGGCATCGGTGCCACCAAGAGCGAGTTACGCAGACCGTGGGCCTGGATTTTTTGCTTGAGTTCGCTCCAATTCCAGCGTGCTGTGGGCTCTACACCCCAGAGATCAAATTGCAATTTGCCCTGAGAGGAAGGAGACCCTGCAAAGGTCGAGTAAGGGCCTTCGACTTGAGCCAACTCATTGGAAGCAGAACATGCTGCAAAATATATTGTTTCAAAGATCTCCCGATTTAAGGCCTTGGCCTCTTCTGAATCGAAGGGCATGCGCAACATAATAAAGACATCAGCCAGCCCCTGTACGCCCAGACCAATCGGCCGATGGCGCATATTCGAATTACGGGCCTCTTCAACAGGGTAATAATTGAGGTCAATGATTTTATTTAAATTGCGGGTCACGACCTGGGTCACTTCAAACAGCTTCTCGTGGTCAAACTGACCATCGACGACATATTTGGGCAGAGCCAATGAGGCCAAATTACAGACCGCCACTTCATCGGGAGCCGTGTACTCAATGATTTCGGTACAGAGATTGCTGGATTTGATCGTGCCGAGGTTTTGCTGATTGCTCTTGCGATTGCAGGCATCTTTGTAGAGCATATAGGGATTGCCAGTTTCAATCTGGGCATCCAAAATCGCAGTCCAAACATCGCGGGCCTTGAGCGTTTTACGGGCGCGCCCTTCGCGTTCATAACGGGTATAAAGCGTTTCAAAGGTTTCGCCCCAAGAATCCGCCAAACCAGGTGCTTCATTCGGGCAAAAGAGCGACCAAGTCCCCTCTTCTTCAACTCGCTGCATGAACAGGTCAGGCATCCACAGAGCATAAAACAGATCGCGGGCCCGTGATTCTTCTTTGCCATGGTTTTTACGCAGCTCTAAAAAATCCATGATATCGGCATGCCAGGGCTCCAAATAGACCGCAAAAGCCCCTTTGCGTTTGCCGCCGCCTTGATCGACATAACGGGCAGTGTCATTGTAAACCCGCAGCATCGGCACAATGCCATTGCTGGTACCATTGGTGCCACTGATATACGAACCCGTGGCGCGAATATTGTGAATACTCAGGCCAATCCCACCCGCAGATTGAGAGATTTTGGCACAGGTTTTAAGGGTATCGTAAATACCATCAATGCTGTCGTCTTTCATGCTGATCAAAAAGCAGGAAGACATCTGTGGTTTGGGAGTGGATGCATTAAACAGAGTCGGTGTAGCGTGGGTAAACCAGCGCTCAGACAGCAAATCGTAGGTTTCGATCGCAGCTTGAATATTTTCACGGTGAATGCCCACCGCCACACGCATCAGCATGTGCTGAGGGCGCTCGACGATTTTGTCGTGCAACTTGAGCAAATAAGAGCGCTCAAGGGTTTTAAAACCAAAGAAATCGAGCAAAAAGTCGCGGTCGTGAATAATCGCAGAATCCAGCTCCTGGGCATTTTCCTGGATGATCTTATAAACTTCATTTGAGATCAATGCCGCACTGTGTCCTGTTTTGGGATCGACATATTCATAGAGATCCCGCATCGTCTCAGAAAAGGATTTTTTCGTGGTCTTGTGGAGGTTGGAAACCCCAATTCGGGCCGCCAAAAGGGCATAGTCCGGATGCTTGGTAGTCAAAGTGGCGGCAATTTCAGCAGCCAAATTGTCCAATTCCAAGGTGGTCACTCCATCATAGAGACCCTCAATCACTTTCATCGCAATTCTCACAGCATCGACATGGGCCTGATCCAGACCATAACAGAGCTTTTGAATCCGGGAGGTGATTTTATCAAATTTAACGGCCTCCTGGCGACCGTCACGCTTTACTACAAACATCGGCTCCAACCCTTTTCTAAAAACATACTTTAATCGGACTCTTGAGCAAGTCCATTCTCAATGACATTCAGTTAAAGCTCAGAGGCCCTAACACGGATCCACATTTAAAAATCCTCATCCAAACTAAAGACATTGTCATCTTTTTGATTGTTAATGGTATTCATCACACCCGACTTTTGATACTCGGAGACCCGCTTTTCAAAAAAATTGGTCTTGCCCTGCAAGGAGATCATTTCCATAAAATCAAAGGGATTGCCCACATTGTAGAGTTTGTTGCAGCCCAAAGAGACCAAGAGCCGATCGGCAACAAACTCAATATACTGGCTCATCATATCGGCATTCATACCAATCAATTTGACGGGCAGAGCATCGGTCACAAATTCCTGCTCAATCGCCACCGCTTCTGCAATAATCGCAGTAACCCGCTCAGAAGACAGCTTTTGCTCCAATTGAGAATAAAGCAAGCAGGCAAAATCGGTATGCATGCCCTCGTCTCGCGAAATCAACTCATTTGAAAAGCTCAGCCCAGGCATCAGTCCGCGCTTTTTCAGCCAAAAAATCGAACAGAAACTGCCAGAAAAGAAAATACCCTCAACGGCGGCAAAGGCCACCAAACGTTCGGCAAAAGAGCCGCGCTCAATCCAACGCAAAGCCCAATCGGCCTTGCGCATCACACAGGGCAAGGTTTCAATGGCATGAAAAAGGTGGTTTTTTTCATTCACGTCTTTGATATAGGTATCAATCAAAAGCGAGTAAGTCTCAGAATGAATATTTTCCATCATGATCTGAAAACCATAAAAACAACGGGCTTCTGGGTATTGCACTTCACGCATGAAGTTAACAGCCAGGTTTTCATTCACAATCCCGTCACTGGCGGCAAAGAAAGCCAAGACATGTTTAACAAAATGTCTTTCATCATCGTTCAGGCGGTGCTCCCAGTCCTGTTGATCGCTGGAAAGATCAATTTCTTCGGTGGTCCAAAAACTGGCCTCTGCCTTTTTATACATTTCCCAAATTTCGCGGTGTTTGATCGGAAAAAGTACAAAACGCTGTTTGTTTTCTGAAAGGATGGGTTCTTGTGTCATCTTGGTATCGCTTGTAAGCATCAACATCTGTCGTTTCTATGTCCTGTCTTGCATTAAGGGTGTGGTTTAATCTGTTTGCGGCAGACCGGAAGTGGTAATTTGGGGCATTTTTACAAAAATACCCATCTCAATTGTAACAGTCATTACACACTGAGTCATACCGAGTAAATCTTAAGTTTTGTCAACCGTCTAAAGGGGATTGAAAATGCAAAAATAAAAAGTGGTGAAGTAGGAGAAAGGCCTCTCTGCTTGCCCCAAAACCATGCTGCCCAATCATAAAAAGCTCCTTGAAGACGTTAAAAAAAAGACAAAAACGTCTATTTTTCTAGATTCTGGCAATTACAGCCGTCAGATGACCCCTGTTGCCACCCTGTATGTCATGCTTCATTTTAGCGTATGCCCACACAAGTCGCAATCACATATTTCAAATCAAATAAAAACATAATAATGCATAATTCAACGAATTTAAATTATTTCATATATTAATCTTTTTTTTAAAATGATTAACATACATTATTTTCAATAATTAATGCATAAAAAACGCAACTAAAGGAGCGTCCGGCCTTGGGCTGAGAGAGCATAACAAACCGAAGGAAAGGGCTGCGGATGGATTTTTTTTATCATTTCTGCTCATTTCTCCGAATCTGAAGCAAGCACGTCTGTCGATTCAGATTGCGTATACAGGGCCTCATTCTGGGGTGGTTTTTTGCGAATTTTTTCTGCCAGCCCCATCAAACCCAATCCCAATTCAAACAGAAAAATCAGAGTGCCCCCCAAGAGCGACTGGGTCAACATATCCACCGAAGGGGTGATCACGGCTGCCACCACAAAACTGCCAAAATAGACCATTCTCCGTTGGGCCTTGAGTTGGGCCTGCTGCACCACCCCCAACATGGCCAAAAGCAACATCAGAATGGGCACTTGAAAGAGCAAACCAGTACCAAAGAGCAAGGTACTGGCAAAATCAATATAACGTCCGATCGAGAGCATGGGCTGAATGCCTGGCGGAGTAAAGCCAATCAAAAAGCGCACCCCGAGCGGTAAGAGAGTGAAATAGGCAAAAGACACCCCCAGTACAAACAGCCCATAACTGGACATTAAGACCGGAATCAGCATCAGACGTTGGCCACGGGTAAAAGCAGGCCCAATAAACCAGAAGACTTCGCGTAAAATAATCGGCATGGCCACAAACAGGCCCATCAAAATCGAGAGCCGCAGAACAGCACTGAGGCCTTCTGCCGGAGCAACAATCACAAAATTAACCCCAGGTACTTGGGCCATCAGGGTTTTGAGAAACCAACTGTGATAATAAAAACCCGCTCCAGCGCCCAGAACAATCGCCAAAACCGAAATAACCATAGCCCGACGCAATTCGGAAAGATGATCGACAAAGCTCATTTCACGGAGATCATTGGGCGAAGCTGGCATAATGTTAAAAGCGCTCCTGAGGGTATTGACGGGCATATTCATGCAACAACATCGCCGCAGCGGTGACTACATTCAGCGACTCCACCCGCGCTTGAATCGGAATCCGTAAACTGAGGTCGGCCAGTTCTGTCAGTTCAACAGGCAGGCCTGGTCCCTCGCTGCCCAACAAAAATACGGTT
>JBIKWL010000260.1:0-4580 GCA_044356335.1 Candidatus Sericytochromatia bacterium
CCGCACAGGCCGACCGGACTTTATTCTGCTCAAACCTGTGGGGGCCCTGTTTGTGATCTTTTTTCGGTCGATGCGCCCGGGCACCTTGATCAACGGCTTTTTTCCCTGGTATTACCTGATTCACTTTGGTTCACAATTGCATTTGGGCCCTTTGCAATGGCTCGCCTTGCCTTTTTTGGTGCTGCTGGGCCTCACACTCTTGACCAGCATTGAAATTCTCTTGAGTATGTCGATGTTCTGGATTGTGGAATCGATGGGCATCAATTTTCTGCGCATGCAATTGCAGCAGGTCTCACGCTGGCCAGATTTTGTCTACCAATATTTTGCCCAAAAATTCTTCAGTTTTATCGTGCCCGTGCTGCTGGTGGGCAGCGCACCCGTCAAATTTTTGCTCGATTCAAGCCAATGGCCCGGTCTGGTCTGGGTCGCAGTGGTTTTGCTGCTCTGCTGGAGTGGGATCGGCTTTTTCTGGCGCAAAGGCCTGGCCTCTTATGAGTCAGCATCGAGTTAAAACAAGCCCGCGCTGTCAGTTGACTCCGCGCTTGGAAATCACGGCCAAAGGCGTTAAAAACAGGATTTTGAGATCCATTCCAAGCGAAATTTTTTCGATGTATTCCAGATCCAGATTGAGTTTGGTGGGAATATCCAATTCATCGCGCCCATTGACCTGGGCCCAGCCACTGAGTCCTGGGCGCACGCGAAAGACCCCACGCATGCGCTCAGTATAATCGGCCACAATCGGCGGAACTTCGGGCCGGGGGCCAATAAAACTCATTTCCCCTTTGAGGATATTTAAGAGTTGCGGTAGTTCATCGATGCTGCTGCGGCGCAGCCATTTGCCCAAGCGGGTAATCCGCGCATCGTTTTGAGCTGTCAGCAGCGGGCCGATTTTGTCGGCATTGGTGACCATCGTGCGGAATTTATAAATTTGAAAGGGCACTTCGTCCACCCCGACACGGGTTTGCAAATACAGGGCAGGGCCTTTGCTCTCCAAACGAATCAACAGGGCCACCAGCAATAGCAGGGGCCCTGTTAAAAAGAGTAAAAGCAGTGCAAAGACAAAATCCAAACTGTATTTGAGGTGCAAATAGGGCTTGGACTTGCTTAAAGGGGCTGAAGAGATTGCGGTTGAACTTGTCATGGGATTTTATTCCCACATTTTAGCGAGATTAATCTCCCAGATCAAGACGTAGCGCAAGAGGCCCACGCCCCCTGAGGCATAAATCCTAAGCGATCATCACACCGACGCTGCCACCTATGGCACGGGGGTAGTGGGGATGACCTGGATGGCTGCCAGGATAATTGGGGTGGGTTGGGTAGTGGGGCAGCGGGGGCTGGGGCGGATGATGAATCAGGTGTTGGTCGATAATTTCACCCTGTTCGCCATAGGCTTTTTGATAGTTCTTTTCTTCGCCTTTGCGGTTCCAGAAAGGGCCGCTGTTTTTGAGTTCGCCATCGTTATTGGTATCAAAGAGTTTGATCACGCCGAGCAATTCATCGCGGGTCACTTGGCCATCGTTATTGGCGTCGGCTTTGGCAAAGAGTTTGTCTTGGTTAAAGCGGGTCAGGGTGATGGTGTCATATTGCTGACCGGGCATAAAATCGCGCTGCAGGCGCTCTGTTTCGGGCTTATTGCCGCGTAATTGAATCACACCATCGCGGTTGGTGTCATAATTGCGAATAATCTGACTGGCTAGTGCGTTTACTGAAACCATTGAAAAAATCCTCCGAAGATAATCTGGTTAAACCTGGAGTCTGAGGGAAAGATTCACCCACTCAGACTTAACTTATATTTAACCTTATCATAATAAAAAGATTAGATCAAGGGGGGAGGTTCAAAAATGCAGAATCTTCTTAAATAAATTTTATTTGCCGCTCTTCCCGCTCTTTTTGACCGGGCATCTGCAATTTGTCTGTTTTCACGGATTTTTCAATCAATGGGGTTTGGACTGCTGGGATTAGTGTTTTTTTGGCGTTACAAGGAGATTCTGGCAAAGTGGATTTGGATTTATCTGCTGTGAACAATGAACCCAGGTTTTTCCCAAAAACTGTCAACGCCATCAAAATAGCCCCAATCAGAGCACCGATCAAGGCCCCGATGGGTCCACCAACCAAAAATCCAGCTAAAGCCCCTCCACCGATTAAACCCACCCCTCCCACCACTTTGGTTAAGGTACTGGTTTTGTTACATGGGGTTGGGCTTTTGACACCCGTACTGGATTGACAACTCTTTCCAATGCAGGGCTGTTGGATTTGCATTTGATCAGGGCCAGAAAGCACCGAAGAAGAAATGATTGGAACTGCGGATTGAACAGGGGAAGAGGGGGACTTTGAAACAGGCGGAAGTGAAGACGAGGAGGGCAAAACGGAAGTTTTGGACGTCTGAATCTGCATGTAAATCCTTTCCAAGCAGTGATTTGTTTGATGTTATAGATTGAAATGCAGATAAAAAAGGTTAAAGATCAGTTAAAGAAAAGATAAAGTTTGACAATTTTGTTCTGGTGTTTGTGTCAATTGTCAGAGCAATAACAAAAGCGGATGTGCATCCAGAAATTTAAAAATTTTCTGGTGTGCCACTGGCACGGCCAAAGGCGCATCTTTTCCGGGCTGGTACCAAGCCCAGCCAGCGGGCAAAGGAGGTGCTTGTCGGGCCTGAAATTCGCCCCCTGAATGCAGGGCCATTTTCATTTGGCGGTGGGTCAGGGTGTGTTCGACTTGGCCGAGGGAATCGCCCAATTCGGTCTTGAGACCGGTTTCAGCCAAGATCTGTGCTTCCAATGCCTCTAAACCGTCAGCCGACCAGGGCAAAACCCAGAGATCGCGAAAGATGCCACTTGCTTTTTCTTGTTTGAGCAAATAATGCCCCTGCCAGGCCAGCAGTGCCACTTGCAAATTCAGGGTTTTCACTTGGGTCTTGCCAGCCTTGCGCGGATAGGCTTCTGGATTGCCATCTTGGGCCGCCTGGCAGTAAACACGCAACGGGCATTCGCCACATTTGGGTTTACTGGGCGAGCAGACCGTTGCGCCCAATTCCATCAGGGCCTGGTTAAAATCACCGGGCCGTTTGGGGTCGATCAAGGCCCGCACCCAGGCCTCAATTTGGATTTGGGCTGGTTTTTTGTCGATGGGATCGGCACAGGCATAGAGCCTTGAAAAAACCCGCAGCACATTGCCGTCGATCGCCGGTTCGGGCAGTTGAAAGGCGATGCTCAAGACCGCCCCTGCAGTATAGGGTCCAATACCGGGGATCTTTAAAATTTCAGCACGGTTTTGCGGCAATTGGCCCGCAAAATCGCTAACAACCACCTGGGCACCTTTGTGCAAATTACGGGCCCTGCTGTAATAGCCCAGGCCCTCCCAATGTTTGAGCACGGGCTCCAGAGGGCTCTCAGCCAGGGCCTGAACCGTGGGAAAGCGTTCAACAAATTTCTTGAAATAGGGTTTGACCGTCTGCACCTGGGTCTGTTGCAACATGATCTCCGAAATCCAGATCTGATAGGGATCGCTGGTCTCGCGCCAGGGCATTTGCCGCAACTCGGGCTGAAACCAAGCCAGCAGGGAGGCACAAAAATCTGTTTTTTGGGTGGAGATATTGGGTACAGACATTAAGGCACAGGATCTTTGGTGATCGCCAGAATATAGTCCCGCACCTGTTGGGCCTCTTTTTCGTTGATGACCCGCTCTTGCAAATAGCGCAGCAAGACAATTTCAATTGTGACATTGTAGCGAAAAAACTCAGGTGCAATTAACAAGTGACAGCGGGAACAATGCTGAATATAGGCCTGTTTCAGCGGTTCCAGAGCTTCGCCCCCGGGCAGGTCGTGTTTGCTGATCTTGGGCGCAAAGAAATAGGTGATCAGACAGCCCGAGAGCAACAAGGTGCTCAGGCTAAGACACAGCAGAGGCAGGAGTTTTTTCATGGGGACAGTATATCATGGGGCAAGCCTGAAACGGTTGAGCGTCACAAAGGGCTAACTCCCCCAGGTATAGCGGGATTCTTTGTGTTCAGGGTAATACTTGCCTGTGATCGCAATTCCCAATTCTTTGTTCTGGAATTTGCCATCAGAGACCCGGTGTAAAACTGCCTCTGCCACGGCACTGCCAAGCGCTTCTTCGGTTGCCCCAGATTTACCTGTGGTCGGGCAAAAATAGCCCATGGGCCCAGCATTGACGACTATATGATTGGTAAAGACATAGGCCCGGCCACCACCAAGACCCTCAATATTGCCTGTGGCGTTGCCATCAATAAAATCTGCATCCACCGGTTTGGTCACAAAAGATTTGATATCTTTATAAACCACCCCATCCCTTGCCATAGGCAAATTCAATAGATGTGCCCCTTTGACATCAGAAAACCCAGCTTCTTTCAAACAGGTCGCAAAGGCTTTGGCAAAATTGCCACAGGCGCCGTTAAGGTCCCCCATCATCAGATCGGTATTTCTGGGTGTCCCCGTGGGGTGGTAATGATACAATCCCCGGCCCCGCTCCATAAAATTGGCAAAAATGGCCTGTGCTTTTTCGGGTGTATTTGGCATGGAGCGAATTTCAGGGGTGATGATTTCGGATAAAATTTCCTGCTT
>JBIKWL010000013.1:0-57218 GCA_044356335.1 Candidatus Sericytochromatia bacterium
TGCTGAGTGTGGAACAGCTTACCCGCTTTGCCCATTCTCTCGCCGAAGCGCACCAGATCTCTCCCATGCAAGGGCAACACCGCCTTTTGGCACAATTGGACCAAAATGAGCAGAGCCTGCGCAACTTTAACCAAGCCACCCACGCAGTCCACCCCAATCAACGTCTCACCCCTGCCGCAGAATGGATGTTGGATAATTTTTATCTGCTCGAAGAGCAAATTCAGATGGCCCGACGCCATTTGCCGCCGAGTTACAGTCGCGAATTGCCGCTGCTGGTCAACCCGCTGAATCAGGGCTTTCCCCGTGTTTACGATCTGGTTTTGGAGTTGATCTCCCATGTCGATGCCCAGATCGATGGCCGTTCGCTCAGTTCCTTTGTCGATGCCTACCAAAAGGTGACGCCTTTAAAGTTGGGGGAATTGTGGGCGATTCCGATCATGCTGCGTTTGGCGCTGATCGAAAATCTGCAGCGCATTACCCAACGGCTGACCTTGGCCAGCGAAGAGAGCGATCTGGCTGTCGTTTGGATTGATCGGCTGCAGGACATGGCTGAGAAAAACCCCTCCAATCTGGTGGTGGTCGTGGCAGATATGGCGCGTTCAGACTTTCCTGTCTCGAGTGCCTTTGTGGCCGAGTTTTGCCAGCGCCTCTCTCGCCACAGCCCCGTTTTGCATATGGCACGTACCTGGCTGGAACAGCGACTCGTCGCTCAGGGTTTGTCAACAGAGCAATTGATTCATCTCGAAAGTCAAAACCAAGCAGCCGATCAGGTCTCGGTCAGTCACAGCATTGCCAGTCTGCGCTTTTTAAGCGCCATGGACTGGAAGGCCTTTGTCGAGACCCTGAGCTTGGTGGAGCAAACCCTGCACGTCGATCCGGCCAGTGTCTATACCACCATGGATTTTGCCACACGCGATCGCTACCGTCACGCCGTCGAGTTTCTGGCCCGGCACAGCCCGCTGTGTGAAGTTGAAGTGGCTCAGGCTGCGATCCAATTGGCCGAAAAAGGGGCCGAAAAAGCTGGGAACACAGACCGCATTGCCCATGTCGGCTATTATCTGGTCGACAAAGGTCTGTCCGATTTGGGGGAACGGATTCAGGTGCGTTGGCCCTTGGCCTCGCGTATGGAACGCCTGATCCAACGCTCCCCGCTGCTCTTTTATACCGGCGGACTCGCTCTTTTTACCTTGCTTGCGACCCTGGGTTTTGTTCGGATTGCCCAAGCAACAGGGATTGAAAGCTGGCGCTTTGTTTTATTTAGCTTGCTTTTTTTGCTCTGTTCGAGCCAATTGGCGCTGGCGTTTGTCAACGGTCTGACCGCCTTTTTTATTAAACCCCACCGTCTGCCGCGCCTCGATTTTACGGCCGGTATTGTGCCTGAATGTGAGACGATGGTCGTGGTTCCGACGATGTTAACCAGCCTGCAAGGGGTGGATCAGCTGATTGAGAATTTAGAGATTCATTATTTGTCCAACCGCGATGCCCATCTGCATTTTGGCTTGCTGACAGATTTTACCGATGCTCAGACCGAAAGCCGACCCGAAGATCTGGTTCTGTTGCAGCGGACCCGCGCGGGCATTCAAATGCTGAATCAGAAATACCTTTCTCAGAACGAAAGCCGCTTTTATCTCTTTCACCGTCCCCGCATGTGGAACGCTGCAGAGGGGCTGTGGATGGGCTATGAGCGCAAACGCGGCAAATTAATGGCCTTTAATGCCCTGCTCAGAGGCGGCGACGACAGTGCTTTTGCAGAGATCTTCGGCGAACTGGAGCTTTTGCCTTTGATCAAATATGTGATTACCCTCGATAGCGATACCCAATTGCCCCGCGACACGGCCCGCACCCTGGTGGGTACCATGGCCCATCCTTTGAACCGGCCTGTTTTTGACCCCGCACGCGGGGTGGTTGCAGAAGGCTATAGCATTTTACAGCCTCGCATGGGGGTCAGTTTGCCCAGTGCTCGGCGCTCGTGGTTTGTCTGGCTCTTTGCCGGGGAAGCGGGCATTGACCCTTATACCCAAGAAGTTTCTGATGTGTACCAGGATCTGTTTCAAGAGGGCTCGTTTATTGGCAAAGGGATTTACGATGTCGATGCCTTTCAGCGGGCGATGGAGGGGCGTTTTCCCGAGAACAAGGTCCTCAGCCACGATTTGTTGGAGGCCTGTCATGCCCGTTCAGCCCTGATCAGCGATGTCGAACTCTACGAGGCCTATCCCTATCGCTATAATGTCGATATGAAACGGCGTCACCGCTGGATTCGGGGCGATTGGCAGATTGCCCAATGGCTGCTGCCACGGGTACCAGGGCCAGATGCCCGCAAAATTGCCAATCCCTTGAGTGCCTTGTCGCAGTGGAAGATCTTCGACAATCTCAGACGCAGCCTGATCCCGATTGCTTTGCTCAGCTTTTTGCTGGGCAGTTGGGTGTGTTTGCCCGAACTTGGCGGCCTGGGTATCTTGTTGGTTTTGCCTCTGATTGTCTTGCCCAATTTGATCTCGCTGCTGTTTAATCTTTTTCGCAAACCTGCAGACAGCACACTCAAAACCCATTTGCGCACGATTGGCGTGAGTAGCATTCGCCAAATGGGCCACGTTTTTCTGATTCTGGCCTTTTTGCCTTATGATGCCTATATGAGCCTGGATGCCATTGGCCGCACACTTATGCGCCTGCTCTTGACCCGCAAGCGCCTGCTGGAATGGCATACATCGAGTGATTCTGAGTTGACCCTGCGCACAGATCTGGGCAGTTTTTATGCCAGTATGTGGATCGTTCCCAGCACAGCCCTGGTCACTTGCCTGCTTTTGGCCCAGCTCTTTCCAAATCACTTGCTTGGCCTCTTGCCTTGGGCCTTGCCTCTTTTGCTGGTCTGGCTGGCTGCGCCCTGGATAGCCTGGTGGATCAGCCTGCCGCTGCAGGCAAAGGTCCCCCAATTACAGCCTGAACAGCTCACTTTTCTCAGACAAATGGCCCGCAAAACCTGGCATTTTTTCGAAGTCTTTGTCTCTGCCGAAGAGAATCACCTGCCCCCCGATAATTTTCAGGAATTTCCCAAGCCCACGATTGCCAGTCGCACGTCGCCCACCAATATGGGCCTGGCTTTGATGGCCAATCTTGCAGCCTGGGATTTTGGCTATCTCTCGCTCAGCGGCTTTATGACCCGAACCCAAAATGCCCTGAGCAGCATGCAAAAACTGGAGCGCTACCGGGGGCATTTTTACAATTGGTATGACACCCGCAGCCTGCTGCCGCTTTTGCCGCATTATGTCTCAAGTGTCGACAGTGGCAATCTCGCAGGCAATCTGCTGACCCTCAGTGCCGGCCTGCGTGGCCTGGGGCAAGAAGTTTGTTTTTCTGAGCAGGCCTTTCAAGGTCTGCAAGACACCTTGCAGATGCTGGTTGAGGAGGCCTCTGAATTGCCCGCAATACCTCTCGTTGCGCGTTTTTCCAAGGCCCTGGCGACAGTGCCGAACGGTCTCACTGCGCGTTTGCATCTGTGGGGGCATTTGAGCGATTTGGCAACAGAGCTGCTGAGCGCTTTGCCGCCCGAAAAAGAACCGCTCAAAATGTGGGGGCAGATTCTCTCTGAAAGCTGTCTGGCCCAACACGAGGAAATGGACTATTTATTGCCCTGGTTGGCTTTGGAGCGACCGCTCAGTCTACAAGAGCCGCAAACGCAAAGCCCCTTGGTATTGGCTCTTAACGCCCTCGAAACTGCCCCTTCGCTGCTGACCCTTGCGCAGGCCGCAAAACAATGCGGGCCGCTGATTCTGGAAGCCTTGCAGGCATTTTCACTCTCAGCTGAACACGCGACCTCTGAGCGCACTTACCTGGCCTCCCTTTTAAACAACCTGGACCTGGCCTCTCACCGGGCGCAGATTTACCTGAGCAAATTGGAAGATCTCGCTACAGAAGCCGAACAATTGGGAGATATGGATTTTGGTTTTCTCTATGAGCCTTCACGGGCTCTGTTTTCAATTGGCTTTAATGTCAGCGAACGGCGCATGGACAATAGTTTTTACGACCTGCTCGCCTCTGAGGCCCGGCTCTGCAGTTATATTGCCATTGCCCTGGGCCAAGTCCCTCAGGATCATTGGTTTTCACTCGGGCGTCTGCTGGTGGCCTCACAAAATGAGCCTTTGCTGGTGTCTTGGAGTGGCTCGATGTTTGAATACCTCATGCCCATGCTCGTGATGCCCAGTTATGAGAACACGATGCTCGCGCACTCCTGTCAAGCCGCTGTCAAGCAGCAAATTGCCTATGGCAAATTGCGGGGGGTGCCCTGGGGTATTTCTGAATCGGGTTATAACCGCACCGATGTGCAATTCAATTACCAATACCGGGCCTTTGGGGTGCCGGGTCTGGGCTTAAAACGGGGTCTGGCCGAAGATTTGGTGATTGCCCCTTATGCCAGCGCAATGGCGCTGATGGTGGACCCCCAAGCGGCCTGTGAGAACTTAATCCAATTGGCGGCAGAGGGCCGGGAAGGCCCCTATGGTTTTTATGAGGCGATCGACTATACCCCTGCGCGTCTTAATCCCGACGAATCCTCGGCTTTGATCTGCTCGTATATGGCGCACCATCAGGGTATGAGCCTGCTGGCACTGCTCACACTCTTGCAAGATTCCCCGATGCAAAGACGTTTTATGGCCTATCCCCCTTTTAAAGCTGCAGAGCTTTTACTGCAAGAGCGGGTGCCCAAAAC
This sequence comes from Candidatus Sericytochromatia bacterium, assembly GCA_044356335.1. GTDB lineage: Bacteria > Cyanobacteriota > Sericytochromatia > UBA7694 > UBA7694. The sequence goes on from JBIKWL010000013.1 coordinate 4,703, forward strand.
AGCGGCCAGTATCTTTGCCCAAGATTTAGAACTGGAAGTTTCGCGCATCCTGTCAAGCGATGCTGAAAACGCGATGCGGGTTTTTACCAATCCCAGCCCCCATACCCCCGATGTCCATCTTTTGTCCAATGGCCGATACCATCTGGCGATCAGCAGTGCTGGCAGTGGTTATAGCCGTTGGAATGATCTGGCAGTCACCCGCTGGCGCGAAGATGTGACCCGCGATCAGTGGGGCAGTTTTGTCTATTTACGCGATTTGGCCAGTGGCGATTATTGGTCGGCGGCTTTCCACCCCAGTTTGCGTCCGTGTAAAAATTACGAGGCGATTTTTACCCAGGCCCGTGCCGAGTTCCGGCATCAACATGCCAGCCTCGAAGTGCATACCGAGATCAGTGTCTCCCCCGAAGATGACGTGGAGTTGAGGCGAATCCGCATTACCAATCGCTCTTCGGTGCAGCGCAGGATAGAATTGACCTCTTATTCGGAGGTCGTTCTGACCAGCCCGGCAGCAGAGGCCATGCACCCGGCTTTTAACAATCTCTTTATTCAGACCGAATTTTTGCCCGAGGCCTCAGCCCTGCTCTGTAGCCGCAGAGCCAGTTCTCCCGAAGAAACTCCGCCCTGGTTGCTTCACCTGATGTTGGTGCAAGGGGGTGAACCCGATCAGATCTCGTGTGAAACCGATCGGCTCAGGTTTATTGGGCGGGGGGGCACTTTGCAGGCCCCTTTGGCGCTGAAACAGATTGCCCCGCTCTCGAATACGGTTGGCTCGGTTCTCGATCCGATTGTCTCACTCAGGCGCACTGTGATTTTGCCCCCCCATGCCACCACCGTGGTGGATTTGGTTTTGGGCATGGCAGAGAACCGTGAGTTGGCCCTGGCCCAGATTGAAAAATACCAAAGTTCGCTGATGGCCGATCGGGCCTTTGATTTGGCCTGGACCCACAGCCAGGTCACCTTGCGACAGCTCAATGCCACCGATGGCGAAGCGCAGCTCTATGGCCGTTTGGCCAAGGCCCTGATTTTTGCCGATGCCAGTCGCAGAGCAAGTCCCACACTGCTGCGCAGCAATACCCGCAGCCAGAGTGGCTTGTGGAGCTATGGCATTTCGGGGGATGTGCCGATCGTGCTCTTGCAAATCCGCGATTCAGAGAAGATGGAGTTGGTGCGCCAGCTGATTCGGGCCCATTCGTATTGGCGCATGAAAGGCTTGGCGGTGGAATTGGTGATTTTAAACGAAGATGTCTCCGTCTATCGCCAGTCGCTGCACGACCAAATTACCAGCCTGATTGCGGCAGGCATTGAAGCACAAATGCTCGACAGGCCCAATGGGATCTTTGTGCGCCGACTGGAGCAGATTCCCAACGATGATCGGCTCTTGTTGATGGCGGTTGCGCGCATCATTCTCGATGATGAAAATGGCAGCTTGGCAGAGCAGATCGAATTGCGCAGCGTGCGCGATCCGGTCATGCCCGATCTGGTGCCCAGCCGTCTGCCCAAAACGAGCTTGTCTGTGCCTCTGCCCAAGCCAGAGCGGCTGTTTGACAATGGCATTGGGGGCTTTTCCCCTGATGGCCGTGAATATGTGATCGTGCTTGAGCCCGGTCAAATGACACCCGCCCCCTGGGTCAATGTGATTGCCAATCCCTTCTTTGGCACCTTGGTCAGCGAAAGTGGCGGGGGTTATACCTGGTTTGAAAATGCCCACGAATACCGCTTGACCCCGTGGAGCAATGATCCTGTTGGGGATCCCCTCGGGGAGGCCTTTTATATCCGCGATGAACAGACCGGCGAATACTGGTCTCCCATGCCTGCCCCGGCCCGAGGCAAGACCGCTTATCTCGTGCGCCATGGCTTTGGCTATAGCGTGTTTGAACACTCAGAAAATGGCATCAGGTCGGAGTTGTGGGTCTATGTCGCCCAAGATGCCCCTGTCAAATTCTCGGTCTTAAAATTGACCAATCTATCTGGGCGGCCCCGCCGCATCTCGGTGAGCCATTATTGTGAATGGGTGTTGGGCGATTTGCGCGCCAAAAGCCTTTTGCATGTGCAGACCCAGATCGATCTCAAAACAGGGGCCTTGCTGGCCCGCAATTATTACAATTCAGAATTTGCCGACTGCATTGCCTTTTTGGATGTCAACGATATTAGCCGCACCTTTAGCGGCGATCGCAAAGAGTTCATTGGGCGCAACCGCGATCTGTCGCAGCCTGCTGCGCTCAAACGGACCAAGCTTTCAGGCAAAGTGGGGGCCGGTCTCGACCCCTGCGCGGCAGTTCAGGTCTTTTATGATTTGGCCGCTGGCCAGGAACGCGAAGTGGTCTTTCGCCTGGGGGTGAGCCGCAGCCTGCTCGATGTGCAAAACCTGATTCAGCGTTTTCGCCGGACCGATGCTGCTGGAGCGGCACTCAAAGCGGTTTTGGCCTATTGGCAGCAAACCCTGGGCCAGGTTCAGGTCGAAACCCCCGACCCGGCTATCAATATTCCCGCCAATGGCTGGCTGCTCTATCAGGTCTTGAGCTGCCGTCTTTGGGGACGAACGGGCTTTTATCAATCGGGGGGAGCCTTTGGTTTTCGCGATCAGTTGCAAGACGTGATGGCTTTGGTCCACAGCGAACCGGGGCTGCTGCGTGAACATCTGCTGCGAGCGGCTGCTCACCAATTTCGCGAAGGCGATGTGCAACACTGGTGGCATCCGCCTTCTGGGCGGGGGGTGCGCACACATTTTTCCGATGATTATCTCTGGTTGCCATTTGTGCTCTGTCACTATGTGCGGCAATTGGCGGATACAGGCATTCTCGACGAAAAAGTGCCTTTTCTGGAGGGCCGTCCGGTCCAGCCCGAAGAGGAGGCCTATTACGATCTGCACCACCGTTCCGAAGAGTCGGCTTCGCTCTACCAACATGCGGTACGTGCGATTGAAAGGGGCATGGAGCGCGGTATTCATGGCCTGCCCCTGATGGGGTCAGGTGATTGGAACGATGGCATGAACCGCGTCGGCAGTGGCGGAAAAGGGGAAAGTGTTTGGTTGGCCTTCTTTTTGTACGATGTGCTGAACCAATTTGCCACTTTGGCTGAGGCCTATGGGGATGGCTTATTTGCCAGGCGTTGCCACCAGCAGGCCCATGAGCTGCAGACCAACATCGAGGCCAATGGCTGGGATGGCCAGTGGTATCTGCGCGCCTATTTTGACAATGGCGAAAAGCTGGGCTCCCATACCCAGCGCGAGTGCCAAATAGACACCCTGCCACAGAGCTGGTCCGTGATCAGTGGCGCCGCCTCATTGGGCCGTTCCCGCGAGGCCATGCGCTCGGTCGAATCTCGCCTGATTCGGCGCAAAGCGGGTTTGATTCAACTCTTTGATCCCCCCTTTCAAGGGCACGATCTCAACCCTGGCTATATTCAGGGCTATATGCCCGGCGTGCGCGAAAACGGGGGCCAATACACCCATGGTGCAATTTGGACCGTGATGGCGTTTGCCATGATGGGTGAAAGTGAAAAGGCCTGGGAGCTGTTTAAAATGCTGAATCCGATTCAACATACCAGCAGCCCTGAGCAAATTGCTGTTTACAAGGTGGAACCCTATGTGGTTGCCGCCGATGTCTATGCTGTGGCCCCGCATATGGGCCGGGGCGGCTGGACCTGGTACACAGGTTCTGCCAGTTGGATGTATCGGCTGCTCTTGGAGAACCTGCTCGGCATCGAGCGCAGGGGGGATACCCTCATTTTAAAACCGCTTTTGCCCTTGGACTGGGACTTTTTTAAGCTGCACTACCGTTTCAAACAGACGCTTTACCATATTCATGTGCGTCGCAAAGCAGCGGGGCAGAAGCTTGACACCCTGCTGGTTGTAGATGGCCTCGCTCTGGAAGGGAATTCCTTTTTGCTGAGCGACGATAGCCGAGAACACGAGGTCACGTTTACACTGGATTAAACAGACGCAAAAGGGGTCTTGAGCATGGAAGAACTGAGCTTGTCTGAAAGCCATTTACCAGAACGTTTTCAACTTGAACGCGCGCTGGGGCAGGGCAGTTTTGGCAAGACCTATTTGGCCTTTGACAGCGAGAGTGAGATGCCCTGTGTGGTCAAACAGTTGTCTTTCAGGCATTTGCAGAATTGGAAAGCGTATGAACTGTTTGAGCGCGAGGCCAAAGTACTCGAACTCTTGGACCATCCACGTATTCCCCGATTTTTGGGCTTTTACAGCCAAGCCGATGCAGGGGATCAACAGGCCTATCTGGTGCAGGGCTATGTCCCTGGCCAGACCCTCACTGCCGCTGTGGAAGCAGGCAAGCGCTTTCGTGAACCCGAAATTGTTGCCATTGCTGAGAAAATGCTCGAACTCCTGGACTATCTGCAGAGCTTTTCGCCGCCGGTGATCCACCGCGATATTAAACCGGATAATCTAATTCTCTCCCCCGAGGGCGAGCCCTATCTGGTCGACTTTGGTGCGGTCAATGCCCAACTGCACAGCGCAGGTTCGACGATTGTCGGCACCTTTGGCTATATGCCGCCCGAACAATTGGATGGCCGGGCGGTGCCGGCCTCTGACCTCTTTGGGCTGGGTGCAACCCTGATCTATGCCCTGACAGGCCTTGAACCGGGGCTGATCGAAAAAGAAAATCTCAGCCTGAATTTTCGCCCCCATGTCCAGATTTCAGAAGGGCTGGCCCAATGGCTCGAAACCCTCACCCAAGCCGACTGGAAAAAACGCTTTCAATCGGCGGCAGAGGCTTTGAGTGCACTGCAGCAGCGCCACAGCTTGCGTCCCCCGCAGGGGCCGCTACAAGCTCGAAACAAATTGAAAGGCCCATTGACCGCTCTGGGATTGGCGGGTTTGGTCGGACTCGCACTTTGGGTCTTTAAACCAGCTTTGCCTGCAGACAGCGTCAAAGGCCGTCTGACTTATGCCGGTGGCCAGGCTTTGCCGGCCATTACGCCCCGCTTCTGGCTGCGCGACGAAGTGTCGCGCCAACGTGTCAAACCGATCGTCAATTACAGCCAGGGGCAGTTTGAAATTCGCGGTCTACCGCCCGGCAAATACGGCTTAAACGTCACTTACGACGCCAATCCGAATAATCCGATTCAGTATCCGGGGGATTTGCGCGCCTGGAGCGTGTTTGAAATCAAAGCTGGGCAGCCGCCCCCGCAATTGGGCATGGCCTTGGTGAAGTTGATTCACCTCAGCTCCCCTGTGGACAATAACCGCCCCCTGCCCGGATGGGAGCAGCCCTGTGGTGCGGGTTCTCAGCAGCCTGAGACCGTCGCATTTGCCTGGGACAGCCTGGGGGAAACGGGTCAAGGGGTGCGTTACAATTACCAGATTCAGGAATGGGCCTGTTCAGGTCAGCCCCAAGCACCCAAAAGGGTCTTGAGACAAGGCAATACGGAACAAAACAAACTCTCGCTTCAATTGCCAGCCAATACAACTGGGCATTATTACCGCTTTGTGCTCGAAGCCATGCAAGACGGGCAGAATATCGGCCGCTTGCGCACCCACGGCAGCCAAGATCACGATTGGGACTTTGTTTTTGTCCGTTGATCTGAGCCCAAAGAACCCATCCCAGATCTATTGTTAGAGGCTATAATGCAGCATCTATCCCCTTGCTGGAGACGTCAATGAAATCTGCTTTTTTGCTGAGCTGCGTGTTTCTGAGTGCCTTATCTGCCCCCACCGTCTGGGCTGCTGAGGCCCCCCCAGATCGTATTCAAGATCGTATTCAAGATCGCTTTGTCTTTGACAAAGCGGTCTGTGAAGATATTCACGGTCAGGCGGCGCAAACCCGTGTTGCTGCTTGCACAAGGGCTTTAAATTTCAACGTCAAAGATGCCCGGCTGTGGTTTTACCGGGCCTATGCCTGGGATGATTTAGAAGATCCCCGCCGCTCGGTCTTGGATTTGGGCACAGCCATCAAATTTGATGCCGATTATGCCGATGCCTATTACAACAGGGGCCTGGCCTATTTTGCCCTCAAACAATACGATCTGGCTTTGGCCGATTATAGCCGTGTCTTGGAATTGCAGCCGGATGATCCCGATACCTGGCTCAATCGGGGCAATGTCTATTATGCACAAAAAAATCTGGCCCTCGCTTTGGCTGATTACGAACAGGTCTTGGTTTTAGAGCCCGAATACCCCAAAGGCCTGTACAACCGGGCCCTGATCTGGACCGAATGGGGGGAGTACGACAAAGCCATTCGCGACTATACCCATTTGATTCTGCTGCTGCCCAACGAAATTGAACATTATCTCAAGCGGGCCTGGCTCTATGCCCTGCAAACAGAGTTTGCCGAGGCCGAAGCGGATCTCAATGTGGCTTTACAGCTCTTACCCGATGCTCCCAACAGTTTGGAAACCTTGGGCTGGGTCTATTATTTGCAGGGCAAAACCGAAGCCGCTCGCGGGGCCTTTACCAAACTCTGGCCCCTGATCGAAGGGCCCGCCGATTGGGCGGTCTGGATCGACGAGCATCAAACACAGCTTTTAAAGGGGCTAGCGCTTTCTGAATTACAAAGACAAGAGCTACAAGCGCTTTTTCAAAAGGCAATCGCAAGCAATGAATTGGATGTTTTGATTGCTGTTTATGAAAAGTTTTTGGCACTGCGTCCAGCGCTTTAAAACACAGAACGGTGTCAAATGAGGCAAGTTCAGGCCTCGTCACAGCGATAAGTTTACTACACCTACGATTGTGACTAAAACAGAGATCTCAGACATTGGAGAAAGTTTATGGACCCCCGTATTTCCTCTTTGGGCAGTGAAGTCTTGTCAGACATTTCGGCGCGCAAGCCTGTAAAAGCAGGTCGCACTGCTCCCTTGAACCCCAATGACTTAAAGCTGATCAACGTCAATAATGACAATAAAATCACCACGGATGAACTCAAAGGGGCTTTGGCCCAGAAGCGCGGCGTGGCAGTTGAAACCCTGACATTTTTGCCCGAAGAAGAAGCCGGTTTGGCCGAAGATGCCCGCGATTTGACCTCTTTCCTGCGCCGCGGGGGCAAACTGGAAACGGGTTCAGAACCCAGTTTTGCCTATGCTTCTACAGGCAAGCCAGTGACGCTCAAAGACCTGGCTACAGCAGACAGCGCTGAGAACCCGATTGTGATTGGGCCGGGCGCGAAAGGTGAAGATGTGCGCAAACTGCAGGTCTTGATCAACAATCTGCATGCCCATCACGAAGAATATTCATCTCTCAATGAGCGCAACGATGTCTATGATGATGCCGTCAAAAATGCGGTTGCGGATTTTCAGAAAAAATTCAATTTGCTGGGCACAGAAGGGGTCAGCGAGGGCGTGCTCGATGGCAAGACCCTGCGGGCCTTGGAGCGCGAAGTCGAAGGGGTCATCAAGGAGTCGGATATTTATTCACCTTATGTCCCCGTCACTGAAATGCCCGGTGTGCCCGACAGCGACCCCAAACGCCTCGAAGCCCTGCAAAAAATCTCAGACCAGTTGGGTGCCAAAGGCCTGACCTCTACTGAAATTGAGCAGGCTTTTCAGACTGGGCATGATTTGGCCACTTTTGCGCAAGAGGCGATTGCAGAAGTCGAGAGTAAATACAAAGGCGGCTCAGAGAGCTTTTGTTATACCGGTGTCAAAGAGTCGATGGAAGGGGCGCTCAACTACCGTTACCAAGCCTTTGGTGGCAAAGGTGGCTCTTGGGCCAGCACGGCGGATGATAATATCTTTAAAAAACGCCCGGATCTCTTTGCTGAACTCACCCTCAGCCGCGAAGAATTAAATTATTTGCCGCCCGGTGCGATTGTGGTTTATGAACCCGGTGGGGTCGGCCATATTGGCATCAAAGGTTATAATGCCGAAGGCAAACAACTTGATTTGAGTGACCGGGTGCGCACGGGACGTCCTTATCCCAATGCCAAGTACAAAGTCTTTTTACCGCTCAAACCGGTTCCTGAAGGGGATCGCAGTTTTGCCAGCGCAACAGAGGGCCAAGATCTCAGCCGTCTGGAATATGCTGCCCGTCAGACCCTGGCCCGGCGTAAACGCAGATAGGGAAAGTGGTATCCGAAATTGAACTCCCCGATTGGTCAGAATCAGCGCTTTATTAACCGGGATTTGTTCTTGGGAACCAAACTCCATGAACAGGGTTTTGGGCCGGGAGAGCAAGGGCTTGCAGCAGCCAAAAAAGCCGCGGAGAACACAGCGGGTTCTGAGCTGATTTTTCAAGATGCTTCAGGCCATTGGCAAGCCCAAACAGTGGGTGAAGCCAAAAATGCCCAGGCCCCCCTCAAACCGCTGAGCGAGATTGACCAAGCTGAAATCGTCTTAAATCCTGTGGCATTCAAGCAAAAACAGATTCACTCGGCCTTTGTTTCCTTTGCCGATCAACTGCCTGAAAAAGAGTTGCCTGTATCGCTGAACCAACTTTCACCCTGGCAAAAATTGGCTCAAGGCAATTTGCAGGTGGGCAAAAATGTCTTTCACAAAGCGACGTTGGCCCTGTCTCATCCCGTCCGTACAGCCAGTGATCTCGCCACAGGTTTGGTCAGCAATACCTATTCCACGCTCAAGAATCCAACCCAGGCCTGGGAGCATGTCGAGACCCGCTTTCAAGCCGACCCTGTCGAAGGGGTGATCGCGGGTGTACGCTCTTTTGGGGCTGTGGTCGCATCCGCGGCATTGGTCACAGGGGCGGCGGCAGCGGTGGTGAGTACGGGTTCGACACTGACTTCTTTTAAAATGGCCCGATCTTTAACGACGTTGCCTGCAGATGCGACCCTGGAAATGGTTGTACCCATGCTCAAACGGGCCCAAACGGTTTCGGTGATTGGGCTTCAGGCTGGACGGGTGGGCATGGCTGCGGGACAAGTGGGCAAATATGCTGGGGGAACACTTTTGGCGGCCACTGCTGCCTCTTGGCTCAAAAACCAATACGATCTCAGTCAAAGTCAAACCCCGGCCCAAATGCGTCATGAGATTCAGCAACTTACCCAAGACACGGCGAGCTTGGCCCAAAGTGCGGCCTTTGTTGTGGTCAATGACCTGTTTCAAGATATCGCCAAAATTGCCAAACGTCTCTACACCGAAAATCGCAATTACCCAAGCTTGAGTCCCGAAGCCAATCACCTTTTGGATCAATTTATTGCTGAGAAAAGCCAAAATATTGCCAAACGGGCCCAAGCCGAGATTCCCGATCTGCACCCCCAAAAATGGGAAAAATTGGGGCTTGAGCAAAAGCAGCAGGTGCTGCAAAGTTTAAACAAAGTGATTGGCGAAGAACTCAATTTTCAGCCCGCACCTTTGGAAGTCAAAGATTTGGGAGCAGATCTCAGTGGCGGATATTTCTTTGATCAGCATCAAGTGGCTTTAAATACCCGCATATTGGGTTCTTCTTCTGATCTGATCAATACACTGACCCATGAACAATTCCACGCTTTTCAATCGCTCTTGGTCAAGACTTTTCAAGAGCAGAACAAACATAGCCAGCCTCTGCTGCAGGCCCATATCGATGCTTGGCGTGCGAATCGCCAGAATTATGCCTCACCGATGAATACCCCAAGTATTGGGAAACCCGGGCAAGAAATGATCAGCCGTGATGCGCTGGGTCTGGTCTTTCCTGGTATGGACAATATCATTGAATACAAGTCCCAACCGCTGGAGAAAAGCGCATGGGCCATTGGCGATGCCACAGAAAAAGCCTTTAAACAAATCAACCAACCTTAACAGGTTTAAATGTCATCAGCTTCACTGAATTTTTGCCTATCGAAGCGCTAAGATTTAAAATAAATGGCATAAAGGCGCTCCCTATGAAACCCATTCTGGCTTCGGTGCTCTCTGTTTTTGCATCATTTTCTCTGCTCATACCGGCCCAGGCCCGACCCTACGAACTGAATACCCCTGAGGCCAGGACCTTGGCAGGGGTGATTGATCAGGTTCTCACAGCCCACAGCAAAAAAGATCTCAATTTGCTCATGGCCCAATTTCATCCCGATGTCAAAGCACTTTGGTCCAATGACAAACAGATGAACAGCTTTGAAGAACTCAAACAGACCTATAAAGAGGCCTTTTTGGGGTACAAAGGCTTTAGCGGTGCTTGGTTACCCGAATACGTAGATATTGAAGGCAATATGGCTTGGATGATCGGCGAAACCAGTTGGTCGGCCCATGCCTTGGAAACAGGTCAGCCGATTCAACTGACCGTGCGCAGCACGTATATTCTGCGCAAAGTCGAAGAGCGCTGGCAAATTGTCTTGGAACATTCTTCACATCGGCGCAGTGATTAATTGATGAAAAAACAATTTCTTTCTTCATTACATTTTTGGATACAAGTGCTGATTGGCTTTTCAATCTTGCTTTTGTGCCTTGTTTTTTCGCTGGCAATTTCCAATACACGTAATGCAGAAAAAACATTTCAAGAAGTGAAAAACAGTTTTGCGGTGCTGGAAAGCCTAGAAGAAACAATGATCCGTATTGCCATGCTTGAGAGTGGCACGCGCGGTTTTGTCTTATTTGGTGAACCCAAATATCTGGAAACCTACTTTGATGGCGAAGAATATCTTTCTGATCATTTGCTAAATTTAGAAAGACTGTTGAGCCAAGATAAAGATTTAAGTCAAAAAATAAAAAATTTATCTCAGCGCATTTCTGACCGCATTATATTTTATCGATACATTATTGATATTAGAAATAAAAAAGGGTTTAATGATGCCCAAAAAATAAAAAAAGAATCTAATTCACACGAAGAGATGCTAAAAATAAGGTTTTTAGTCGAAAAGATTCAGAAAGATCAGCACAAGAAGTTAGAAGCGTATTTGTTGATTGAAGATAAAAAATTAGAATTAAATACCGTCATTATATCTTCTGGTGGTTTAATTGCCGTAATTTTATTAATTGTTTGTTATTTGTTTCTAATACGTAGTTTAAAGCAGAGAAAGGAAAGTGAGAGAAAGTTAGATATATCTTATAAAAATGCCGCTCATTTAGCGGGATTTATTCAAGAAATGAATGTTCATCTCGAACCTAAAAAATGTTTTGAAGCTTTGATTTCAGCTTATCCTAAAATATTTAAACACACCCAAACATCGCTCTATAGTTGTCAAGAAAATGAGAATTTTAATTTAATTGCGGATAATAGCAGTCAGGATCAAAAAAACGAATTAGATCAATTGCCAAAAATTGTTATAAAAACAATGAAGGAAGTTTATCACACGGGACATTTAATTCATCTTGATAAATTAGACTTAAATAATGATGATAATCAATATGAATTTAATGATTTGATTTGTATTCCTTTGACAATAGCCGAAAAACAAATAGGGGTATTAAATATAACTCAATTTCAATCTGATTTGATTAGCGATATGGTGCTGAATAATATAAGACAAGCCGCAGCACACCTCGCTTTGGCTTTGCGGAACTCTCTGCTATTTGAACAAGTTCAGGCACTTTCAATTAAAGATGAATTAACGGGATTGTTTAACCGTCGTCATTTCTATGCGCTATTAAAACAAGAAATTTATAGAAGTAAACGATATAAAGACCCTTTATGTTTGGTTATGTTAGATATTGATTATTTTAAGCGAATAAATGATCGCTGGGGGCATCAGACAGGAGATCTTGTTCTCAAAAAATTAAGTGAAGGATTGTTAAAATTCATCAGACAAACAGATCAGCTTTTCCGGGTTGGTGGTGAAGAGTTTTGTATCTTACTTCCTAAGACCACATTAAAACAGGCCCAATTGCTGACTGAAAGAATGAAAACAGATATTTCAAATATCCGTATGAATGACGATATTTCGATCACGGTGAGCATGGGTATTTCTGAATGGAAAGTAGAAGAAGATACAGATCCTTGGCTTAAGCGAACCGATGAAGCGCTTTATGCCGCAAAAAATCAGGGCCGAAACCGTATTGTCAGTTCTTCATAAACTGGCTAGTCAGATTATTATAAAAAATGTTAGATTGAATATTAGATTGAATGTTTGCTGACTTAAAGCCCTTGTTGTTGATTTCATTGAGTATTTTTAACAACGCTAAATTCGCAATTATAAAATAGAGACAACCCTGATGAAAATTATTGCTTCCCTGCTTTTTTCAACCACTGTTATATTTGGTTTGAGTGCCTGTAATCAAAGCTTTTTGCCCAATGTCGTTACTCAATCTCAACTGCAAATGGGCCATTTAACCCTTGGCGAATTTGATTCGCAGCTCGGCCAGAACCTGGCCCAATACGCGATCAGTCAAAACACGGGGGGAACCGGCTATTGTTACCAATACGTGGCCCAGGCCATTCATGCCCATCTGCCTGGTTTTCTCAGTGGCAATCACGCCTATTTGGCCGCCGACCAATTGGCCGTCAGCCCCTATTTTAAAGAGGTCGCGATCTCACCTGAGCAATTGACTTTGTTGCCTGCGGGGGCTGTTGTCGTTTGGAGCCAGGGCAGTTCTGAGTCGGGCCATATCTCGATTGCTGATGGCCGGGGCAACGAGGTCTCTGACCATATTGGCCCTCAAATGCGCAGCCATTATGGCGGTGGCGTGGCCCGTGTCTTTGTGCCTGTCCCCTGAGCGGAGTCGAAGGCGAAGTCTGTTAAGGGGCCATAACCCAGCTCTGTTGCCATGCCATAGACCTCTTGGGCCAGCTCCTTGCCAGGACATTCGGTTGAATGGGCCGGATCGCCTTTAAATGTGAGGTGTTTGCGCTGTTGGTGGGTCCAGACCCCATCGCTGAAGCCGCAAGGGCAGCGCAAAGCTGAGAGCAGATTGCGCAAGGCGCTCAATTGCTGGGGGCTCGGTGCATTTTTGCTAAAGTCGCCATTGAGTACAATACCCAGGTTATGGCCATTGTCTCTTTCGCTGTGGGAGCCCAGATAGCCCAGTGGGCGGGCTTCGTAGATCTCACCGCTGGCAGGGATATAAAAGTGATAGGCGATATCTGCTTTCGGATCTGCTTGGTTTTGGTGGTATTTTTGCAGCGCGGTAATGCTCAGGGCCGTGTGGGTATGGTGCACCGTGATGCGGCGAAACCAACTGCAAACCGAGGCCTGAGCTGGATAAGGCTGCCAGGAGCGGCCGGCAGGAATGGCAGGGCCCGCTCCCCAGCTTTTGCGGCCGATAATTTCGACGGAGGGGCCCCCATTAAAACTGAGGGCATAATTGCCACCTTGCTCCTCAAAGAAACGTGGTGCAGCAGCTTGGCGGCAGAGGGCCGCAGTTGTGCGCAAGGCCTTTTCAGCGCTCTGGCTTGCCGGCGTTGGGGATGGCTGTAAACTGGCTTGCTGTGCGCTCGGTTCAAAGGGCACAAAATCTGAGTTGAGATTGAGGTTGATGTCGGGGTGATTGATCGGCAAGGGCTTGGGATTGTGCCAGTGAGCGTGGATTACAGAGAGGGGGGGCGAACAGCTCAGTGAGACCTGTTGGGGGCCATAGATCTGGGGGGCCATGCCGGTGCCGAGCAAAAATTCCACTGCATAGGTCACTGTCTGATGGCTGGCTGGACCACCGCCTTGGGACAAAGCCACTGCCCGCGTGAGGGTTTGGCTCCCCGGCAACAATGGGTCACTGGATTGAAGTTGCAGGGTGGCTGTTTCACAAGCGCTGGGCAGCCCATAGATCTGTATCCGGGTGGCGCTGACGGGCATCGGGACCTGGAGTGGTACGTGGAGGGGCTTGGAGGCTGCTGGCGCGGGCTGGGGTTGAGCTGGGGTTTGGGCTACCAGCAGCAGCCCCAAGAGAGAGCAAAAAAACAGGGCAAAAGGTGGGGAGATAAACATGGGTTTCTTTTGTCTCCAAAGCGGGGGATGAGAATTGTATTCCAGCATACCCTAACTTAGACTGAAGACAGAATCTCCCTGTGCTGATGTCTGCCAGAGAAAGAAGGGTGCTTTTTGCCCGCACAACCCGTGCCAGATCCCCCCCGCAAAGTGAGCTGGGCAGCTTCTGCTTGCTTGGTTTTGGCCCATCCCTTGGCAGCATGGGCCTGGCTCTGGCTGTGGGGGAGCCTGTTTTTGTTCTGTTGGAGTCCCTGGTCGGCACTTAAATATCTCGCGTTGGGCTTTCTCGCGATGGGTCTTTTGCCGTTTTGGGCTTGTCTGCGTGAAGGCTTGCGCCTGCTGTGGGTTCTGCGTCAGGGACAAGTACAGCATTTCTGGCTGCGGGAATGTCTTGCTCATCCCGCTCGCAAGTGGGTCTGGTTGGGCAGCTTTGAATCGGCCAAAGGCAAGCTGTTGCGGTTGCCGCTCTCACATCCCCATTGGCAGCCCAGCCAAATTTATCTGATCATACATGATCCCGCTTTGCCCGATGAGAGTGTGGTTTGGGATGATTTGCCCGTCAAATTGAAGGTCCATATCCAGGGCTGGATTTGCTTAGCCAGGCCCTGGTGTGGGCTCATCCCGTTGGCCTATCTGGCTGTGGCTTTGGGTGCAGGCATACTGGTCTGGATGCAAATTGCCCGTTAAAATAGAGGCAGTTTGAGAGAAAGCGGTAATCCCATGTCTTATTCCCACTCCTCTGTCCCGCTTCGTCCCGAAGATTTGGATATTCTCACGGTCTTTTCCAACCCCGAAGATCGCTACGAACTCTTGCCTTATTTGGAGCCTTTTGAACTCCTGCCCGATGACACCTTATTGGCCGAAGGCTCCGAAGGCGATGCCATGTTTTTTATTCTGCGTGGCCAGGCCCAAATTTGCCGTGCGGGTTTGCAATTGGGCACCCTGGCCGCAGGTTACCATGTGGGCGAATTGGGGCTGATTACCGGTCGTCCCCGCAATGCCTCAGTCAAAGCCATTACCCCGCTTTTTGCGGCCCGCCTGAGTCGCACGTCCTTTGATCTGCTCAAACTCGAAAAGCCTTTGCTGGCTTTGCAATTGACTGAAATTTTGATCTCTTTATTGGGCCTGCAACTCACGGATATGACCGATAGCTTTGGCCGCTTGATGCAAGAGCGTTCGCTGCCCCGCCGTATGCATGTCAATGTGCGGGTCGAAGGGCAATCTCAGGGCTGGGAGGTGCCGACAGGCACCCAGGCCAAGACGCTTTTGCCTTCAGAGATTGACGGCAGCCCGGTGGTCGCTGCGCTGGTCAATTACAAGCGCGTCTCTTTAAACACCCCTTTGATGTCAGACACCTATCTGGCACCTTTGACCGTCGACCATTGGGAGGGAGAGCGAATTTACCGTCACAGTGCGGCTTTGATCCTGTTAGAAGCGGCTCACCACCTCTACCCCGGTTTAAAAATGAATATCACCCTGTCTGTCGGCAGTACCCAGTGGATTCAGGTCGCTGCCTGCCCCAAAGACTCCCTGGAGGAATTGGCGAGCGAATTACAAGACATGATCCAAGCCTTGGTCGCTCAGGAAAAAGCCTTTCGCCATGAGTGGTGGGCTGTGGAAGAGGCGATTCCCTTCTTTGAAGACAATGGCCGTTTTGAAGCCGCAGCCATGATGCGCACCATTCGCGCCAGCCGGGTTTCTTTGGTGACCTGTGGCGAGTTTTATGGGATCAGTATGGGGCCCTGCTTGCCTCATACGGGCTATTTACACGATTTACACGTTCAAGCGGGTGTGGGCGGATTGATCCTGACGACAGCCAGCCAAGGTCCTTCTGTGGCTGATTTGGCTTCTTATGCCAAGCTGATGTATGATCACAACCGCATGTTGGAGTCGCTGCATATTAACAGCGTGGGCCATTTTAATCAGGCCTGTATTTCAGGTCAGGTCGTGCAATTGATTCGGGTGGCTGAAGGGTTTCATGAAAAACGCCTGAGCCAAATGGCCGACAAAATTGCCCAAGCGCGTGAAAGAATCAAAATTATCTGCATTGCCGGGCCCTCGTCTTCGGGCAAAACCACGTTTATTAAACGGCTTTCGGTGCAACTCCAGATCAATGGCATCAACCCTTTGAATATCTCCCTCGATGATTATTATGTCGACCGCGAAAAAACGCCTTTGGACGCCAACGGTGAATTTGATTATGAATGTCTCGAAGCCCTGAATACCGAACAGCTCAGTGCCGATCTCAAGGCTTTGCTGGACGGCAAAACCGTGGCCACTGCCCGCTATGACTTTGCCCAAGGGCGCAGCTTGCCCCAGGGGGGGCCTGTTTTGAGGCTGGAAGACAATACTGTGTTGCTGCTTGAAGGCATTCATGGCTTAAATCCCCGCCTCTTGGGAGAGCAGGTGCCGGAAGAAAACCTGTTTCGGATCTTTATTCAACCGATGGCCTCGCTCTCTCTGGATGAACACAGCCGAATCAATCCTTCGGATTTGCGGCTGCTGCGCCGGATTGTGAGAGACCGCCACAGCCGTGCTACAAATGCTGCGGAGAGTATTCTGCGCTGGCCTTCGGTGCGGGCTGGAGAGCGCTTGCATATATTCCCTTATGTCAATCAGGCCGATGTGATCTTTGATTCCTCCATGATTTACGAGCTTTCGGTTATCAAAGTCTATGCCGAACGCTATCTGCTGGAGGTGCCCCATGATCACCCTGCCTTTGCCACAGCCTACCGCCTGCAAAAGCTGATCGGCCTGTTTGTGGCTCTCTATCCCGATCACGTGCCTCCCACCTCGATTCTGCGGGAATTTATTGGCAACAGCGGTTTCGACTATTAACTGAGATATTGCTGTGATAAATTAAGCTTTGCTTAATCCGCCTCAAAGTGTTTTAAATAAACACTTTGAGGCGATTATCATTTTTGAAGACAAAAAAAGTTTAATGTTTTCTTAATTTTTTAAGCAAGTTTTAATCTGAACTTAATATAACCTTTTTATCAAGGTTCATTCGAGATTGTTCACAGAAAGGTTATTCAGATGACAATTCAAAGCGTTTCCACCACCCCCACGACCCCTATCCTGACCAAATCCAGCACCATCACTGCTGTTGATTCCAAATCCCATGTGATTGGTCAAAAAGCGGCTCCCGCTCAATCCGACGCCTTCAGTACCACCGACGTCTATATCCGCCAATCCAATGGCCTCGAAGGCGCTGTACTCGGCATGTTCAACTCTTATGTTGACACCAAAGCAGCCATGGATCGCCAAGTGGATGGCCAAGTCGTTACCGATTATGGCAATGTGGGTCTTTCGATGAAACGCGCAGTCATCCAACGCTCTGTCACCTCCACCGTGCGCAACGGCTGGTCTGTTTTCCGCGGCAAAGCCACTTTGGCTGAAGCCGGTGGCCGTGTGGTCGGCGACGTCGCAGGTTCTGCTGTCAGCAGCGGCGTGAGCTCCTTGGCCAGTAACGCTGCTGTTTGGGGCCTGGCCAAAGCCGGTGCTTCTTCTTTCCCCGTCATGGTCGGCGGCATGTTGGTCGGCTGGGGTGCCAGCTACGCAGCCAACAAAGTGATGGAAAAAACGGGCGCTCAAGCCGCCATCGTTGACAAAACCACCGAATTGCTTCACAGCGCCGGTGTCAGCAAGAATTAGCTTTAACCAGGGGCCTCAATCGCAGGCCCCAAATTGAATACACCTTTAACGCAGTGTTTCAATATCTCGAACCGGAAGCCCGGAAGCGTTTTCCGGGCTTTTTTTTCAAGCTTCAGTTACTTAAATATTCCCCCATTTTGCCAAAAGCGCCCAAAAATGCTACCCTAAATTAACCTTTTCTGTTCAGGAGACCCTTTCACCATGACCGAACGCACATCCACCAAACTTGTCAGCGCCGCGCTGGCCCTTGGTATTCTCGCCGCCTGCTCCCCCGTAGGCGGTCCTTTGCTGAATCCCCAAGCCAACCCCGCTCTGCTGCAAAGCCAAAGTGCAGCCCGTGGCTCCAAAGTATTTAATACCGATGCCCGTCCCCAAATGGCTCCCAATCAGGTGATTGTCAAAGTCAAACCCGGCGACCCCAACCTCTTTGTGCAAAGTTTGGCCCGCTCCGGCGCCCGTGTGGTCGATTTTTTTGATATCGACACCCGCGTTTTCCTGGTCGAAAGTGCAAGCCGCAATACCGATGATTTGATTCGCCAGTTCAGCCAAGATCGCAATGTTGAAATTGCCCAACCCAATTATCTCGTCAGCCTGAACCAGATTCCTGCCGCTCCCCGTCAACAGGGCCGTCCCAACATGGCTGCTCCCAACGATCCGCTTTATGCTCAGCAATGGCATTTGCCCCACGTTGGCGCATTGGATGCTTGGAGCCAAGGCGGTCAGGGCAATAAAGACCTGCTCGTGGCTGTTGTGGATACCGGTGTGGACTATAATCACCCCGACCTCAAAGCCAATACAATCAAAGGCAAAGACTTCACCAAAGAATCGCCCGATGGACTCGACCCCATTGATGGCCAAGGCCATGGTACCCACGTGGCAGGCATTATCGCCGCCGTTGCCAATAATGGCGAAGGTGTTGCGGGTGCCGCTCCCAATGTCAAAATCCTGGCTGTTAAAGTGCTGAGTTCCAAAGGCGGAGGCAGCCTGTTTGCCATCGCCGGTGGGATCAAACACTCAGTTGATATGGGGGCCAAAATCGTCAATCTGAGCTTGGGCGGCCCCGCTGTGACCGATCTGATCTCCTCTGCCGTGGGCTATTGGGCCACCAAAAAAGGCGCTCTGCTGATTGCTGCCGCTGGCAATAGCAACACCGCTGTGGGCACCCCTGCCCGCATCGACGACTATTTTATGGCTGTTGCTGCCAGCGATCAGAACAATAAACGCGCCAAGTTTTCTTGCTACGGCAAAGAGCTGAGCGTTACTGCACCCGGCGTGCAAATCCTGGCTACCACCCCAACCTACAAGGTGCCCTTGAACGACCACGGCTATCCCCAGAATTACGCCTTCCTGCAAGGCACTTCGATGGCCACCCCGCTGGTTGCCGGAGTCGCCGCTCTGGTTTGGAGCCGTCACCCTGAGTGGACTGCCAAACAGGTTCGTCAGCACCTCGAAAAAACCGCAGTGGATGTCGGCGCCCCTGGCAAGGACAACGAGTCCGGTTTTGGTGTGGTCAACGCCGCTGCCGCTTTGAGATAAGACCTTTCTTTTGAACGAAGGCCTCCCAACGGGGGCCTTTTTTCTTTGCTTTTTGGGGGGGTATTTTTGTGATTTTGATCAAACTCTGCACTGATGACTATCATGGGTGGATGGAACAAAATTTGCCAGAATAAACGTGGAAAGAGCCGTATTTTTAGGAGGTAAATCCATGGTCTCGATTTTATCCCATCCCCAAGTCAATACCCAATTTTTAAGCCCTGAACGTTTGGTTCAGATCCAGCACAAAGCGCCGCACATTCAAGCGGCGGTTCAGCAGCAGGGATCCCAGGTGATTTTAACGACCCAAACGGGGGAGGTGCAGAGTCACGGACTTGAGGACCTAATCCGAGACAGCAGCACCATTGATATCCAGCGTTTTCGTTCGGGGGTATTGACCTTACACACCCAAGGTCAGACCTTCCTGCTGGATCTCAAAGACCTGGACCGCCAGAGTTTGATGGCGTCTTTGAGCCAATCGCTGCAACAATTACAAACCCATCAAATAGAAATTCCCCCCAGTTTACAGGCCCATTTGAGCCAAGCAGCCCTGGGAATTATTAACCAGATGCGTACTCCCCCTCACCAAGCGCCCCCACCTGTGCAACGTTTGACCTCCGAAGGCCAAAATGACATTCAAACAGAGCGCAAACATTTTCAACACTTGGCGGCACAACGCCCCCCTTTGGATCCCAAACAGAATCCGCTGATGGAACCGCATTGGCGTGATGATGAAGACCGGGTGGGTGTGTGGGTACGCCAATTGGAGGCCCAAGGGGATCTCAAAACCCAGGGACAGGTTTATGAGCATTGGAAGGCCATTTATCAGGTTTTGCGCACCCGGCGCGGGATGGCGATCACCCCTGAACAGGCTGCTGAAATTCGCAATCATGTGATCGAAGCTGCCAAATTGGCCGGTCGCTCTTTTCAGGCCGATGCCGATGTTTATGCGGCCAAAGCGAATTTTTATGGCAATGCCCTGGTTGTGGCGGAATATACCCGTGATGCAGCGGCCTCAACCGTCAATGCCGTGGCAGATAAAGTCCCTGCGATCAAACCGTTGGCGGTGGGCATGAATTCTGCCCTGGCCTTTATTGATTCCTATGGATCCGGTGAAAGTGCGACCACGGCGGGTATGCGCGCAGCCGTGGAAGGGGTACTCAGTGCCTTGCCCGGAGGTGAGAGCATGGGCCAAAAAGTCAAGACCTCTTTGGGAAAAGCTGTGGCGCGGGTGGTGGCTGACATGGTTGCCCAATACCAAGAGGGCCAGCCGATTGACAGCGCGGCATTTTTGGCCAGTTTGCAGAACGCGATAGCGGCTGAACTGACAGGGCTGGTTGGGGGCGAAATCGACTACACGGCTCTGCGTGTGGCGGTTGAAACTTTGGCCACTCGTTTGTATGACACGTTTTTAAAGCCAGAAGCTTAGGTTATGACTCTGTGGCCCTGGGGGAGGAAGGTCCCTTCTCTTCCTCCCCTGGGGTATACTAAAAAAATTAAACCCATCTCGCTTGGACGGACCCATGAACCTCTCGCACTTCTTGAAAGCCTCTGTCTGTTTTGGTCTTTTGCATCTGTCTACCTGGGCCGCTGAAGCCGCC
Source organism: Candidatus Sericytochromatia bacterium (assembly GCA_044356335.1). Taxonomy (GTDB): domain Bacteria; phylum Cyanobacteriota; class Sericytochromatia; order UBA7694; family UBA7694. Next base: position 25,224 of record JBIKWL010000013.1, read on the forward strand.
GAGCGGCGGGTGATGATTCTGCCCTTTCGCAATTTGACCCGTGCCGAAGCGGATAATTGGCTGGGTGAGAGCTTTTCAGAGAGCCTGCTGATGGGGCTGGGGCGGGTGCGATCGCTCAAATTGGTGGAACGGGCTGAATTGGCCCAGGTGATCAAAGAACAGGCCTTTATGCAGAGCCTGATGGCCGATCCAGATAATGCCCCCCGGATTGGCAAATTGGTGGGGGCCGATTATATGATCACGGGCTCTTACCAAAAGATTGGGGAGCGGATTCAGGTCAATTTGCGTCTGGTGCAGGTGGAAACAGGGGAAATTGAAGCCGGAACCCTGACCCAGGTCCAAGGGGAGATCGGGCAGCTGTTTGAATTACAGCAGAATTTGGCCGATCAGCTGGTGGACAAACTCAAAGTTGAGCGCACAGAGACTGAAATCCAACAGATGAAGGCCTCCATGGCTGCCACCCGTTCCACCAAAGCCCAAGAGTATTATCTCAAAGCCAAAGGCAGCGACGATTGGCTGATGGGGGATCAGATGATGAGGGCTTCAATTGAAAATTACCAAAAATCCCTGCAAGAAGACCCTGAATATGCCTTGGCTTGGGCCGGACTCTCGGAGCGCTTGGCTGTGCGTGGGAGTGACGAAGCCAAGTTCTATGAGTCGCGACAGCCAGACGATCTGCAAAAAGCACTCGCATTTGCGGAAAAAGCCCTGCAACTTCAACCCCAACTCGCCTCGGCTCACCGTGCCCACGCCCGTGTTTTGCTGGCTTTAAAGCGTTCAGAAGCAGCGCTGGTAGAGGCCCGAAAAGCGGTTGAACTTGAAAATTCAAGTGCCAATATTATTTGGTATTTGGGGGTCAAATACCCCGATTTTAACAAAGCCAAAGAAGATATGTTTGAGCTGATGCAAAAAGAGCTGCAAACACTTGGGGCGGATTTTAATGACCCGCAGATCCTCAGCACTTTGGCTTCGCAGTATATTTATAAATTTATCTCAGATCCCAAAACGGATCTCGCGCCTGCCCTAACCATGCTGGAAAAAGCCCTGCGCAAACACCCCAACTCCCCCCCTGTCTTGATGCTTTTATCCTCCTTTAAGCTGATGCAACAGGATTTTTCTGCCGTGAATCTTTATGTGGAACAGCTGTTGGCCATTGACCCAGAAAATCCGATTCTGATGTATATCTCTGCCAATATGTTGCGTTTTTCCAACAAAGAGCGCGCCCGAGAATTGGCCTTGAAAGCCCTGCAGCGCCAGCCGAGCTTGATCTATGTCCGTTTGCTCTTGATGGAGATGTATCAGCAGCAGTTTAAAGATTTTCAAGCGGCTGAAAACGAGTACCGAGCAGCCTTGAAACAGGATCCCGAAAATTACCACATTGAACATACTGCAGGTTTGGTCTATTTCCGTGAAAAGCGTTATTCCCAAGCCATTGCCATTTTTCAGCGCGCGTTGGATAAATCTGCCCGCCAAAACAATCCCACGGCACAACTCCACCGTTGGGTGACACTTAAATTGATGGGAGACAGCTACGGCGCGCTCAAACAGGATGAGCTGGCTCGGGAGAAATACCTGGCGGTGCTGCAAGAGCCGGAAATCAATCCCTTAACCCAGGCCATGACTCACCAAGCTCTGGCGTATATCTTCTTGCGCAAACAGGACTATGCCACAGCATTACAACATTTTACCGAATTTATGCAAGGGGCGCCGGGATATGCCAAAATGGACCCCAGCCCCACGGTCTACCGGCTGATGTATCTCTTGGTGCAAGAACAACAAGGGCAAAGCTCTCCCGCTGCCCTGAATGATATCGGCCAGGGCTTTTTAACCCTGGGAGAATACTCCGATGCCGAACGCTACCTCAAGAAAGCGTTGCAAGCTGAGCCTCAGAATCCGGTGATCCATTACAATTTGGGGCTGTATTATCTGGCCACCGACAAAACGCCAGCAGCCCAACAGGCCTTTGAAAAGGCCGTGACTTTGAAGCCGAATTATGTCAAGGCCCTGTATAATTTGGGGCTTTTGGCGCAAAAGGCTGTAGACAAAGCCTTGGCCCGCCGTTATTTTGAAAAAGTCTTGAAACAGGATCCCAGCCATCAGGAAGCGCAGCAGGCCCTCAACGCTTTGGGCTTATGAGGGCCTGGGAGATTGCCGCGCTGAAGAAATTACTGGAGCACTGAGGCAATATTTGCCAAAATGGGATTTTTCACCACATTGACATGAAATTCTGCTTTGGTCTTGAGTTGGTTATTTTTGTCTGTTGTATTGGCTGTGGCTATCACCGTTATTTTGTAGCGGGACAGGGTGTCTAGGGTTGGGGCTGTCAGGTCTTCTTGTAAAAAGAGCGTCAAGGCATTAAAGCGGTTGGGCAAAACTCCTGGGAGTGTTGCCGCAGGCGGGAAGACACGATCATTGATCGGGGCTTTGGGGATGTCGAGGTTTTCCACTTTGATCGTCACTACGGGGGTATCTTTGCCGTTGTAATTGAGCCGAATTACTGCTGCGTGGATTTGGCGATTGAGTTTGACTTCTAAATCGGCATTGGGTCTGAGCAGGCGCACATCTGGATCTGCCACCGTGAACAGATTTTCACCTGAATCCTTGAGCAAGTTCAAGGGCCGTAAGACAACCCGACCTTCCAAAATTTCAAGTTTTAATTCTTGGTTTGCAGCGCTGGGCTCTGGGCTGGGCTCAAGACTGGCGCTGGGGCTCGGCTGCGGTGTGGGCTGAGCGGTGGGCTGAGCGGTAGGTACTGGGCTGGGGCGGGTATTTAAGAAAGCGGCCAAGAGGGCATTGCTGCGCAGGATTTCAACCAATTCTGGGGGAATCTGATTGAGCAAGTTCGGCAAATCTGCCAAATTTTGTTTGAGCAAAGTGGGAATCAAGGCACTGGCAATCTCGTTGAGGCTGATTTCAATCTGAGCGGTTTCGCCTGCTTTGCCAGTCACTTCTTTGTTGATGGCTTCGGACGTCAGGGTCTGATTGTTGATTCTGAATTGCACACTCAGGGCCAGCTGTTTTTTTCCTTCGGGCAGATCAGAAAGGGTCAAACTGCTGCTGCCTGCGGCAAAACGGCTACTGAGTGTCAGGCCTGAGTTCAGGATGTTTTCCCCGGTCACTTTGGCTTGGACGGGGATATCCAGGGGGACGGTCCGGGGCAACTTCACTTCCAAGGCAAAGAGCGCCGAGCGCAAATCAAATTCCTCGCGGGTGGTTTGGGAGGCCACAATGGTCACCTCTTTGCTGGCTGTGGCCAAGGCTTTGTTGTCATCAAAAGCCGTGACCCGTACCTGTTTGGGACCCACTGGCAATTCTCCGACGGTGTGGTTTTTCTGGGTTTCACCCGGTGTAGCACTGATCTTGACGATTTTGGCTTCGGTTAAACCTGTGCCTGAAATCTGAATTTCATAGCTGCGCGAGCCAGCAGGAATGGCCTTGAGGGCAAAGCCGGTTTGGGCATTGGGGAAAGCGAGCCGAAAGCTGATCTTGCCGGTGTTTTCTGGGTTTGTGGGGCTCTGAGTACAACTGATCATATTGCCCAAGAGCAGCAATCCCAATAGGGTTTGGGGGATTTTTCCGGCGTGTGTCATGGTATTTCCTCTGGTTTAGCTTGGTGCTTACATCTCTATTGTAGCTGTCTGGGTTTTTCGGCGTAAAGTTTAATAGCTTTAATAAGGTGGGAATAATCGGCGAAAGCCGTGAAACAAGACGGCGAAAAAGAAAATAAAATTGCGCAGCGGCAATTGCCAGACTGCCAATTCCAGTCGTGGTTGGGGGGCCTCACTCTCGCCCAAGGGTAGCAATTTCTTTCCGGCTTCAGACATCCAGGTTGTGCTGCGCGGCCATTCCCAAAGTGTTTTGAGCAGATCTGGGGGCAAAGCCGCTGATCCCCTTTCTGCTCCCAGAATTGCTCCCAAGAGGGCGGCGGTGGTGTCGGTGTCACCCCCAGCGCGAATCAGTAATTGCAGACCCTTTAAAATACTGTCGGGCTGGAGCAACCAGACAAAGATCACTGCAGGTACGGTGTGGTACATATACCCTGTGACGCCTTTTTTGCACCCCAAGCTCTCAAGCAAACTTTGCAGGGCCGCTTGCTGGGCCTGCTCAGAAAGGAGACCCTGTTCGCGTGTCTGTTCGGCCCGCAGCGCGGCCTGCTCAAGCTGCGTGAGCAATTCCTGGGCCTCTGGGGGCAACGGCGTGGGCAAAAGTCTGCGAAATTGGCTGACAAATTCCGCTTGTGGGTGCTGAAGGGTCTGAAATCCAGCGGCCAGGGCAATGGCCAGCGCTCCCCATTCGGCTTTGGGATCGCTGTGGGTTAAACGGGTGGAAATGCGGTTCAGGGTCTTGAGTTTCTCGGGCTGGGTGGCATACAAGACCCCCAGTAGGCTGGCGCGCATAGCAGGGCCGTTGCCTGCAGAAAAAACACCGCTGTGTTCGGGCGAAACGCCCAACCAGAGCTTTAAAATGCCTTTGAGCGTAGCCAGGCCAATGCCAGCGGGCAGGCCCAAAAGCCAAAACCGCAGTTGCCAAGCCAGTGCTCGCTGAAAGGCCTTGGGCTCTCCCCCCGAGCGCAGCAGGGCCTGGGCCACCAGGCAGAGATGTTCGGTATCATCCGAAATCATTCCGCGTTTGCCAGGCAAAAAATGGTAGTGGCTGAGATCGGGAAAGAGCGACTTTTGCCGCCGGGGGGAGAGACCTTCACAGGCCAAACCCAGGGCATCTCCCACGGCCGAGCCCAACAAACAGCCCTGCAGAGAACTCTCCCATTGATAAGGGGCTTGTTTAGACATTCTCTGCTCAGTCTTTCGCTGGCGGGCGAATCTCTTTCTCTGACTGTATGAGGGCCTGATAGCCACTGGGTGAAGTGTCTTCGGTCCATTTTAAGATTTCAGAGATGCGCCAAACTGGAAAGGGGTGGCTCGATTGACTGGCGAGCAAAAGCGTCCAGAATTTGTCGAGAAAATCGGATTCATAATTTTTTTCAAAGGCTTTGGCCTGTTTAATAAAGGCATCCAAATTGGCATCCCCTTTGAGGGTGCCCCCCGCCAATTTCATCAGCGCGCTCATCACCACCCGTGGGTTTTGTGTCACTAACAATGCGGCGCGGTCGCAGGTCAATTCGGCTTTTTGGTACCACATGATCAGGGCAATCCGAATCGGAATGCCAATGGTATTGAGCAGGGCCCCGACAGGGGTTTGCCCCAATACGGTGGCCATCAACATCAGCAAGGTGCGTGCGGCAATGGTGTAGAGCAGGTGCTGGTTGTGGATATGCCCCACTTCGTGGGCCAGGACGGCAAAGATTTCCTCTTCGCTCATGCGTTCAAGCAAACCGGCGTAGATAATAATAAAGGGGTCATCCACACCCGTGGTCATGGCGTTGATCGCCATGCCGCCAAAATCGTTGGTCACCGAGACGTAGAGCTTGGGTTTTTTGACTCCCAGTGTTTGGCAGACAATATCGAGTTTGTTGTCGAGATCGGCAAATTGCTCCTGGCTGACCTGAATGCTGTTGGCATTGCACATGACTCGGTACATGCGTTCGTAGGTCAGTTCCAAGAGCTTTTTGAGAATCATGTCAATCCCAGGAATCTGGCGCAGGGCTTGCAGAGCCTGCCGATCGAGTGGATGGCTGTAAGCGTCGGGGCTGACAAACTCCCATTTTTTGTGGGGTTCTTCAGAAAGTGGCAATTGGCAGCGCCGACAGCCGGAGTGGGCCTGTTCGTTTTGCCAGACGGCGTTCATTTTCTGGCAATAGCGGCAGCGGATATGTTTGCGCTCACCTTGGTTGGGTTGGTCTGGGGATTCACTTTCTGCTTCAGCCATGGGATTGCCTCCAGTTGGGTTGGACCTTGGGGCTGACTAAGCCCGTTTTTCAGCGTTTTTTTCAACTCTTTGCATTGTATACCAGTTGCGCAAGCTGTGAAACAGGGGCGAATCGGGCGCCTGATAGAGCCCCGCTTCGGGCAGCCGTTCGCGGCTGCAACTCAGCAAGAGATTGCGGCGGGCACGGGTCAGAGCGACATAGACCAGGCGAATGCTCTCGCGCTCTTCTTCATCTGCAATCTGATCCATCACACTTTGGTAGGGCAGGCCTTGCTGTAGGGCCGCGAGCAGGGTGCGCAACTCTTGATCTTGGGCCGTAAACGGCTGGCCATATTGAAAGAGCGGCAGCAGTACGGCGTCCCATTCCAGGCCTTTGGCGCGGTGAACGGTGAGCAGATGCACCACCCCCGGTGCTTTGAGGTTGGCTACGGGCTCTTCGGGGGCCATTAATTGGCGAATCTTGCGCATCCCCGCTTTTTCGAGCCAGGCCAAAAAGGCCTCAGGACTCTGACTGCCGCTGTTCCAATGGGTTTTGAGCCAAAGCTGATGCAAGAGGCGCAATTGAAACTGTTCGTCGCTGCTGCTGAGCATATTTTCGGCGATCCACTCCAATTGCCAAGACACATTGTAATGCTGGTGCGTGATTAAAAACAGCAGTTTTCCAGCGTAGTCACTCAGGCGCAGATACACTTCGGAGCTGAGATCGGGCGTGTAGAGCCACTGCTCAGCCAGGGCCTTTAAATCTCCGGCGTTGATACTGTCGGGAAAGAGTTGGCGCAGGCCTTGGCGCGAAAAACCCAAACCACTCATGAGTTGCTGAAAGCGCGGGTAGTCCCAGGGTTGGAGCAAATAGGCGAAGAGATCGCGCAATAAATGTACCAGCGGGGTCTTAAAAAAATGCGGGCTTTTTTCGTGATGCAACCGGGTGGGCAGCTCGGCTGCACTCAATTTCTGCTCCAGCCAGAGACAGCTTTGATTGGTGCGGCAGAGGATGGCCATGCTCTGGTTTTGGCTCAACAAGCTCTGGCAGGCCTGGATTAACGCTGCGACTTCAGCCTCCAGTGAGGGGTAGTTTTTGATCCAGATCCAGCCAGGAGGCGGATTCTTGATGCCGGGCTGGATTTCTACCGCCGAGGGGAAGGCCTGGCTGTAGAGGCTGTGAAAGGCATTGGCCAGTGCGATCACAGGAGGCGCTGAGCGGTTGCTCTGGCCCATGGGATATGCCGTATAATCTTCGGCAAAGCGTGTCAGGCGGCGGTAATCTGCGCCATTAAAACCATAAATACTCTGGTTGGGGTCACCCACCCGCAGCAGATTGCCATTGTCACCTGCTATCAGCTCCAGAATGGCGGTCTGAAGCAGGTTTGAGTCCTGGGCTTCGTCTTCAATAATCCAATGGTAGCGGGCCTGGATATGCTGCAAGGCCGTGGGGTGTTCCAAGAGCAGGCGGTGGGTTTCGGAGATCATCATATCGTAGTCGATAAACTGCCCGATGCTGAGCAGGTTTTCGTAATCGGCAATAATCTCGGGCAATTGAAACAGCAATTCGGCGTGATCGCTGGGAATGCCTGTGCGCGTTGCCACTTCTTCTGCGCTTAACAAGGGCAACACATAGCTGCGCTGGCGGTAGCGGGGCATCAGGATATCTGCCACCAAGCGCACATAGTCCAATTGGGAATGGCTCAGTTTGCGCTTAAACAGCACCTCTTCGAGCAGGGCATATTTGCGCTCATCGGAGAGCACTTCGCGTTGGCTGTATGCCGAGTGCAATTGGCGCAGGAGCTTGTTGCAAAAGGCGTGCAAAGTCGAAAAACTGGGCTGGGCCATGCGCCCTTGCAAAAGGGCCAGGGTGCGCTGTTCAAACTCGGCAGCGGCACTTTCGGTAAAGGTCAATACCAGAATGCGGCGGGGGGGGATGCCCCTTTCGCGGATCATGTCGGCCACCAGATGCGAGATCAAGGTGGTTTTGCCGGAGCCCGGAGCAGCCAAGACGGCACAGCGGCCCCCCCGGTAATTCGCGAGAATTTGGGCCTGGTCGTGCATCATTGTGAGCGGAGCGGCTTGCATAGACCCGATTATAGCCTATTTCGGGCTTGGCCGGGCGTTTCAATCGGGCAGAGCTGCCAGGGCATAGATTTACAAGCGTTTCATATACCGTATGGGGTATTTTTGTGTTAGGCTTTTTGTATGAATACTTCATCTATTAACACTGCGCATTTTCCTACCCAAAATCGGGACTATACCTTTTCTCAGCGCATGGCGATTATTTTTAAGTGTGTCTTTAATCGCTGCCCGAGATGTAATCATGGTGGTATTTCTAGCCCGATTCAATTTCCTGATGCCTGTCCCCATTGTGGCTTTGTCTACGAGCGTCACAATGGTTTTTTGTTGACAGCTTTGCCCGCCGTCTATTTTGGCTATGTACTGCTGATGGTGATTCCCACCCTGGTTTTGTTCTTAAACGGTTATTTGAGCGAAACGGTGGCTTTGTCTGGTGCTGGAATTGGAGCTGTACTGTTTCCGCTTTTGTTTTTCAATTATTGTAAAATGCTGGCGATTGCGCTCTATTATTTCTTTTTGCCCAGCGAGCTGTATCACGAAAATTTGCAGGATTCAATTTAAATTTTGCGTTTGACTTTGACCTTGCAGGCATAGCCCCGTTGGCGGGCCTGCCAGATCTGAATGCTGCCTGCCAGCAAAAAGCCCAGGGCTCCCAGCACAAAGAGCGGACGCCAAGGTTTGAGTACTTCTAAATAGCTGACGGTGGTGGTACTTGCTCCCAGCGCCAGCAAGAGCCAGGGCAGACCACAACAGGCCTGAGCGGCGATGGCCGAGGCCAGCGTGCCCCAAAAGGACCAAGCAGGCAATTCGGCAGACGGGCTTTCAACAGCAGGTTCAATCTGTTTTTCGGTGGCAGTTGACATCGGTTTTGACCTCTAATGGGGATAGATCGGCGGGGCAGCCAGGGGCGTGCGATAAGGCACACGCTGGACAGACATCGCTCTTAACGCGGGGTCGACTCCTGCCAAGAGCGCTGAACTGTGCATTTTGTCGGGGCTGGTTTCGCCATTGAGATTGACCAGCATCAGATGGCCCTCTCCCTGGCCGTAGGCGTTGATAAAATCATAGACGGCACCCACCACAGTCAGTTTTCCGGCCTGAATATCTGGGGCGTAGCGCCGCATTGCGACCTGAACTTGGTAGTCTACATTGCGTTGCACCGATTCGAGCCAATAGCTCTCAAAAGCATTGGCATTGCTTGGCGCTGTGTGTTGGCGCAAATGGGCGGCCAAATGGTCCACTTCGCGCACAATCGCAAAAGACTCCTGGCTGTATTCTGTGAGGGCGGCTTGCACAGCCCCACAGTGGGTGTGGCCGAGTATCAGGAGCACAGGGGTGTGCAAATGGTAAATGCCATAATCGACGGAGCCAAAGCTATTGTGGATCTGGTTGCCGATATTGCGCACCGAAAAGATCTGGTTGACCGGATCTTCGCTAAAGGCCACCGCATGGGCCCGCGAGTCGGAGCAGCCGAGCAGGGTAATACCTGGATGCTGTTCTCCCTGAAATTTGCTGAAATAGTCGTGGCTGTGTTTTGCCGCAAAGCGCTGACTTTGGCTCAATAACTGGTTGATAATACCTTGGGGTGTTTGTTCGGCATAAGGGGCGGCCTGGGCCACCCCAGATAGACTGAAGGCCAATCCCAGTGCAACCAGAGCCTGTGTGAAGATCCTCCCAACTTGGTTTTTCATGGTCGGTTCTCCTAACGCTCCACCGGGTAGCGGCGGCTGTTCCAAGCCATCATGCCACCCTGGAAATTAGCGAGACGCTTAAAACCAGCGATTTCCATCATTTGAGCGGCTGTGCCACTGCGATTGCCAGAACGGCAGACCAAGATATACTGTTTGTCTTTTTCGAGTGTCTGCAGGTGGGAATTTAATGCGCCCAAGCTGATCTTGACAGACCCAGGAATCACCCCTTCGCGCCATTCTTCAGGTTGGCGCACGTCGATGAAAACCAGATCGTCGGACGGCTTTGTGTAAAGTGCATATACGGCCTCTACATTCAGGTCTTCGACCAGAGAGGGTGGGGCGGGTTTAAAAAAGGGCAGACTGAATTTCATTGCAGGTTACTTCCTTCTCAGATTATGTGTTTAAAACTAATTCAAAGCAACAGCCAGGGTCGTTTCACTGCCACAGCGCAGATTGGCGGGCACCGACTCAGCGATCTTCTTGGGGTGGGGCAAATTCAGATTGGCCATCAAGGTGATAAATTCCTCGCGGCTTTTGCCTGCCAGACGGGGGTTCAGGCGTTTTTCTTCGCCAATCGTGCTGACCAGATTGCCTGCGTAGTCATGGCCCGGATACACCCAGGTGGCATCAGGCAGGGTGAACAGCTTTTGGGTAATGCCATCGTAGAGTTTTCCCGCGTCTCCCTGCTGAAAGTCTGTGCGGCCCGTGCCCCGAATAAACAGCGCATCGCCTGTGAAAACCCTGTCTTTCATCAGGTAAGAGACACAGCCATTGGTGTGGCCGGGCGTTGAAAGCACCTTGATCTCCAGTTCACCCAGGGTATAGACCTCTCCTGCTTGGGTGAGGATATCCGCACAAGGGGCACCGCCTGCCTCAGATACCACTGAAAGGGCGGCTGGGAAATGTTTTTTCATGCGTGCCACACCTGTGATATGGTCAGCATGGACATGGGTTTCCATCAGGTATTTTAAGTTCAGGCCCAGATCTTTGAGCAGTTGGGCGTCGCGTTCGGAGCGTTCGGCGACTGAGTCAATCAATGCCGCTTCCCTGGTTTTTTCGTCGGCGATCAAATAGGTATAAGTCCAGGTTTCGTAGTCAAACAATTGTCTAAAGATCATAGCTGGATTCTCCTCTTGTTAAGCTTATTACTATACCCCCTATGGTATATTGTTGATAAAGATTTGTCAAGCGCTCTCTGATTGTGATGCTCCCCATTGTAAGCAAAAAAATCTTTATAGACTTTGCCTATCAAACAATTCAAAACAAACGATTGGACATTTATACCATAGGGGGTAATACTTGAAGAGTGCTGAGATTTCTCATGAAATAAAAGTATCTTATCATTCAAACCCGAACCAAGGAGTCGAATCCATGTTGAAAAAATCCATTCCAATATTTGCGCTCTTCGCACTTACCCTGTCTCCCATGATTCAACCCGCACTGGCCAACCCTACACCCAATCCCATGACCAACCGGGATTGGTGGCCCAAACAGCTCAATTTGCAATCCCTGCGTCAGCACGCAGCGGAGTCCAATCCCTTGGGGCCAGAGTTTAACTATGCCAAAGAGTTTAAAAGCCTGGATTTAAGTGCTGTCAAAAAAGATATCCAGTTGGTTTTGACCCAAAGCCAAGACTGGTGGCCGGCAGATTATGGCAATTACGGTCCCTTTTTCATCCGCATGGCTTGGCACAGTGCCGGCACCTATCGCACGGGTGATGGCCGTGGCGGGGCTGATGGGGGCCAGCAGCGTTTTGATCCCCTCAATAGCTGGCCAGATAACGTCAACCTAGATAAAGCCCGGCGTCTGCTCTGGCCGATCAAGCAAAAATATGGCCGCAAGATCTCCTGGGCTGACTTAATGGTGCTAACTGGCAATGTGGCCCTGGAGTCGATGGGTTTTAAGACCCTTGGATTTGCAGGTGGGCGTGCAGATCAGTGGGAGCCAGATTTGGTCTATTGGGGCCCCGAAACTGAGATGTTGGCAGACAAGCGCCATGGCTCTGAGCGCAAATTGCAGAACCCGCTTGCCGCTGTTCAGATGGGCCTGATCTACGTCAATCCAGAAGGCCCCAATGGCAATCCAGATCCACTGGCTGCAGCTCAAGACATTCGCCAGGCCTTTGGGCGCATGGCCATGGATGATGAAGAGACCGTGGCATTGATCGCGGGCGGTCATACCTTTGGCAAAGCCCACGGTGCCCATGCCCCGAATAAATGTGTCGGCCCCGAGCCTGCAGCAGCAGGGATAGAGGAGCAGGGCCTGGGTTGGGCCAATAACTGTGGCAAAGGCCACGGCAAAGATACGGTCAGCAGTGGTTTGGAGGGCGCTTGGTCGGTTTCTCCCACCGCCTGGACCATGCAATATCTGGATAATCTCTTTGGCTTTGAATGGGTCCAAACCAAGAGTCCGGCAGGGGCGATCCAGTGGATTCCCGCCAATGGCCAAGCCGCCAATCTCGTTCCCGATGCCCACGACAAGACCAAGCGCCATGCGCCGATCATGTTTACCACTGACTTGTCACTCAAAATGGATCCCGCTTACAAAAAAATTGCCGAGCGTTTCCACAAGAATCCCAAAGATTTTGAGCTGGCTTTTGCCAAAGCCTGGTTTAAGCTGACCCACCGTGACATGGGGCCTCGGGCCCGTTATCTCGGTGCAGATGTGCCGAATTTGGTGCTGGCTTGGCAGGATCCCATTCCCGCTGTCAAACACGCCTTGGTCGATGCCCAAGATATTGCCAAACTCAAAGGCGAAATTTTAAAATCCGGTTTGACCGTTTCCGAATTGGTGAAAACCGCCTGGGCTTCTGCTTCGACTTTCCGCGACACAGATATGCGTGGTGGAGCCAATGGGGCACGGGTGCGTCTGGCACCTCAGAAAGACTGGGAAGTCAATGACCCGCAGGAGCTGGCCAAGGTGCTGAAAAAGCTGGAAGAGATCCAAACGGGTTTTAACAGATCCGCAGTCGGGGGCAAACAGATTTCCCTGGCAGATCTGATTGTCTTGGGAGGCGCTGCTGCAATTGAAGCGGCGGCCAAACAGGCTGGACACAGCGTTCAGGTTCCCTTTCAAGTGGGCCGGGCAGATGCAGAACAGGCCCAGACCGATGTTGCCTCTTTTTCCCAGCTCAAACCCAAAGCCGATGGCTTTCGCAATTATTTCAACCCGGAGAGTCATTTGTCTCCCGCAGAAATGCTGGTAGATAAGGCGGATACCCTCAGTCTGACAGTGCCTGAAATGAGCGTGCTGGTAGGGGGACTGCGGGTCTTAAATGCCAACGCGGGCAAGTCAAGCCATGGGGTATTTACCAGTAAACCGGGTACCCTCAGCAACGATTTCTTCGTCCATTTGCTGGATATGTCTACCAAATGGACCAAGTCTGCCAAGTCCGAAGGCCTCTATGAGGGCTTGGATCGCAAAACAGGTCAGCTCAAATGGACCGCGACCCCTGTCGATCTGATCTTTGGCTCAAATGCTGAGTTGCGCGCTGTGGCTGAAGCCTATGCCACCCACGATGCCCGCGAGACCTTTGTCAAAGATTTTGTCAAAGCTTGGGCCAAGGTGATGGAATTGGACCGTTTCTAAAGCGGCTCTGTCGCTGAATTTATAATTGTTTGGGGTATCACACACTTGCGGGTGTTTGGTACCCCAACTTTGTCAGAATCATCACGCTCATTAATTGAATGGAGAACAGAAATGAGGGCAATTTCTCTAAGCGGTCTCGCGCTGGCAGGGGCATGTCTGCTCACGGCTCCGTTTTTACACCTGTCTTTTCAGGCCCCTGTGGTTGCCAAAGCTGCCTCCCCCAAAGTGGGGGATGCCAAAAAAGGGGCGGTACTTTACAAACAAAACTGTGCCATCTGCCATGGCGAAACAGGCAAAGGGGATGGCTTGGCAGGCAAATCTTTGCAGCCGCCTCCGCGAGACTTTAGCAAAGGGCTGTTTAAATACAGCAAAAATGATGCCGAACGGTTGACGTTTATTAAAGTGGGCAAATCGCCCATGCCTGGCTGGGAGGGCACCCTGACTGATGCGCAGATCAATGACGTGATCGCCTTTATTCATACCCTCAAACTGAAAAAGCCCAAACCATAGGCAGAGGAACTCTTCCCCCCTGGATTCAGACGTTTGTTTTAATTGTTTTTAATAATTAAAAACAGAGTTATAAACGATTAGATAGAATATACCATAGGGGGTATAATTAAATTAATCAAAGCTTCCACAAGGAGAAATACAATGGAAACCCAAACGTTTAACTTCCCCCGTCTCAACGAAAAGGCCCCCGATTTTAAAGCCAATACCACCCACGGCCCCCGCAGCCTGGATGATTATGCTGGCAAGTTTCTGGTACTCTTTTCCCACCCCGCAGACTTTACCCCGGTCTGCACGACTGAATTTATGGCCTTTGCCAAACGCCATGAAGAGTTCAAGGCCTTGAATACCGAGGTACTGGGCTTGAGCATCGACAGCATCTTTTCTCACCTGGCCTGGGTGCAGACCATCAAAGACAAATTCGGGGTCGAAATTCCCTTCCCAATCATTGACGATCTGAGCATGAAAGTGGCTTCCAGCTATGGCATGATTCATCCCGGTGCCAGCGATACCTCTGCTGTGCGCGCGGTCTTTGTGATCGACGACAAAAGCATTTTGCGGGCGATGATCTATTACCCCCTGAGCAATGGTCGCAGCATTGATGAAATTCTGCGTCTGGTTGAAGCCCTGCAGACTTCAGACAAACATGGCGTAGCCACCCCCGAAGGCTGGAAAAAAGGCGATAAGGTGATTGTGCCCCCACCCAAAACCCAGGCCGATCTCGACAAACGGCTGGCCGAAGGCCACGAATGTACCGATTGGTTCTTCTGTAAAAAAGCCCTCGATTAATCTACCCGTTCGCAATCTGGATGAGGAATGCCACTTTCCCCTGCCTCTCATTTATGAGAGGCAGGGGATTCGATTGTTATAGCTTGCGAAAAATATACCATATGGGGTATAGTATGTGTGCTTCAGCCTGAAATTAATCAAATAATCAATCTAGGAATAACGTATATGAAAATTCTGACCTCTGCTTTACTCGGAAGTTTGCTCATCACAGCCCCTGCTTGGGCCAACCATCATCAACAACAGGCGCAAAACACCCCTGTTCATTCATTGGAAATGATTAAAACCCGCTTTCCTATGGCTCAAATGCGTATTCTTGAAATGCAAATGTTGGCCAAACGCTCAGTGGAAATGATGCAACATGCCCAAAAATTAACCGAACAAGCTCAGCAGAATAAAAATTTGGCCACGGCCCACTTGGCTATGACCGCATTTTTAGCCGGTCGTGAATTACACCAGGAAAATATGGAAATGATGCGGCAGCTGCAGCATCACTTAGCTCAACATGTCGCAGAACACCATTCTGGACAAGTGGTGTTGGAGGCTGCTCTCTTACAGGAAATTCAAAAATCTGTTTCTGAGTTGGGAAAATATATTCAGTCACATCAGGACTATTGTCAAAAAAACCAAAAGCCATTGAACCAAAAAATGCGCAAACAACTGATAGCTTTGGGCAATGAGCATTTTGAAAAAGCCCAAGCAGCGGGTGATACCCAGGCTATGCTTCAAGCGCTGCAATTGCTAAACATTAAGCCTGGAAATTAACCAACTCTGATATTTATCTTGCTTCCCCTGTGGTATATCTCTGCAGGGGATTTTTTAAAAAGCCATGTTAAAATTGAGGTAAACCAGATCATGCAAATTCAATTTTCAACGCCACTCTCGAACAATCTGCCGCCTCTGAGCCGGGTTCCTCTGGCAACCCCGACAGACGTGCCGCCCCAAACGTCTGATTCAGAGCCTGCCAAGTTTGAGCTTGCGCCCCAGGGCCGAGCCAATCCTTCACTCACGCTCTGTGAGCATCATGCACCCCCAGCTTGGACGCCAGAGGTCATGCGCCGTTTAGAATTGAGCCTTGGCATGTCTGATCCCGCCCAACTCCAGGCCTGGGCACGTCAGAAACTTGGGCTCGAAGGGGTTGCTTTGCCAGATGCTCAGACCCGACAAACCCAGTTTCAAACCTTTGTGCAACGCCATTTTCCCCAGCGCCCCGCCCATTCAGATGAGTTTGACTCAGAGAATTATGGCCCCACCCCGGATATGCCGGTGTATCAGCTGTTTGAAGCCTATGCCCAAACCGATTACGGTGCTTTAATGATTCAAAAAGTATTGGCGCAGGCGGGAGACAAACCTTTTGTGGTCAAAGCCGTTGATGGCGTTTCCCCCAAAGCCTGGGATGATATCATGGTCTTTCCCCCGGATTTTCCCAAGCCAGGCGCGCGTTTTGCCGCAGGAGGCCAACCCGTGGACCCTCTGGCCATTTTGCACCATGAATTTGAACACACCCGTTTTGGGCGGCAGGCCCAAAGCCTGGAAGAGATGTTGGCCGAAGAGGCTTTTACCGTGTCTGAAGTTGAGAATCCAGTCAGAGTCTTAAATGGCTTTGAACCCCGTTATACCTATACCCAAATGGATGCTGTGGGGCAGCCCTTGGTCACTTTCAGTATTTTGAATCCAGCTCTCAAACAACCCGGCGCATGGACATTTGACCCTCAAGATCCCCGTAAATTCATTCCTTTGCCTTAAGGGCTTTGTTCCACCCAGTTTCGTCTATCGCCTACCAACTGAGCCCAGCTGCTTGTACAGTGATAGCTATGTTAGAAATGATCAACCTTACCCTCGAATTCGGCGAACGGGTCCTGTTTAGCGACGTCAACTTCCAGCTTTACCCCGGCAATTGTTATGGCTTGGTGGGTGCCAATGGCGCCGGAAAATCGACCTTGCTCAAGATTTTAATGGGCCAGAGCAGTGAATACACAGGCAGTGTCAACTGGCCCCGGCAGGCCGAAGTCGGCTTCCTCAAACAGGATCACTTCGCCTATGAGAACTGCAGTATCCTCGATACCGTGATTCAGGGCGACCAAAAGCTTTGGCAGGCTTTGCAGGTTCAGGACACCATGAGTCGCCAGGGGCAGATGAGCCTGGCCGATGCCGAACTCTATGCCGAAGCCGAAGAGACGATTATCCAGCAGGAAGGCTACAGCGCTGAAAGTGACGCTGCCCGGCTGCTCGACGGCCTGGGGATTCCCGTGGATCAGCATGGCATGTTGCTCAAAACCCTCAGTGGTGGCTATAAATTGCGTGTCTTAATGGCCCAATTGCTGTTCAGCAAACCCGAAATTCTGCTTTTGGACGAGCCCACCAACCATTTGGATATCTTTTCGATCAAATGGCTCGAAGAGCATCTGCGCTCTTTCCCCGGCCTTTTGCTCGTGGTTTCACACGATCGCGATTTCTTGAACGCTGTCTGTTCGCATATGCTCGATATCGACTACGGCACCATCCGCATGTACACCGGCAATTACGATGCTTTCCTCGATGCCAAGGCCCTCGAAAAAGACCAAAAAGAGCGGGCCCTGGCCAATCAAGAAAAGAAAAAAGAAGAGCTTCAGGCCTTTATCAACCGCTTTAAAGCCAAAGCCAGCAAAGCCTCCCAAGCCCAATCCAGGGTCAAAACCCTTGAGAAAATGGAAGAGATCAAGCTGCCGCCGTCTTCGCGCCGCTACCCCCACTTCCGCTTTAACCCCTCGGTGGTCTCGGGCATTATTCCGGTCACGATTGAGAATATCAGCAAATCGTTTGAAGACAAACAGGTCATTCGCGATCTGAGCTTTGAGGTCGAGCGTGGGGACCGCATCGCTGTGATTGGCCCCAACGGGGTCGGCAAATCGACCCTGCTCAAGATTCTGATGCAGCTATTGGCACCCGATCAGGGCAAGGTCGAATGGGGGCATTCGGCCCTGCCTGGCTATTTTCCTCAGGATTATCATGAATTGATCAAAGACGGCAATATCAACTGTTACGACTGGCTCTACAGCTTCGACAACACGGCGGATATCTCCACAGTGCGCGGCCTGCTGGGCCGCATGTTGTTCAGTGGCGACGATGTCAAACAGAAGCTCTCGACCCTGAGTGGCGGTGAAGCCACCCGCCTGATTTTTGCCAAACTGATGTTGCAACCCAGCAATGTGCTGCTGCTGGATGAACCCACCAACCATCTCGATATCGAAGCGATAGATATGCTGACAGAGGGCCTTTCACAGTACAAGGGCACACTTTTGCTGGTTTCGCACAATCGCTACTTTGTCTCGAAGATCGCCACGCGGGTACTCGAACTCAAGCCCGATGGCTTTCTCGATTTTAAAGGCAGCTACCCTGAATATCTCGAAAAACATGGCACCGATCACCTCAGCCGGGATGTCTCACTCAAAGACCGGGCGGTGCTCAAAGTGCAGGGCAGCGAAGCCAAACAGGCCAAAGCCGAGGTCAAAAAAGCCGCTGCTCCGGTCTTGACTGGCAAAGCGGCCTTCGAGGCCCAAAAGGCCCTCAAACGCAAGCGGCAGCAGCTTGAACGCAAGTTGCCGCAAATGGAGCAGGAATGCAACGCGCTTGAAGCAGAGCTGAATGCCAGCGGCGCTCCAGATCTGCAAGCCCGTTTAGATGAGGCGCTGGCACGTTGGCGTGAGGCTGAACTCGAACTCGAAGCCCTCCAGGACTGACACTGAACCGATGCTGGCGGGGGCCGATTTGACGCTGCAGCGCTTTGAACACCCGCTTTTGAATGAGTGCGGGCTGCAATTGCAGGTTCTGCGCGCGGATCTGGTTCACCCCCTGCTTTCGGGCAACAAGGCCTTTAAACTGCGTTACCCGCTGCAAGTGGCAAAACAGCTCGGCAAACGGCAATTGCTCAGTTTTGGGGGGGCTTGGTCGAACCATCTCTTTTCGCTGGCAGCAGCAGGCCAGATCTTTGGTTTTGAGACAATCGGTCTGCTGCGCGGCGAAGAGCCCACCGCGCCAAACCCCGTGCTTCAGGCCATGCGCGAGATGGGCATGCAGACCCAGTGGCTGGATCGGCAAACCTACCGCCTGCGTCACGACCCGGCCTTTTTGACCGATCTGCAGCAGCGCTATCCCGAAGCGTTGATCATCCCCGAAGGGGGGGCCGGTTTAGACGGGGTGCGGGGAGCCGCTGAAATGCTCAGCAGCCTGCCCGCTGAGATCGACCTCGTGGCCTGCGCTGTCGGCACGGGCACAACCTTGGCAGGCCTGATTTCAGCTGCGCCACCCAATTGCCAAGTGCTTGGCTTGGCGGTGCTCAAAGGCGCAGATTACCTCTTGCCGGAGATTGAAAACTGGCTGCAAGCCTTGGCCAAAGAAAGTGACCTCAAGCAGCCTTTTGCCAAGTGGGAACTCGAAACCCGCTTTCATGGCGGGGGTTACGCCAAAGTGCCCACCGAGCTGAGGGATTTTGTGGCCCGTTTTTCAGGCCCCGAATTGCCCCTGGAGCCGGTCTACACGGGCAAAGCCTTTTGGGGGCTGTGGCAGATGATTGAACACGGCGAGTTGCCTCCCGGCACCCGTGAGATCTGCTTTGTGCACACCGGGGGTATTTATGCCTGGAGTCAGCCCCAATAACTTGTAAACAAGTCATCATCAAGGCTATACTTTGGATATACATTTTTAGCGAGGTATTTTAGCGAAAATCATGTTAACCAAACTCCAAAAATGGGGAAATAGCCAAGGTTTGCGTCTTCCCAAAGAAATTCTGTCTCACTTGCATTTGGCTGTCGGTGATGAGGTTGAAATTTCAGTCGAACACGGACGAATTGTGATTGAGCCAGCCACACAGATTCGTGGCAAATACAAGCTGGCAGCGCTAGTGCGCGAAATCCCTGCTGATTACCAAGTTAGCGAGCAAGACTGGGGTGGCCCTGAGGGGCAAGAGGCCTGGTGAGGGTGTATATCCCGCAAAAAGGTGATTTTATTTATTTGAATTTTGATCCGCAAGCCGGACATGAGCAACGTGGCCGTCGCCCTGCTTTGGTTGTAAGCAATACCCTCTTCAATCAGCATACTGGCCTGGCCATGGTCTGCCCCATTACCAATACCCAGAGAAACTTTCCCTTCCATGTCGCGATTCCCGCAAATACGGGGCTGACAGGATACATCATGGTTGAGCAGCTCAAATCGGTGGATTTTAAAATTCGCTCAGCAGAACGGATCAAACGCGCACCTGTGGCGATTTTAAACGAGGTTTTGGCCCTTTTAGATGCCTGTCTATACTGAGCAACTCTTAGTGAGGAAGCCCTTTGCCCTTTTGAAAGGTCAGCCGGTAGAGATGCAAATGCCCCAGGCGAAAGCCCATTTCTGAGGCCATCAAATATTCGTTGTAGCGCTTGTAAAGTGCTGGGCCATGCTGTTCTTCGACTGTGGCTTTGGCGGCCCGCAGATTCTTGCGCCAGAGCTGACAGGTTTTGGCGTAGTCTTGGCGGTCGTTGCGCACTTGCACAAGTTCCAAAAAGGGTTCTGCTGCCGCCAGTAGTTCAAGCAGAGTCGGTAATTCCGACCCCGGAAAGACAGCCTGGTTCAAGCCCGAGAGTTTGACTTTCATTTCTTCAGAAATCGGACCATAACCAATGGTCTGCAGCGAGAGGCGGCCTTCGGGCCTGAGCCATTCACCCACGCGCTGAAAAAAGGCCCTATACGCTGCCTGTTTTTCGCTGGCACTCATGCCGGGCCGGGCAAAATGTTCAAAGGCGCCAATTGAGATCACGGCATCGAGGGGCTGAGAAGGCAAGTGGTTTTCCCAGGACTCCAGCCGGACTTCGGTCAGTACTTCGGTCTGTGTTTTGGTCTGTGTTTTGGCCTGCGGAGCGGATTCTAATTTGGGCAAGGCCTCAAAATAGTCTTTTTGGGCCTGGCTCAGGGTGAGCCCGACCACCTGCTTGATCTGGGGTTGTTTGCGCAGTTCACGCAGCACCGCTCCCCAACCACAGCCAATATCCAAAACGCTTTCGGCCTGGTCTGCGCGGGCCTGTTGCAGATGGTAGGCCAATTTTTGCCTTTGGGCCTCTGCCAAAGGGGCATCTGGCGCGTTTTCATGCCAGAGTGCAGCAGAATAGATCAATTCGGGGTCGAGCCACAATTGGTAAAAATCGTTGCTGACATCGTAGTGGGCCTGAATTTCAGTGGGGCTGGCACCACTCAAAAGGGTGTTTTCCATGGGTTTTCTCTGCACTTTCCTGGGGGATTTCGCTGTTATGCCGTTGAGTCTAGTTTAGCAGCAGGCTTGCACGAAAAAAATAGGCGTTTGGGGGCTTGGGTTATATAATACCCTCATCAATTTTAAAGCTGGTTTTGCTTTGCGCCCAGCATGAAAAGAGTGTCTATGTTGCTTGGATGGCTCGTGGCTTATGCTGGTTATTTGGCGCTGGTGATTCCCGCTCTGATTGTTTTGGCGGCGTCGGTGGTGATCGTTGGGGGCAACGAAATTGCCCTGATGGAGCGCCGCTGGTTTGGCCGTAAAATGCCCCAGGGCCGGGTGGTGGCTTTGGGCAATGAGGTGGGAATTCAGGCCCGCACCCTGGGCCCCGGCTTGCACTTCCGCATTCCCTTTATTTACAAATCCACCAAAAGTGTCTTTACCGAAATTCTCGACAATGAAATTGGCCTGATTGAATCTGTCGATGGCTCCTCAATTCCCACCGGCAATATCTTTGCGGCGGTTGTGCCCGGCCACAATTCTTTTCAAGATGGCGAAGCGTTTATTAAAAACGGCGGGCAAAAAGGCCCCCAGATCGAAGTCCTCCCCCCCGGTAAATACCGCATCAACCGCTATTTGTTTAAACTCACCAAAGGCAGCATTACCCAAATCCAAGATCGCGAGATCGGCATTGTCGAATCGGTTGATGGTGCGCCCATTCCCGAAGGCAAAATCTTTGCCCAGGCCGTGGAGGGCCATTCGGCCTTTCAAGATGGCGAAGCGTTTATTAAAAACGGCGGCCAAAAAGGCCCCCAGCTCGAAATCATCCCCCCTGGCAATTACCGCATTAATCCGCTGCTGTTTAAGGTCACCAAAGGTGCTGCCACGGTGATCCACGAGAATGAAATTGGTCTGGTTGAATCTTCCGATGGCACGGCGATTCCCACTGGGCGGATTTTTGCCACTGTGGTGCAAGGCCACAATTCCTTTCAATCGGGGGAGGCCTTTATTCAAAGTGGGGGCCAAAAGGGACCCCAAACCGAGATCTTGCCTCCGGGGGTTTACCGTATTCACCCCCATCTCTTTCGCATCACCAAAGCGGCCGCGGTGGTGATTGGCAAAGGGGAAGTCGGCATGGTCACCGCCCAGGATGGCGCGCCGATTCCGATGGGCCGTCTCTTGGCCCAAAGTGTGCCTGACCACTCCAACTTTGAAGATGGCGAGGCCTTTCTCCGCAACGGGGGCCAAAAAGGGCCCCAAATCGACGTATTGCTGCCGGGCACTTACCGCATTAACCTGAATTTATTCACAATCCAGATTGCCCCAGCGGTGGTGATCGAGGCCAATAAGGTGGGACTGGTGACCGCCCTCGACGGTATCCCTTTGCCCGAAAGAGAGTATGTGGCCTGCCCGGTTTCGGGCCACAACGATTACCAAGATGGCTCGGCATTTTTGACCAAACAGGGGCAACGCGGCCCGCAATTGGACGTCCTCAGACCGGGCACCTATTATATCAACCCCCTGATGTTCAGCGTTTCAGTAGATGACGTCGCCGTGATCGAGCGCGGTGAAGTGGGGGTGGTGGTTTCCAATGTGGGTGAAGATCCTACTGAGGAGATGAAAAAGCGCCTGGGTTCCACCCAATTGGGGGCCTCCGAAGAAGAGGGCAAAGAGAAATATGTGGTGCCCAAAGGTTTTCGCGGGATTCAAGAAGAGGTAGCTGGCCCAGGCCGCTATTATTTGAACCGGCGGGCGTTTATGGCCTATGTGATCGACACAACCAATATCACGATCGATTGGGACGACCAGCAGGAAACCCGCTTTGACCAGCTCAGCGTGATCTCCAAAGATGGCTTTCCGATTCAGGTGGCAGTCAAGGTCGTGATTCGCGTGCGCCCTGATCAGGCCCCGTATATGGTGGCCAAAGTGGGTTCGATCGACAATTTGATCCAACACGTGATTCACCCCATGATCGACTCCTCATTCCGCAACCAGGCTTCCACGGCTTCAGCCATGAATTTTCTGCAGAGCCGTTCCGAAGAGCAGGCCAAAGCCGAAGCCCGTGCCCGCGCA
Organism: Candidatus Sericytochromatia bacterium; assembly: GCA_044356335.1. Taxonomy (GTDB): domain Bacteria; phylum Cyanobacteriota; class Sericytochromatia; order UBA7694; family UBA7694. The sequence continues at coordinate 47,958 of JBIKWL010000013.1, forward strand.
GATTTGGAGCGCTACCATGTGGAATGTGTCTCGGTCTTGATCTGCCAGATCAAATTGCCCGAAGATCTGATGCAGACCCAGACCAAACGGATCATCGCCGAGCAACAGCAGGAGATGTACAAAATGGAGCAACGCTCCCAGGCTGAACGCACCGAGATGGAGAAAATGCGCGCCACAGCCGATCAGCAGCCCACCTTGGTGGCCTCTGAAATTGCCGTGAAAGTCGCCACCCAGAAAAAGACCGAAATGATCACCCTGGCTGAAGGGACCGCCGAGGCCAAAGCCCTGGAGGGCATGGGCGAAGGCAAACGCCTCAAAGCCATCGGGGATGGCGAGGCCTCCAAAATTGCCGCGATTGGTGAAGCCACCGCTCAGGCCTATAACAAACAGCAAGAGGCGATTGGCGAAGACGCAATCAAACAGATCAAGATTGTCGAGTTGATTGCTGCCGCGATTCAAACCGGTCAGATCAAGATCATGCCTGATGTTCTGGTTACAGGTGGCGCTCACGCTGGAGATGGCCTGATGGGCATGTTAACCAAACTATTGCCCGGCATTGATTTGGCTGGCCTGCTCAAGCAGCGTGAGCAAGTGGAGATCGCTGCCAAGCAGGAAAAACCGAGCGGCACAAAACCCACCACCTGATTTGGGTGTGGATGTGGTTTCAAGAAATCCCTGTTGAGTCATTGACAGGGATTTTGTTTGTATCCTATAATTCGATTTTTAACGAAATATAGAAATGGTTTTATTGTATGAAATCCCATCTCAGTTTGTACGTTTCAGATCTGCTCAAGTCCAGAGATTTTTACACTCGGTTTTTGGGCGTAGAGCCGATCAAAACCAAACCCGACTATGCCAAATTTGAATTGGCAGACCCAGCCCTGGTGCTTTCTTTGGTGCAAAATCCGGATCGTGTCAGCGCTGGATTTGGCCATACGGGGATTGTCGTGGACAACAAAGAAGCCGTTCAAACCTGGCTGACCCAGGCCCAAGAACGGGGTGTGGAGATTGCGCTGGTGGAAGAGCAAACCCGCTGTTGTTATGCCCTGCAAGATAAATTTTGGGTGCATGATCCCGATGGGGTGCAATGGGAAGTGTATACCTTTCATGAAAACAGCGAATGGAATGACCCCCAATTCAGCTCTCAAGCAGCCCAGGAGCAGGTCAATGCCGTTTGCTGCCCCCAGTAAATGGGTACAAACCACTTCATTGCAGGACCTGGTTTTGCTGACAAAAGCCCTTGGTGATGAAACCCGCCTGCGGATTTTGGCTCTTTTACAAGATCAGGAACTCTGTGCCTGTCAAATTGTGGCTGTTTTTGAACTGGCCAATTCCACGATTTCCAAACATTTGGCAATCTTAAAACAGGCGGGGTTGATTCAATCCCGCAAACAGGGCCGCTGGATCTATTTTTATCTACCGCCGCAACCCCTGCCCGAAATTGATGCCGCTTTTGTCTGGTTGAACCAATGTTGGCAAGCGGATCCCCGTTTAGAAGCAGATCGCAGCAAAATTAAAGCGGTTCTCCAGATCGATCCGGTTGAACTCTGTCGCCGCCAAAACGGCAAAGACTGTTGTTAGAAAGGGTTTTATGCAACGCATTCTTTTTCTCTGTGTGGCCAATTCAGCCCGCAGCCAAATGGCCGAGGGCTTGGCCCGCCAAATCTTGGGGCCAGACTATACGATTCAAAGCGCGGGCTCCAAACCTTCGTTTGTGCATCCGCTGGCGATTCAGGCTCTCGGTGAGCTGGGGATCAACGCAGCGCAGCATAGCTCCAAATCTGTTCAAACGATCGACCTGGCCCAGGTCGATCTGGTGATTACCCTCTGTGCTGAAGAGGTTTGCCCAGTGGTTTCGGGGCCCTTGCAGCGGATGCATTGGTCTTTGCCAGATCCGGCAGCTCCAGCAGAGAGCGAAGCGGCTCAATTGGCCCGTTTTCGCAAAATTCGCGATCAAATCGCCGATCGGCTGGCAGGCTTAAAAGCCAGTCTTGAAGCCAAAGAATCTCTCAAACCCGAAGCGTCTCATCTCCGTCTTCTCAGCTCAGATTTAACTGCCAGTGGCCCGGCATGAGTACGCTATCTCAACGCTTGTCTTTTTTGGATCGCTATTTAACGGTCTGGATTTTGGCTGCCATGTTTTTAGGTGTGGGATTGGGTTGGGCTTTTCCACAAATATCTGATTTTTGGAATCGCTTTCAGGTTGGAACGACGAATGTGCCCATTGCCATTGGCTTGATCATCATGATGTATCCACCACTGGCCAAGGTCAAATACGAAGAAATATTTGATGTCTTTCGCAATCGGCGCTTGTTTTTATTGTCTGTCTTGTTTAACTGGATTTTGGCTCCCCTGTTGATGTTTTTGCTGGCCATTGTCTTTTTAGCCGGATACCCAGAATACATGGCTGGGGTGATTCTTCTGGGATTATCGCCTTGTATTGCCATGGTCTTGGTTTGGAATAAACTGGCAGAAGGTGATAATCAGTATGCGGCAGGTCTGGTGGCCTTTAATTCGGTCATGCAGATTTTATTTTATTCGCTCTATGCTTGGTTTTTTATTACAGTTTTACCCCCCTTCTTTGGTCAACAAAGCTTTCGGGTCAATGTCACGATCACCGAGATCGCAAGCAGCGTCTTTTTCTATCTTGGTATTCCGTTCTTTGCAGGTATGTTGACACGTTTTGCTTTTTTGCGCAGCAAAGGCTATCAGTGGTACGAAGACACGTTTTTGCCGCGCATCAGTCCTTTGACTTTATTCTCGTTATTGCTCACGATCTTTGTGATGTTTTCGCTCAAAGGCAAGCTGATCGTGCAATTGCCCTTGGATGTCTTGCGCATAGCCTTGCCATTGGCCCTCTATTTTGCGCTGATGTTTTTATTGGCCTTTTGGCTGACCCGCAAGGCCGGTGCGGATTACGAAAAAACCACCACCATCGCATTCACAGCTGCCAGCAATAATTTTGAACTCGGCATTGCGGTTTCAATCGCGGTCTTTGGCATACATTCTGGCCAGGCTTTTGCGGGTGTGATTGGCCCGCTGGTTGAAGTGCCTGTACTCTTGGGCTTGGTGCATGTTGCACTCTGGTTAGGGCGAAAATACTTTGCCAGAGCATCTTAATTCAAAATAGAGCACTTTTAAAATATTGAGCTATTTTACGTATTTCGCAGACTGGTTGACCTTTTCAGTCTTAAAATTAAGCCCTCAGAGCAAGCTGGGGGATGCGCTGCACTTTTTTATTGAAGATACCACCAAAATCTATTTTTTGTTGGCGCTGATGATCTACGGCATTGCCTTGCTGCGGGCCTCGCTCAAGGTCGAGCGGGTGCGGGATTTTTTGGCCCGTCGCCACCGCGTCACAGGTTATCTGATGGGAGCGCTCTTTGGCGCAATCACCCCTTTTTGCTCTTGCTCGAGCATTCCACTCTTTTTGGGGTTTTGTTCAGCGGGCATTCCCCTGGGCGTGACCCTGGCCTTTTTGATCACCTCGCCTTTGATCAACGAAGTGGCGGTGATTATGCTTTTGGAATTGCTGGGCTGGAAGCTGACCTTGGCCTATATTTTGATCGGGCTGGGAGTGGGGATTTTGGCCGGGGCCGTGATGGACCTGCTCAAAGCCGAGCGCTGGTTGGTGCCCGAAGTGGCCAAGGTCTATACCGCCGCAGAGGCCCTTCAAAACCTGACCGTTCAACCTGTCGAAAAGACGGTTTTAAGCTGGAAAGAACGCCATGAATTTGCCCGTGACGAATTGGAGGAGATCTTTGGCCGGGTTTGGAAATGGGTGCTGATTGGCGTGGGACTTGGGGCCGGCTTACACGGCTTTGTGCCTGCGGGCTTCTTTGAGCAGCACCTGGGGGCTGGGCAATGGTGGACAGTACCCGCTGCCGTGCTGATGGGGATTCCGCTTTACTCCAACGCCACCGGGGTGATTCCCGTTATGAAAAGCCTTTTGCTCAAAGGCATGCCGATTGGCACCACCCTGGCATTTTGCATGAGCACGGTGGCCGCCAGTTTTCCCGAATTTATCCTGCTCAAACAGGTGATGCAGTTTAAGCTCTTGGCACTGGTCTTTGGCTTTTTGCTGCTGGCCTTTAGTCTGGTGGGCTGGCTGCTCAACGCCTGGGGCCCACTGCTGTTAAACTGAATCAGAAGCACAAAGGAACAAAAAGATGAAAAAAATTCAGGTTTTGGGATCAGGCTGCGCCAAATGTCAGCGAACCGCAGACATAATTGCCGCAGAAATTCAAGCGCTGGGGCTGGATGCTGCCGTGGAAAAAGACACCTCAATGGAAAGCCTCTTAAAATACCAGGTGCTGAGCACCCCGGCGGTGGTGGTTGATGGTCAACTCGTTCACAGTGGCGGTTTGCCCAAACTTGAAAAAGTGCGCGAATGGCTGCAGACCCCATGAATACAGATCCCATGACTACAGACTTGGATGGCAATCACCCGGCCCATTGGGATCGGGTCTACACCGAAAAAGACACTGAAACCCTGGGTTGGTATGAGCCCAGCCCAGAAACCACTCTGGAACTGCTGAGGCAATGTCATTTGCCGCTTTCGGCCCAAATTCTGATTGCTGGGGCAGGCACGACCACTCTGGTCGACCATTTGCTCGAACTGGGGTATACCGGCTTAATTGCCGCAGACCTCAGTGCCGTGGCCCTGGATAAATTGCAGCAGCGCTTGGGTGAACGGGCCTCACAGCTACAATGGGTGGTAGACGATCTGAGTGCTTCTGAGAAGTTGGCGGCCTATCAGGGCCAACTCGATCTCTGGCAAGATCGCGCCGTCTTGCATTTTTTGCTGACAGACGCTGAGCGTGAGGGCTATTTGCAATTATTAAAAAAGCTGCTCAAACCAGGTGGCTTTGCTTTGATTGCCTGCTTTGCCCCGGGCAGTGCTGATCGCTGCAGCGGCCTGCCCATACGGCAATATTCTGCTGCCGACCTGGCGGAGTGGCTGGGCCCCTCTTTTGAACTCAAAACCCAGCAGCTTCAGACCTTTACCATGCCCTCTGGCGGGCTGCGGGAATTTACCCACGCTCTGTTTTTGCGCCATGAATAAAACCCTGCAAGGCGTCTTGGCTTTCTTTTTTGTCTCGATTTTTGGGCTGTTTGCCATCGGTTTGATGGGGTTTTTGGGGCGCAGTGTCTATCTGCATCTACAGGCTGCCCAATGGAAACCCGTTCAAGCGGAGGTTCTCACCTGGGATCTTGTGTATGGTAAGGGCAAAAAATCGAATTCCAAATTGGTGGCCGAATACCGTTATACCTTTCAGAACCAGGTTTATACCAATTCCCAATTGGATTTTAGCGTGGGCTCTGACAATTTTAGCGGTGGTCGCAGACGGCGGCAGATGGACCTGCTGCGCCAGACCCCTGCTCAGGTCTTTGTCAATCCCGCCAACCCGGCCGAAAGTGTGCTTGACCGCAGCCTGCCCGTGCAACAGATGGCTTTTGGTTTGGTTTTTTTGGTCTTTCCCTGTGGCTTGGGAACGGTATTTATACTGAGCTATCTGTTGCAATTTATTCAATACGTGAGTGGTCAACAAACCACGCGTTTTGTCTTTCCCCTGCTGGGGATCTTACACAGTCTGCTTGCGCCTTATGCCCTGCTGGTTGAAAGTCCTGATCGGGGCTTTGGTTCGGGTCTGATTCTGTTTCTTTTTTCTTTGCTTTTGGCTTATAGCCTGTTTGAACTCGTTTGGCGAATCATCAATCCCCAAAGGGGCCTTGAGCCTTTGCAACTGCGTCTTCCCCGCAAGGGCGTGCCCCCCTCTCCCAAGCCAATTAAACGGTCTGTCTCGGAATGAAAAGGTATAATCAATTTAGCGACCTCTCATTCTGTCTTTTCAGGTGAAACATGTTTAATTCAACCCAAGCTGTCAGACCTACTGCTCCCACATTTACCCCCCCCAAAATGGCTGCCATTGCGCCCCCTCCTGCCAAATTGATGATCGCGCCGCCCGTAAACAGCACTGAGACTGTGCGGCAACAGGTGGTCAGCTCTCAGGCTGCGACCCAAGAGTTGGGACAATTGACCTGTCCCAATACCATTGAATCGGCCTTTCAGAGTATTGAACAATGCAGTCCTGAAAGTCTTGTCGCTCAACATGGCAATAAAATTGAAGCCTTTGCCAAGTCTGAATTGGGCCAATCCGTCAAATCTGTGTTGGAGCAGGTGGAGAGTGTCAGCAAAGTCAAAGGGGCGATCTCGGATATTCTCGAAGCCAGAGAAAATCCGGGGGATCAGGAAAAATTTGGCAAAGCTGTTGAAGGGGTGGAAACCCTGATTTCGGAAACACCCAAGGTGTTTGAATCCGCCACTGCCCTGGGGGGCTTGATGGTAGAACATGCCCCCGAATCGCTGAAAAAGACGGTCAGCGACCATGTCGAAAGCCTCACTTCCCTCACCGAACATTTGCCCGAGGTGCCTGAAGGGGTGACTTCTGCGGTCAAATCTGCCACTGAAATGGGGGGGCAGATTCTGTCGACCACCCAGGCGTATGCCACTTCTCTGGGGGAATCGGCTTTGAGCAAGGTTCAGTCGGTGACCCCCGAATTTGTCACCACGGCCGTATCGGATATTTCAAGCACGGTCAGCCCCCACCTTTCGACCGATGGCCTCTTGCCGGCGGCCGTCAGCTTTTACCAATCCCCTGGCTTGGCCACGGGGGGGGATTTGGTTTTGGTGGGCCTCGGCGGCAAAGAAGTCTCTGATGCCGTGAAAAAGACCTATTCCCTGGTCTCTGAACCCTCCTTGGATAATGCCAAAGAAGCCTTGGACGCCGCGTCGGCGTTTGTCGAAAAAGATGGCCTGCAAAAAATTGCCAATATTGCCACAGTGGCCAAAGGGGTCACAGAAGCGCTCACACCCGAGATCGTCAGCACCACCACCACCCAGGTGGTCAATACCGCTTCTGCCTTTTTACCCGAAGCCAGCACCTTGACGGGCTATTTGCCCGAAATGAGTACTGTTACCAGTTATGTGCCGGATCTGAGTGGGGTCTCTCAAACCGTTTCAAGTTATATTCCCAGTGTGGTCAGCGATACCGCCTCGACCATCAGTGGCTATCTCCCAGCCACAGATTTGGGCAATCTGTTGCCAATTGGTGCTGCCGTTGTCAATACGGCCATTGCTGGCAAAGCGATTTGTACACTCTACAATGAGACCGATCCCGATAAACGCGAATACAAAGAGACACTCAAGAAAACAACTTCAGCGGTGGGTTCCATTGTTGATGCCTATGGCGGCATGGGAATGGGCACTCTGACAGCGACCTCTGTCAATCTGGGCATTGATGTGACCCAATATGTTGGCAGTAAAACCCTGAGTTGGGCCAGTTCTGCCTATTCTTATTTCACGACTTAAGGACAAAAACCATGAAGCAGCAACTTCTCCGAAAAAGTCCCACCCAAGTCCAATATCAGGCCCAGCTTTCCACGCTTGAACGGCAAATGCTGCAAAAAGAGGCTTTAAACAGATTTCCTGAATTAAACCGCTTGAAAGATCCCGATCAGAAAGCACAGGAAATTCTTCACTATGTGATGGGCCGAACCCTAGAGCGCTTTTTGGAAAAACATCCGCTGGAATTGCAAAAACCCCCGGCGTTTCAACGCCTGAAAAGCGAAAGTCAGGATTTGGCCTTTACAGCTCAAATCAGGCTCTATCCTGAGGTGATTCTGCCTGAGAGTTTGTCTGTTGAAATCGATGTGTCTCCTCCAGAAGCACCCAAGCCTGAAGACATTCAAGCCACCTTGGAAGCCCTTCAGTGGGACCATGCGCGCATTGATCGCAGCGAGCTGCCGGCACAGGAGGGAGATGTTTTGCTTGTCGATTATTATTTGAGCCAAGCGGGGGACATTCTGCCGCAAAGTGTCCAGCAAAACCAAGTGTTGGTTTTACAACCCGATCGGCTTCAAACTGAATGGTTTGAGGCCTTGTTGGGCGTTGAGGCGGGCCAGCGGCTTGAAATTCCGTTTGAAATGCCTTTGCAAACAGAGGCCAGCCCCGTGATGCAAGCCACCGCTTGCCATCTCCTGATCAAAATGGTGACCCAGGTCCAGGTCGCCCGGCTGGATGATCACCTGGCTCAAAAACGGGGGTTTGCCTCCCTGGATGCCCTTTTGGCTGAAACAGCCACAGCTTTGTCTCAAAAAAAACAGACCCAGTGGGCAGCCCAGGTCAAAGAGCAAGTGATTCAAACCCTGGTGGCTGCCAGTCGGGTCGAAATCCCTGAAGATTGGCTCAATGAAGAATTGGAAAAAGCCTGCGAAACCAGTGATATTCAAAACCTGAGTGATTTTAAGCTTTCAGAACAAAGCTTGGCCCAATTAAAGTCCCATTGGCTAAAACATCCCGATTTGCGCGCCCGCAAAGCCCAAATTCTCAAAACCCTCTTGGTGCTGCGGGCGATTATCCAACAGCGCGGGCTCAAGGTGGAAGCGCCTGAAATCGACGCGGCAATTGAGTTGATGGCCGCAGAAAGGGCGCTCGCAGAATCCACTTTGAAACAAACCATGATCGAAAACCACACCCTGCTTTTTTTGGCAGAGCGAATTTTAATGGAAAAAGTGGCAAACTCGCTGATGCAGACTGCCCGAATTTTCTGTCAAGGTCAGGTCATTTCTGGCCCTTAGGCCATTTCATCGAAGCAGTCTTGAAGTAAACTGACTTTTTGCAATAATTGCTGATAAGGGGTTTCGAGCAGGGCGATGGAGACCCCTTGCCCTTCGGTATCATCCAATTGATCTGCGATTTTGTCGCAGCGATCGAGCAATTGTTCAAGGGCCTGATGGGCTAAGGCGCGATCTGCTTTGAGCTGATGATACACCTCCGCCACAGTCTGCTCGAGTGCTTGCATGGTTTGATGCAAATGGCTGAAGATCTCCGAAAAGAGCAAGGCCTTTTGGCTTGCCTGCATCGCCATCTCAATGCGGTGCAATTGATAATCCAATAAATGGGTATCCACAGTTTGGTCCAATTGCTGAACTTGGCTTAAGATTTCAGCCAGCACAGATTTTTCAGCATTCACGCGGGCAGTTAAATCCGCCCGTTCTTCAGGGGTGATCACAGCTTGGGGAACGGGCTGATTTCTGAGCCAGGTTTGGTGCTTGAAGAGGCGCTCTTCGACCTGGGCATAAACCTGATCGGAATCTGTGGGTTTGACCTCTGCTTCTTCTGTGCGCGACAGCGCCTCTATAAACAGTTTGACATCAGGATGATCACTTTGAATGCCTTGAGCATGTTTAAAATAGCGC
>JBIKWL010000246.1:0-5064 GCA_044356335.1 Candidatus Sericytochromatia bacterium
AGATCCAATACGATTGACCGGCTTTGTTATAGTTCAAGATTTCTGTCGAAAAAGGCAATTGGTTTTTTAGTTTTTGAGCCATATACGCAATGGTCTTGGGATCTGTCTCGGGCCCCTGAAGAAAATCTCCGGGTTTACACCCCACGACTTCTGCCAGGGTATATCCAGTTACCTTCTCAAAAGCGGGATTGACCCATTCAATCCGGGCTTCACGATCGGTCAGAATCACGAGATTTTCGGTGTGAGCCACCACAAGCGCCAATTTACGCGATTCAGCCTCTTGTTCTTGCAAGCGCAAATTCACAGATTTTAAATCTTTTTGACGGTTTTGCAGCAGTTCTGCCAATTCCTGAGCATCGCGCAGGGCCGAACGTTGCATTTGCAAAACCGTCAAAAAATCCCAAGCTGAATGGTGTTTGGGCAAATCCTGTAGGGTCACCCCCATGCGCTTGAGTTCTGCCGCTTCCGTAAAAGCCGGAGAGGCCAAAAATAACAAACGCTCAGGTGTCTCCAAAGGCACAACCTGAACCCGCAAAAGCAGAGGAGAACTCAGACTTTCCAGAACGAGAATATAATCGTTTTTTTGTTTGAGCAGCTCATAGTTCAAATACATGCCTGGTGGTCGTTTGAGCCGAAAAGATTGCAACAAGGGTTGACCTATTTGGAGCTGGGGTTGGGTCTTGAGCAAAACCGAACCGGCTTCCAAAACATTCAGTTCAGAATCCAAAAGCAAATAAAAGGGGAAGAGCGAGTCCCAAACCGCATGAGGCAGCGAAAAAACGTGGCTCATACCCCGGTATCTTGCATCCATTTCACCTGGAAAATATCGTGGTCGGCCCCATTCTGGCCTTTGCTGGCCCACTGGGTAACTTCAACAGGGGCAGTAAAGACAGTGGCCAACCCCTTGAGAATCCCGAGTGCAAAGAGAGCCAAACCTTCACGATGACTGAAATAATGCATGTGCAAACAACCAGGCGCAATTTCTTCACAGCGAAAATCTGGAGGCTCCAAACGGGGCAACATCAAGGTTATTTGGGTATGAAAATTGGGAAGATTCTTCAAAAAATCCTCCATGGTTCCGCCCCCTGTTTCCATCAATTCGGGGTATTCCTCGACAGCGGTGTGGGTGGCCCAAAAGTAGCCAAATGATTCAAGGACTTCGGCCGGCGGTCGCTGCAAGACCTCACAGACCGTTCCCACCAATTGGTAGGTCATTTGATCGGGGTAACTATCGGTCCCAATAAAAATGGGATTATCCAACCCTGATTTTTCCAGAACTTGCTGCCAAACCGCTTCACCCTGCTGTTTGACAATCATGCTTTTTAAAGCCTTGTTGACAATTCCGTACATTTTAATGCCCCCCCAAACAATCACTTGCCTTAAGTATACAACCGGATCAAAACAGCCCCAAAAGAAAAGCCGACCCACAAACAGATCTCTGTGAGCCGGCTTTGCTTAAAAGCGCAAGACTATTTCATAAATTGACGCAGTACGGTCTGGAGAATCCCGCCATTGCGGTAATAATCCACTTCGACTGGGGTGTCGATCCGGCAACGGGCTTCAAAGTGCAAGCTCTCGCCATTGGCTTTGCGGGCCGTCACCTTTACCATCTGCATCGGCTTGAGATTGTCGTCGATCTCGAACGAGAAAAACTCACTGCCATCGAGACCCAGACTGGCGGGGGTATCGCCCTCTTTGAACTGCAAAGGCAGCACACCCATACCGACCAAATTGGAGCGGTGAATGCGCTCAAACGACTCTGCAATCGCAGCGCGCACGCCAAGCAGGAAGGTGCCTTTGGCGGCCCAGTCACGCGAGGAGCCTGTGCCATACTCTTTGCCTGCCAAAATCACCAGCGGCGTGCCGTCGGCCTGGTATTTCTGTGAGGCATCGTAAATGAACATCTGCTCACCGGTGGGCAAGTAGGTGGTATAACCGCCTTCGGTGCCGGGGGCCATTTGGTTTTTCAGGCGCACATTGGCAAAGGTGCCACGGGTCATGACGCGATCATTGCCGCGGCGCGAGCCGTAGGAGTTGAAGTCTCCCGCTTTGACGCTATTGCCCTCAAGGTATTGGGCGGCAGGGGTGCCGACTTTGATCGAACCAGCAGGTGAGATATGGTCAGTGGTGATCGAATCCCCCACTTTGACCAAGACCCGTGCTTCGTTGATCGGCTGAATCGCGCCAGGTTCCTGGGCCATGCCCACAAAGAAAGGCGGCTCTTGGATATAGGTGGAGTCGGTGTCCCATTCAAACAGATCACCGGGGGTGACCGGAATGGCATTCCACTCAGCATTGGATTGGTCAATGCCGTTGTACATCTGTCCGAAAAGCTCAGGGTTGAGCGCTCCGTCGAGGAGGGCGGCAATTTCAGCGTTGCTGGGCCAAATATCTTTGAGATAAACAGGCTGACCAGCTTGGTCGGTACCGAGCGGATCTTTGACCAAGTCAATATCTACAGTGCCCGCCAAGGCATAGGCCACAACCAGCGGGGGCGAGGCCAGAAAATTGGCTTTCACGCTCTGGTGGACACGGCCCTCAAAGTTGCGGTTGCCCGAGAGCACGCTGGCGGCAATGAGATCTCCCTCTTTGATCGCCGCTTCAACCGGTTCAGGCAGCGGGCCAGAATTGCCAATACAGGTTGTGCAGCCATAACCGACCAGGTTGAAACCCAATTGGTTGAGGTACGGCGACAGGCCTGCACGGTCGAGGTATTCAGTCACGACCCGCGAGCCAGGGGCCAGCGAGGTTTTAACGTAAGGCTTCACGCTCAAACCTTTTTCGACGGCTTTTTTGGCCACCAAACCAGCGCCCAAGAGCACAGAAGGATTGGAGGTATTGGTACAGCTGGTGATCGCCGCAATCACGACATCGCCGTGTTTCATGGCAATCTCGCTGCCATTTTTATACAGGCCGGTATTGCCCAATTTGTCTTCTGTCAGAGAAAAACCACTGGTGGGCGAGGTGCTGGTCAATGCAGATTTGAAGGTCTCCTGCATTTGGCTGAGATTGACGCGGTCTTGGGGGCGTTTGGGCCCGGCCAGAGAGGGCTGAACCGTCGACATATCCAGTTCGAGACTGTCGGTAAAGACCGGATCGGGGGTGGCGTCTGTGCGGAAGAGGCCCTGAGCCTGAGTATATGCTTCGACCAATTTGACGAGATCTGCGCTGCGGCCACTGCGCGAGAGATAGCGCAGGCTTTCGCTGTCCACCGGAAAGAAGCCCATGGTGGCGCCGTATTCGGGAGCCATATTGGCAATTGTCGCGCGATCGGGCAGGGAGATGTTGCTCAAGCCCGAACCGTAGAATTCGACAAATTTACCCACCACGCCTTTTTTACGCAGCATTTGCGTAATCGTCAAGGTCAGGTCAGTGGCAGTCACTCCTTCGGGCAGACTACCGGTGAGTTTAAAGCCCACGACTTCGGGAATCAGCATGTAGATCGGTTGGCCGAGCATCACGGCTTCGGCTTCGATCCCACCCACGCCCCAACCGACAACACCGAGGCCGTTGATCATGGTGGTGTGGGAGTCGGTGCCCACAAGTGAGTCGGGATAAGCAACGGTATTGTCGCCTTCGCCGGAGGACCAAACGCCCCGCGCCAAATACTCCAAATTGACCTGGTGGACGATCCCACGACCGGGGGGCACCACACCAAAATTATCCAGGGCCTGCTGGCCCCAGCGCAGAAATTCGTAACGTTCGCGGTTGCGATCCATTTCGATATCTATGTTTTGCTGAAAAGCGGCTGCCGTGCCAAAATGGTCGACCTGCACAGAGTGGTCAATCACCAGATCCACCGGGCAAATCGGGTTAATTTTCTTGGGGTCGCCACCCATGCGGGACATAGCGGCACGCATGGCGGCCAAATCGACCACAGCGGGCACACCTGTAAAATCTTGCAGAATCACGCGGGCCGGTTTAAACGGAATTTCTTCCTGTACGGGCTGAGCGGCATTGTAAGTGGCCAATTTCTTGACGTCCTCGCGGCTGACGACGTAATCATCACAATTGCGCAAAACAGATTCGAGCAAAACCTTGATCGAAAAAGGCAGGGAGTGAATGCCAGAAAAACCCTGCTCAGCCAATTTGGAAAGGCTGTAATAATAGACGGTTCCTGAACCTGTATCCAGTGCGGTACGGGTTCCCAGAAGATCGTGTGTGCTCATGAAGCGTTCCTTTCTGGTTATAAAGAGTACTGATTCATGATACACCCCTCCGAGGGCATCCGGCCCGAAAGCACAGCGAACTGATTCAAAAACAGGTATAATTGAATTTAATCTTTAAGGGTATTCCCAGTTAATGGCACGTAGTTAATGGCACGTATTCTTGTAGCAGATGATGACGCATTTATCCTTCAATTTATCGATAAAGTCTTGCGCAGCCAGGATCATGAGACCATCCTGACGAGCAACGGTGAACAGGCTTTGGACATGTTTCAGCAAAACACACCAGACTTGGTTTTGCTGGATGTGATAATGCCCAAATTAGATGGGTTTCAGGTTTGCCAGCAAATTCGCAGCCGCGATCCCCTGGTCCCTATTCTGATGCTCACGGCACGCATGCAGGTAGAAAACAAAGTCAAAGGCCTCGACAGCGGAGCCGATGACTATATCACCAAGCCCTTTGATCGGTTTGAGCTAATAGCCCGGATTCAGTCCGCACTGCGTCGCCAAGAGGCCTTACAGGGCAAAAATACAGCCCCTTTGGCTGATGGTATCAGCGTCAGCGATCTCAGTCTGCACTTTAAAAGCTGGCAGGCCGATTTCCGCAAAACCCCGCTTAAACTTTCACGCACCGAATTTAAGCTTTTGCGCATTTTTTGTGAGTATTCAGATCAGGTGCTGGACCGTGACTTTTTGTTAAGCACGGTCTGGAATTACAAAAACACAGGCGCCACCCGCACGGTGGACAATTTTATTATGCGTCTGCGCAAAAAACTACAGACCGTGGTTGAAGAACACGGTGAGACCGCTCCGTTTCTAGAAACCCTCTATGGCGTGGGCTATCGCCTCAACTGCAGCGATGCGCCCCCCATCCACACCTTCAAAAACAACTGATTCA
>JBIKWL010000116.1:0-16989 GCA_044356335.1 Candidatus Sericytochromatia bacterium
ACTGAGCTTTTGACAGGCAAAAAAAGTGATCCCGAAGCCGAGACCCTCAAAGACGGCTCTGTTTATCCTGTGGTCACTTTGCGTTCAGTTTTGAGCGACTTTAAGCTCGAAGGCAAAGTTAATGTGCCCAGCGGTTATGAATACCGGGGCGTGGAGGTCTATCTTGCCCTCTCTGTTCCGAAAAACGATCCGCCCCAAGAGGTTTTGCTCTTTACCCTGCCCGCCAAAAAAGTAGCCAAAACCAAAGCCAGCGAAGAAGAAGACGACAAAACGACCAAGGCTTCAGCTTCACCAGCGGCGGCACCGGATCCTGCTGCAGCTTCTGCAGCTGACGTGGTTGATTATTCGCTGCGTTTGCCTGTTTTGGAAAAGGGCCAGAGCTACCACATGCAATTTACAGCGGCCTCGAAAAAGCCCGGCTCTTTGCTCTACCAGCATATTTACGAAATTGGCGAGAAAAATGAAAAGGCCCTGGATGCCACATTTATGCCTGCGCCCAACAGCATTGAAATCGCAGGCGAAGAAGACAATAATATTCCCACTTCCCCCGATTTTGCCTGGGAGGCGGTGCCCGGTGCTGAATACTACCGCGTGACCCTGGAAGCGGGCCAAGCCCCTGAGAATAAAGTGATTTGGGAAGCCTGGTGCAAAGAGACCCAGATCAGCTTTCCGCTGCAAACCAGCTCGGGCCGCCTGAAAGAAGGGGAGCTGTACACGGTTTCGGTGGCCGCCATCAAAGGACTCAAGCCTGCCCAGAAAAATGCCAAAGTGACCTATGCCCATCCGGGCTATCAGGCGATTTGGTCTGAACTCTCGACCTTTAGCCGCAAGCCCTTTGAAGTTGTGAAAACAGATTGAGAAAGGTATATCCCTTGAAAAAAGCCCTTGCCAGCACACTGCTCCTGATGACAGCGTTGACCACCCCGGTCTGGGCTGAAGACGTGCCTCAACCCAATCAGCCCATCAGCGCCAAAGTCGAGTTTGGCAATCGCCAATACAAGGGGCAATTTACCCTGCGCTATTGGTATGGCAATAACAGCATCGACCAGTGGTTCAAAGGCAGTGGGATCGATACCTTTGCCAATACCAAACTGTCTTTGGGACTTCTCAATCTCAATACCGACTATTGGTTTGGGATTGTCACCCCCGAAGGGCTGGGCTTTTTGGGCACGATCTTCGGCCTGGGTCTCTCCCTTGACTATATGGACCAACTCGTGCAAAACGTGCGCCTGATGACGTATATGATGGACTTTCAATTTGCCAAAGTCTCACTCTGGCACGATGCCGATTGGAAGCACAATATTGTGCTCAGTGGCCATTATGTGAGTTATTTTAATACGATCTACAACAATCTGCTGCTGACCCAGGCTGCGCCTTATTTTGGCGCCGGTATTGGCCTCGAAGGCAAACACCCGATCTCAGATTTGGGTGAAATCAGTTATAAATTTGTCTATGTGCCCAATACCCGCACGCCGACCCCACTGCCCGAAGGCATGGGGCTGCTGAGTGAGATCAACACCCGCTGGTTTATCAACCCCAATTTGGCCTTTAATGCGGGCTACCGCTTTAATCTCTTTTACACGGCTGGGGCCGGTCAGGCGGTCTCTTCGACCACGGGCCAGACCCTCGATCTGCAGCGCACGGTGCAGGATATGTTCCATGGGATCAATATTGGTTTTACCAATTATTTTTAGGCCCTTCTAGGGGCGGCCCCAATCGATATGCCGGATTTTGGGGCTGCCCTGTTCGTCGCTGACGATCACGGTGACGGCCTCGAGAAAATCTTCTCCGCTGATCGAGATATAGACCCAGCCAATGTCTCCATTCTGGCGGGTGGCCCAGTCGGCCATGTCCTCGAATTGAACATGGCCATCTAATTGAGCGGGGCCGCTGCCATAATCGATCATGTTGGTGTAATGCTGCGCCAAGTCAGCGGGTGTATAAGCCGCTTGGGCCTGCTGACTCAGATAGCTGTGGGCGGTGGCATAATCAGCGGCGACCAAGGCCTGCGCAAATTGCCTGCCGGTTTCGAGGGTGAGGGTCTCTGCGGTGTTTTTCATTGTTTTTCTCAGATCGTGAATTTAAGTTGGTTTTATCTGTTTGTATTATCTCGCAATTATCGTCAACGTCGAAGCCCCTCTAAATAGACATTGGGGCTGAAATCCTGTAATATTCGATAGAGTATTTTCACCCATCTCTGGGCATGATTCTGAACTCAATTCTGACAAAAAACGATCCGCTTAACGAAGGAGGCCTGTGTGGCGCAAGAGGCACTACTCAAGGTAATCGACTTAGCAACCCATTTTACAACCGAAGAAGGCACTGTTAAAGCCGTAGACGGCGTAGATTTTGAAGTCCGCCGGGGTGAAGTTGTTGGCGTGGTGGGGGAATCTGGCTGTGGCAAGAGTATTACCTCCATGTCGGTTTTGCGCCTGATTGCCAAGCCCCAGGGCAATATCGTCAGAGGCAAAATTATCTTCGAAGGTCAGGATCTGCTCACACTTTCTGAAGAAGATATGCGCAAGATTCGCGGCAATAAAATTGCCCTGATCTCCCAAGATCCCATGACCTCGCTCAACCCGGTTCTCACCGTGGGTGAACAGATCATGGAAGCAATCATGTTGCACCAAGGCCTCGAACGCGACGCCGCCAAGAAAAAGGCGATTGAGATGCTGCGCAAAGTCGGGATCCCTGAGCCCGAAAAGCGGGTGGACCAATACCCCCACCAATTTTCAGGCGGGATGCGCCAGCGCGGGATCATTGCCATGGCCCTTTCCTGCGAGCCCAAACTCCTGATTGCCGACGAGCCAACCACCGCTTTGGACGTCACCATTCAGGCCCAGATTCTCGACCTGATGCGGGAAATCAAAGAAAAATACAACGCTGGGATTATTTTTATCACCCACGATTTGGGTGTGGTCGCAGAGATGTGTGACTATGTCTGCGTCATGTATGCGGGCAAGGTGGTTGAAGCCACCGACGTCTTTACGCTGTTTAAAACCCCCAGCCACCCTTATACCTTGGGTCTGCTCAAATCCATTCCGCGTCTGGATGAAATCAAGGATCGCCTGGAATCGATTGATGGTCAGCCCCCCAGTTTGAGCAAATTACCCAAAGGCTGTAGTTTTGCGCCCCGCTGTGTCGAGGCCAAAGATATTTGCAGACAAAAAGAACCTGAACTGATTCGCGTGGGTGTGAATCAATTTGCACGCTGTCTGATGCGTGATGAATGGAAGGCAGAGGACGCACAATGAGCAATAAAACGGATAAATCCAAAAACCCGGTGCTGCTGGAGGTCAAAGGCCTCAAGAAGCATTTCCCAATTAAACGCGGCATTCTCTTTTCCAAACAGGTGGGTGCGGTCAAAGCCGTCGATGGTCTCGACCTCTTCGTGCGCGAAGGCGAGACCTTGGGCATGGTCGGCGAGTCTGGTTGTGGTAAGTCCACCACGGGCCGCTTGATCCTGCGTCTGATTGAGCCCACCGAAGGCGAAGTCATTTTTCAGGGCAAAGACCTGCTTCAACTCAACAACAATGAGATGCGCCATATGCGCCGTCAGTTGCAGATGGTGTTTCAGAACCCCTATGCCTCACTGGATCCACGTATGACCGTCGGCGATATTATTGCTGAGCCGCTGCGTGTCCACAAAATGTTTTCTTCCTCGCAAGAAATGAAAAAACGCGTGCGTGAATTGCTCGACTGTGTGGGTCTCAACCCTTCATATACTGAGCGCTTTCCCCATGAGTTTTCAGGCGGCCAACGCCAGCGTATCGGGATTGCCCGCGCCTTGGCGCTCAACCCCAAGCTGATCATTGCCGACGAGCCTGTTTCTGCTTTGGACGTATCCGTTCAGGCCCAGGTGCTGAACCTGCTCAACGATCTGCAGTCTCAGTTCAACCTGACCTACCTCTTTATTGCCCACAACCTGAGCACGGTCAACCATATCAGCGACCGCGTGGCGGTGATGTATCTGGGCAAAGTGGTGGAACTCGCTGGCAACGAGCATCTCTATGCCAACCCCAAACACCCCTATACCCAGGCCCTGATGTCTGCTGTGCCCGAGCCCGATCCCGTGATCATGCGTGGCAGTGAACGCAAAAAGCGCATCATCCTCGAAGGGGATATCCCCAGCCCGGTCAATCCGCCCTCGGGCTGTCGTTTTCACACCCGCTGTTGGGAAGTGATGGATGTCTGTAAAACCACTGAGCCCCCGCTTGTGGATACGGGCAGTGGCCATTATGTGGCCTGCCATTTGCATCCTGCTGCTGTCGGTGAAACCCCCTTGCGGACGACCGCTTAGCTAGCAGGAGAATCGACCCATTCATCCACCCTCTCATGCCACGGAGCTGCTCTGTGGCCCTTTTACCCTTGAAGGTTATTCTCGCAGTACGATTGAAACCTACCTCAAAGTCAAAGAGTTGAATATTTGCTTTGACGTGGGCAAATGCCCCATGCATTTGGTCTTTGTGCCCCAGATCTTTATCTCCCATTTTCATGGAGATCACAGCTTGGGTATGACCTATTATATTGCCCATCGCAATTTGGCCAAGCTCGAAACGGGCAAGATCTATGTGCCCGCTTCGGCTTTGGACGCTGCCCACGCCCTGATTCGCTCCCAGGCGGCGCTTGAACAGGCTCGCCGCGATTATGAGCTGATTCCCGTCGAACCCGGCATGATGGTGGATTTTAAACGCCAAATGCAGATGCGGATTTTTGGGACCGATCACCGCATTCCCTCAGTGGGCTTTGAGGTGATCGAAACCCGTTCCAAGCTCAAACCCGAATATGTGGGTTTGAATCAACAGGAGATCGTGGCGCTCAAACGTGCAGGCAAAGAGATTGTCTACCCGGTCAGCATGTCACGCATGGCCTATGTGGGCGATTCCACGATCAAGGTCTTTGACTGGCATCCCGAGATCATGGAAAGTGAAATCCTGATCACCGAGTGCACCTTTTTGGCTGATGACCATTACGAAGAGGCCCACAAGCGCAAACACATCCATCTGCGCGATCTGGTCAATTACCTGCCGTATATCCGCAGCGAATATATTGTCTTGATGCATTTTTCGATGCGTTATACCCGCCAAGAGATCAAATACCACATCCAGCGCCTGATTCCGGCAGAATACCGCGAGCGGATTCTGCTCTTAATCTAAACAGATTTAGAGGCTGTGGCTCAGATTGTATTGACCCATTTTGGGTGGGGCGTAAAAGGCCTCGCGGAATTGCCCCATGCCGCTGTGGCTCTGTTTAAAATGGTCTGATTGTTTCCAATTCTCAAAAGCGGCCTGGTCTGCCCAGGTGGTTTCAACCAAAAATGGGGTGGTTTCGGGGGTCAGGGGCCTTAGAAAGCGAAAGCCCTGAAAACCTGGCAGGGCTTGAATGCCTTCAATATTTTCCAAAAAGGCTTTTTCGATCGCCTCGGCAAATTCGGGTTTGACAGAGAGTTGGTTGGTGATGACAAACATCGGAAGGGTCCTTCTTTCGGCGGGTATTTTTAGTCCAAGAGCGTTTGCATGCGGGCCTTTAAGCGGTGAATCGACTGGGCGTGGAGCTGGCAGATGCGCGCTTCGGTCAATTGCAGTACCCTGCCAATTTCTTTCATGGTCAGGCCTTCAAAATAATACAGGCTGATCAGCTTTTGTTCGCGTTCGGGCAACGTCGCCAGGGCCTGTTGCAAAGACTGTTGCAGGGCCTGTTTATCCACTGCCAGGGTGGGGTCGCTCGACTCGCGGGTATCGGGCAGGCTCTCCTCCCAGTTTTTGAGATTGCTGTCGGGTGAGAGCAAATAGTCCAACGAGACAACCAAATATGAGGTATCGGTCAGGATTTGATGTAATTCATCCAGTTCAATTCCCAGTTCTGCAGCCAGTTCTTCCTCTTGGGCGGGTTTGCCTGTGCGGTTTTCGAGGCTGCGAATGGCCTGCTCGACCTCTTTGGCTTTGCGCCGCAGCGAACGCGGCATCCAATCCATGGCGCGCAATTCATCCAGAATGGCGCCGCGAATGCGGGTCATGGCATAGGTTTCAAAGCGCACCCCGCGCTCGGGATCAAATTTTTCCACCGATTGAATCAGGCCCATCAGGCCATAGCCAATCAGATCATCGGCGTCTAGGTGAGGCGGTAATTGCACCAACATGCGCGAAACAGCATAACGCACCAGATACAGATAATGGGTAATCAGCTGGTCTCGGGCCTGGGCTTGGCCCTGGTGCAGATAATCCTGCCAAAAAGCGGCGAGTTCTTGTGGCGTGTGCGACATAATTGGCATTATAGCCCGAAGTCTAAATCCAGGGCAGAATGTTGCCTGCGTGATCGACAATTACATAACGAAAATTTGGGGGGGCCTGCTTGAGAAAACGTTGTTTTAATTCGGGCAGCAATTTCTTATTTGGAAGATTGATTTCAAAATAGCCCTGTTCGGGTACCCAGGCAATCCACCAGCCTTGTTGTGCCTGATGATAACCCACTTTTTCCCAAAAGGCCCGACGCAGGGCTTTTTCTTGTTTTTGCTGAAGTGGAAATTTTACTTGGCGCCAAGCGGGATGACCGGCGTTATATAAGGCTTCTCCTTTTGCGACAAAGCGATTGAGGTACCATTGATAGCGGTCTCGTTCTGTCAGGAGAACAGTGCGTGTACAGCCATCGTAAGCCGCAGCGATCAGGCGACCATCGCTGGCATAAACGGAATAAGGGTGTAAGGCACCCACTTCGTGTAACCTCGCTTCTAGCTCTGATTCAGGCATGTATTTGAGTGCCAAGCTGTACCAATTTTTTTCTCTATTAAAGAGATACAAATAGTCCAGCACCTTCAACTTGTCTGGGCCATTCATGCTCTCAAAGACAGGGCTGAGCCAAATCTGATCTTTTTTTAATGTTGCAAAGGGGTTGTCTTTGCCCCAAGGGAAGGCCGTCTGAGACGAAATTTCTTGCCAATAGCGGGTCATGATCGGTTGAGCAAATGCCATAGAACCAATTGAATCTGCACAATTGGCTGATGCAGGCAAGCCAAAGGCCTGCAGTACCAAAAATGTAAAGCCAACAACATATTTCTGCATGAACAAAGACCATTTCTATTTTTGCTTGAAGCGCTTTTCTCTGTATTTTGCCATATTTTTGTTTGCAATTCTATGCAGCAGATCAAAAGGGGAAGGGAATTCATATTCAGAGGTGATTTGAAGCACAAAATGATCTCTTTCTGGTAAATATCTGATTTGAATAAAAACAATAAATTTATTAATATGAATATGATTGGTATAATTTTGAACTTATTTTAGAATTTTCCCCGATTTATGTTATATAAATCTCCTGAGAAAGATTGTTATGCCTCTTATTTCTGTATTGATCGCAGTCCAATCTCCCTTAAAACGAGATATGTTTTATCATTTTTTGTCTCCCGCAAAATTTGAAACAGCGGTGGCAGATTCGCCTGAAAGGGTCTTTGCACTTTTAAAAGAGCAGTCTTTTCAAATTGTCTTGGCAGATCTTTCCTTTTGGGGAGAGCGCTTCAGCAAAAGTATTCAGGTTTTAAATACCCATTTTCCCGCCACCCAGATTTTATTGATGGCCCCTGAAAACGAACGGGTGGAGCGCAATCGACAGCTGAGCATCTTCCCTGCTGAAAGCTTTGATATGCCCGCCCTGGCTGCTCAAATCTGCGCCTTGGCTCAGGCCTATACCGGTTTACATTACCATTTCTCACGCCTGAATTTGTTTGACTTGAACCAATTGGTGGCTTTGTCTCAGCGCGAAAGGCATCTCTATCTGGCTGAGCCCGAAACGGTGCGTGAGGGGCTCTTGTTCTTTGAGCGGGGCCATATTCGCCATGCTGTGTTTGACCAGCTGCATGGCGAAGAGGCCTTTTATGCCGTCATGAAGATGAAAAGTGGCTTTTTTTCAGAAGCTGAGTTGGCGAGGCCTGAATATTATTCCATCGAGATGCCCATGAACCATCTGATGGCCAATTCAGCGCTGCATTTGGATCAACAGAAAATCGAGGGGGAAAATCTTTTCCAGCCCGCCCGGTTTGTGCTCTGTGAGCCCAGATCGGAATTAACAACGGCACTCAGCAAACGCTTTGCTTCAGCGCAGCAGCAATTGCTGACTTGTTCTTTGGGGGAGCTCGAAAAAGTACTGCAAAATCAGGAGCCTGACCTGATCTTTTTGCATACGGACCTGCTTGAAGACAAGCCATTCCAGTTTTTTCGCTGGTTGCGCTTGGTCTATAAAGGCCCTGTAATTTTATTTGGCACCATTTTGTCTTCAGAGTTGTTTAGCTGTTTGCGTTGGCCCCAGATGGTGGGCTTTTTCTCTTTGCCAGATCAGCAGCAGGAATTGGAAACCTGGGTCCACCAGCAATTTTTTGACCAGCGCTTTAGCGGTGAACTCAAAGATCTGCTTTTATTGGATGTGCTTCAGGTCTTGGGGGGCTCACGCCAATCCTGCCGAATTGCGGTTCACGATTTTTTTAAACATGAAAAAGGCGAGATCTTTATGCAGCATGGGGAGTTAATTCATGCCAGCTTTGCCGGACATGAAGGCAAAGCCGCTCTGCGGGAACAGTGCCGGATTATTCAAGGGGTGTTTAAGCTCTCGCCTTTTCGAGAACCTGAAAAACAGACCTTGGAAGGTTCTCTCGGGCGTCTGATTTTACAGTTACAGCCTTTTCTGGATGAGCCTGTTTTTAGTGTCTGAGTCCAAGCGATCTCACGGCAGATTAGCGCAGGACTTTTTTAATGGCATCCAGCACCCGATCTTCTTGATAGGGTTTGACCAGAAATTCACTGGCTCCGGCCTGCATGGTTTCGAGTAATTTGGCCTGTTGACCAATTGAACAGCAGATGATGACTTGGGCTTGGGGATCTTCTTTTAAAATTTGCTGAAGACAGGCCAGCCCCCCGGTTGTCGGCAGCGAAAGATCGAGCAGCACCACGTCTGGACGCTTGGCTTTCAAGCTTAAAAGTGTTTCTTCAGTGTTTGCGGCTGTGCCAGATACACCAAAGCCATTTCGCTCTAAGATATCTTGCAGCAATAATTGCATATATTCAGCTGCTTGGGCGATTAAAACCTGTTGCATGGCTATTTTATCCCTGTTGTGGGTGGCTGTCCCGCCAGCGACACCGGCAGGACCTGCGCTGAGAGCTTGGCTTTGGGGCTTTCCAGGCTGTGAGAGAGTGGGTAGGCATCTGCCGCCTGGCCAACAGCCGGTGAGGCGGGGATGGCCTGTGTGGAGAGGGTGGGGGCGGCATGAGCTGTGTCAGGCTCTTGTAGGGCAGGATCCCCAGTTTTTGTTTGTCCCATGGTATCTAAACTCTGCCAGAGATAAGTCAGCAATTGACCAAAAAGGGCAAAGACCAAGACCGCCAAGAGACCCCTGACGATGACCGTAAACGGCGGTACTTGGGCCAATAACGCGCTGAACGCCGTTAATACACCGGCAACTGCAGCCAATTTGAGTGGAAAAAAAGACAAAGACAAACCTGATTTTTTTTTCATGGGGCGATTTCCTCTTCGCCTTTGCCAAAATCCAGTAAAAGCTGGGCTTGCGCTTGGGCTGAAACACTCAAAAGCAATTTTCGCTTTTCAATTTCGACCAAATAGAGTGATACCTGAGGGGTGAGCGGATGTACGGCCAGAGTGCGCATGACATCTGAGCCTTCGGGTATATGACGCCAACGGGACAACAGGGCGGCCAAAGAACCTTTTTGCAATAAAAAGGCTGCCACATAAACCAGAAAAAGAACCAAAGCCAGCTTTAGAAGCAACTCTAGCCAGCCAGTTGCCTGAATTTGTCCACTTACAACCTGTTCTGAGAGTGGCAAGTGAACCTCTTCCTGGTTGCGCCAAAATTAGCGCAGAACTTTTTTAATGGCGTCGATGACGCGATCTTCCTGAAAGGGTTTGACGATAAAATCGCGGGCGCCTGCCTGAATGGCGTCGAGCACCATGGCCTGTTGACCCATGGCACTGCACATAATAATGCGGGCATTGGGATCAATTTTGCGAATTTCACGCACGGCGGTAATCCCATCCATTTCTGGCATGGTGATATCCATGGTGGTCACATCGGGGCGCAACTCCTGGTATTTTAAAACGGCTTCTGAACCATTGGCGGCTTCGCCAGCTACTTCATAGCCATTTTTAACCAGAATATCGCGAATCATCATGCGCATAAACGCGGCATCGTCTACGACTAGTACTCTTGCTGCCATAATTATTTCTTGATTTCAATCCGACTCAGCGGACCTACTCACCTTTCTCTTTAAGGATGCCTTTGGCATGAATTCTGAGACATAAATCTACTGAGCGTCTGCTTTCTGATTAACTGTCACAGGCCCAGGCTCCAACACTACCCTTATTTTATCAGAGTCAGAACCCTATCGCAACGCTCGCGCACGGGGCTAATCTCCGCGCAAATGATTGAGACGATCGATGGGCCCCAAGATCTCCGAGATGCGTACACCAAAATTTTCGTTGATCACAACAACCTCACCTTTGGCCATGAGTTTGCCATTGACCAGCAAATCAACGGGTTCACCTGCCAATTTGTCGAGTTCAACCACGGAGCCTTTGCTCAGATCGAGCACGTTTTTGATTTTTAATTTGGTGCTGCCCAATTCCACGGTCACCCGCAGGGGAATATCGACAATCCGGTCGAGGCTGGGGTTGGCCTGCATGGGCAAGCCCGGAACCAGGGGGCTGAAGTCCGCTGGCCGCACCGATGCGGCGGGGGCTTGAAAAGCTGGATTGGGTTGGGGCGGGTAATAGGCGGGAGCATAACCACCGGGGTGCTGCTCTTGGTAATAACCGGGTGGGGGGCCATAAGCAGCACCTGCTGCTGGCGCTTGGGACGAATGATGCATGGGTTGGGGCTGAGCCGGGGCTGGAGGGGCTTGAAAAGCCGCTGGCGCAACTGGTGCTGCGCTGGGGCCACTGAGTAATTTTTGCAATTTTTGAGCCTTGGCCAACGGGCGCAATTCATGGAGTTCGCTGTCGAGCACGCCTTCAATCACAAAATTGTATTTTAAAACCAAAAGCGGTTGGTTTGTAAATTCGAGCGGAATCGCAGAAGTATCATTGAGTTGAACCAATTGGCTTTCGGGGGCCTTCATGGCGACTTTGTGTTTGTACTCCTGGGAGAGTGCGGTGGCTGCCGCGCCCATCAATTGATTCATGACTTCGCCAATGGCGCTCGTTTGTAAATCACTGATTTCGAGATCGGGGTTGCGCCCGTCTTTGCCCATCAAAATGTCAAAGATCACCGCAACGTCATAGTCTTTGATTAAAAGCAGGGAGGGGATTTCTTCGCCCACAGAATAACCGGTGCGAATCAAGACCTGATTGACAGGCAATTCGGGCTGAAGTTCTTCAAAGGTCTGGGTGGTGACTTCGGGGTGGGAGACTTTGACGGTTTTGCCCAAAGCCTGAGATACGGCATTGGAACCGGCTTCCATAGCAATGGCTGAAAACTTGAGAAAAAATTCATTTTCGGGGCCCGGAGCGGCTGAATGGGCCGGTGCTGGGGCATCAAATGTTCCGGTGCCTTCCAGCAGGGTATTGATTTGTTCCTGAGATAAACCCACGTTTTTTATCCTTCGTCTACAATAGCTGTTATTTGAGCGGCCATCTGGCGCCCCAAGGTGCCTGGGCGCGCATAAAATTTACAGGTTTGCTCTACAGTTACGGGCAGGCTTTCACTCGGTTGAGAGTTGAGCTGAATCACGTCGCCTACCTGCAGGCCCAATAAATCCCTGACAGTAATATCAGTATACCCCAGCAAAAGCGCAAGTCTGACCTCTACCTGATCCATATTGCGTTTGATTTCTTCCAAAAATGGATGGGTATCTTCTTTGCGGATTTGCCCGTTCATGAAGAATTCCCGGTGCATATTCGGTAAAACGGGTTCAATTGTGGGGTAAGGCAGACAAATCCGCATTGAACCCATGGTTTCGCCCAATTTGGTCTCAAAAGAGATCACCAGAACGCTGTCGCTGGGGGCACAGATTTGGACAAAGCGTGGATTGGTTTCGAGGGCCTGAATCACAGGTTCGAGATTGGGCAGGATGTGTTTCCAGGCCTCTTTAAATGAGGACATCCCTTTGTTAAAGACATTGGACATCAGGCTTTGTTCAATATCGGTCAATTCACGCGGTCTGCCACCCGAGCGCCCCGGCCCACCGAGCAGACGTTCAATAATCGAAATCGCGGTGCCGGGGGTGAATTCAAATAAAATCGTGCCTTCGAGTGGTAGCAGGCGATAGATCAAAACCACGGTGGGATTGGTGATTGAACGCATAAATTCGTCGTAGGTCAACTGATCGACCGAGGCCACTTCCATTTGCACGGGCAGGCGCATTTGGGTTGTCAATTGGGTGCTCAGCAGGCGACCAAAAATTTCGTGCACGGCGTGCAGGGTATGGCTGTGTTCGCGTGAAAATTTGGAGGGGTGGCGAAAGTCATACAGACGCACATCGCCGGTCTGCCCTTTTTCCTGAATGGTCTGAACGGTGGTTGAACCACTGTCAATCGCGGAGAGGAGTGAGTCGATTTGATTCTGAGAGAGTACCTCACTGCCTTTGGCCACTTAAACGTCAGACCTCCTGAATTTGGGCGGCCTGGTCGACCTTGACGGCGGGCACAGCATCGGCAGAGCGCAGCAATTGTCGGTAAAGGGCCTGAGACAGTCCCATTCCACGGCCTTGGGCCAATTGGTAGCCCAATTGCTCATCCATCATACTCTCATACATGCGGTCTTGACCTGAGTGCTCAAACAAACCGCCTTCAGGAACGGTTTTGCGCATTTCCTGGAGCATTTGGGTGAGAAACAGTGCCTCAAATTCTTGAACTGCTTTTTTGAGGCGGGGATCGCTGTTTTTTTCTGCAGCACGAACTGCGCCTGCGGCCTGGGCTGCGGGAGTGGGTTGTAGGGGTGGGGTGAATCCCGGATGGTTCAAAGCAGAAATCCTCACAGTGTAACCTCATTATGGCCCATAAATGCGGGAAATTCAATTGATGAGGCCCGCTATTTCAGGTCGGATTCGAAATTAGCGCTTGGCGTTATTGGCGATCTGAAGCATTTCGTCGGAGGTCTGAATGGCTTTGGAATTGGCTTCGTAAGCCCGCATTGAGACAATCATGCGGATCATTTCGTCAGCCACACGCACATTCGACATTTCCAACATGCCCTGGGCCAAACTGCCAAAACCCGGGCTGCTGCCGGCGGTGCCTGTAATTTCGGTGCCCGAGGCCTGTGTCGAACGGAAATAATTTTTGCCGAGGCTCTCCAAACCGACGGGGTTGACGAAGCGCACGAGCTGAATCTGGCCGACATTGGTGGTCAGGCCGTTGACGGTCTGTGAGACAGTGCCATCGGAGCCAATGGTGACATTGGTGGCGTTTTGATCAACGGTGATGGTGGGATCGAGAAAATAGCCGTCGTGGGTCACCAATGCGCCATTGGCATCGGTTTTAAACGAGCCATCGCGGGTGTAAGCAAAGGTACCGTTGGGCATGGCCACCCGAAAAAAACCATCGCCTTGAATGGCTAAATCGTAGGGGTTTTCGGTGTGCTGAAAATCGCCCTGGCTGAAAAAACGTGGGGTGCCTACAGCGGTTACGCCCATGCCGATTTGGGTGCCCTGGGGGGAGAGTATATTATTGGCCACCTGGGAGCCCGGCTGGCGCAGCATCTGGTAATGCAGATCCTGGAATTCGGTGCGAAAGGTTTTAAAGCCTGTGGTATTGACGTTGGCCAGGTTGTTGGAGGTTACGTCCAAGTTCAATTGCTGGGCCTTCATGCCCGAGGCGGCGGTGTACAAAGCGCGCATCATAAGCGGTGTTTCTCTCCTTTAAAATTCAATTAAGCGGGGCGCCCGAGTTCGAGCAGGCGTCCAGTCAGTTCGTCTTCACTTTGCAGGGCTTTTTGGCTCATCTGGTACGAGCGCAAGGCTGTAATCATCTGCACCATTTCACCGGCGGTGTTGACATTGGTGTGTTCGAGTTTGCCTTGCAAGACCTTGACCTCAGCCGCCGTCTGCGGGGCGTCGCTCGGAGCCGCAAAAAAGCTGCTGCCCCTGCGAATCAGTGACCAGGGCTCTTCAAAATCGGTGATTTGCAAGCTGTCGAGGTTTTCTTGGCCGGCATAGATCTCCCCTTGCTCGGTGATGGTCACCCCTTGCTCAGGCAGCACAATCGGGCCGTTTTGGCCCAAGACACGAAAGCCTTCGCTGGTCACCAATTCCCCTTCGCCATTGCGGGTAAAGGCGCCGTTGCGGGTATACATCAGGCCACTGGGAGTCTCAACGGTAAAAAAACCATCTCCTTGCAGCGCGAGGTCAAATGCATTGCCCGTGTCTTCGACCGAGCCGCTGGAGAAATCGGTATAAATGCCAGAGACCACTGTACCTGTGCCCAAATGGCCCAGGGGAACATCTTGGCTGGAGCGGAAAGCGACTTCCTCTTGGCCTGAGCGCTGGTTGAGGTAAGATTGGGAATTTTTCATGCGATCGAGCAAACCGCGCTGGAAATCGTGGTGCAGGGTCTGCATTCGTTTATAGCCAGTGGTGTTGAGATTGGCCAGATTATTGGAAAGGGTATCCATGCGGACCATGTCCATCATCATGGCGGAGGAGGCAGTATAAAGACCCCGAGAAGACATGTTTTGCTTTCCTTTTGCGCTGTGATAAATACCCTATCGACAGCAAAAGAAGCAGACTTAAATCAAAGAGAGATCAGTCGTCGATATAAATGCCGTAACTGTTGGCGACGATATAGATCGGGCGGCCTTTGACCTCTTTGTAGATCCGGCCCACATACTCACCAATAATCCCCAAGCTGGTCAACTGAATACCGCCCAGAAACAGGATTGCCACCATCGTCGAGGCATAACCTGGCACTTCGACCCCGTTTAAGATCGTGCGAAAAATCAGCACCGAGGCATAGACAAAACTGAGCAGCGAAATGCCTGCGCCCAAATAGGTCCAGACCTGCAGGGGCAAGGTCGTAAAGGCGAAAATCCCATCCAGGGCAAAGCGCCAGAGTTTCCAATAATTCCAACTGGTTTGACCGGCAAAGCGGGCCGGGCGCTCAAAATAAATCGTGGTGGTGGGAAAACCCAGCCAGGCAAAAATGCCTTTCATAAAGCGGGTTTTTTCGGGCAGTTTTTTCAGGGTATCCACCACTTGGCGATCCATTAAGCGAAAATCGCCGGTGTTTTTGGGGATATGCACCTCGCTCATGGCGGAGATCAAACGGTAAAACATCAGCGCCGAGTGGCGTTTGACCCAGGTGTCCTCTCTGCGCTCGGAACGGGTGGCCAAGACGACTTTATAACCCTCTCGCCATTTTTGCACCATTTCCAGAATCAATTCAGGCGGGTCTTGTAAATCGGCGTCAATCGGAATCACCGCTTTGCCTCTGGAAAAATCGATCCCTGCAGTTGTGCCCGCCTCTTTGCCAAAATTGCGCGAAAAATTAAGCACCTTGATGCGTGGGTCGCGCTCGTGATGGGCAATCAGTTTTGCCAGGGTATCGTCGCGACTGCCATCGTTGACGCAGACGATCTCCCAATTGGGGCCAATCTGGTCGAGAATGGGGGTTACGGTCTCAAAAAACTGGTCGATGCCTTCACTTTCGTTGTACATTGGGGCTACCAGTGAAACTTCGGGGAGGGCCGCACGCTCTTCGGGCGTCATGGGCCGGAGTTCAGCCGTGTGCTGCATGTTGATCTGTCTACCTGTTTGTCTGCTTAAAATACATTGATAAAACCACCGTACACTTCTGGGCCACGTTCAGAGGGGCCAAAAATTTCGTAGGTGTTTGCTGTCGCCCCTTGTTTTTGCCCGAGCAGAGACTTGCCGATACCGAGAAACAGGCTGAAGCTGTTGCGGTAATTTAAAACTGCTTCAGAGCGCAGTTCAAAACCAGCGGAAACATGCGGATAAATACTGCGTTTAGTCGGAAACCAAGCGTCACCGGCATCGACAAATGCCACCCCACTGAGGTTTTCGAGATAATGTCCACCCAGGTTAAAATTGAGCTCTTTGAGCAGGGGGAAGCGGTATTCCAGGCTGGCCGCAGTCATCATTGAACCTTGCAATTCAGCAATGCGAAAGCCGCGCAAAGGAATAATATTCTGAAAATTGAGCACGAGCAAATTGCTCAAAGGTGGTCCACCCAAAAGCGCCGGGCGGGTCTCACCGGTCATGGCCGTGGCATCCACCCGGTAGGCCAAGGTATGGTCACCAAAGACCGGGATATAATGGCGGAAATTGGCGTTGGCGGCAGCAAAGCTGTATTGGCTGCCCAGCCAAGGGCCACCTGCGGATAAATTCACGTTATAGCGTATGCCGTCATTGTTGCGGACCGATTCATTGGCAGCCCAGGTCAAATTGAGGCTGTTGTTCCAGCCCTGGCGAAGTAATTTGTTGTCGATCAGACCTGCCAGTTCGCTGCGCAAATTGGTCTGGTGTGAGGCCACAAATTCCAAGCTGGCAAAGCGGCGGACACGGGTGGCTGAGGTATCCCCTGTGCCCGGATTAAACAGGGGACGGCTGACAGCAAGTGAAATTTGCTGTTCGCGGGTAATAAAAAAGGCGCTGCCATCAGTGGCAAACGAGAGCAGGGGGGAATCGCCGACTTCCACCGCAAAGCTGGTGTCAAAAAAGCGGTTAACGTAAGATGTGTTGTAGCTGATGCGCGAGCTGGCCAAACCATAGAGAAAGAGCACATTAAAATTGTGCAATTGCAGTAAATCGCCGGTCTGCATCAGAAAGCCCAATTGATCGCCTTTTTCATCCAGCCCGACCACAGGTACAAAGACCTCGGGGGCAATCCAGGGTTCGTAATTCTTGGGCTGGGAACTCTCTCCCAGGGGGGTGAGATTCAGCTCATTTTGGGTCAGCAGAGAGTCGCCCAGCTCTTCGGCCAGGGCTTCTGCGGGTGTCAGTTGTGAGGTGCTTACCTGTTCCAGGGTGGTGCCTTGGGCGTGGT
>JBIKWL010000247.1:0-5006 GCA_044356335.1 Candidatus Sericytochromatia bacterium
TGATTGATGGCTATTTCGAACATAATAAGTCGAAATGCTTCCATCTGTTTTTTTTCCACCAAATTCACCTGTGCTTGAATCATATTTGGCAACCAATGTCTGGTAACCTTTTTCTGCCGCATCTGTCGTAAAATAATATTTAATGCTTGCACTGTGAGGTTTATTCAGAAATGTTTGTGCTTTCTGGAGATAGTCGCCCGGACTTTGAGAGCCTGTTTCGTATTGGTGTTTAACAAAGTGACAAAGAGCATTCTCTTCAGCAGTTAACACACCTTTGCTCTGCATTTTTTCATAGGCACTGGCTCTTAACGCTTTGTGTGGATCAAGCTGGGCGAAAGCACCTTTATAAATATTAGCATCTCCTGCTAAAGCACTTAAATACTCTTGTCGATCTTGTCCCCCTATTTTCGCCAGATCTCTGCCTGTTACAGCTTGTTTGGCCTGGGCTAAGACTTCATCATAAATTTGTTTAACTTGCGCATCTGAAAGTCCGTATTTTGTTTGCAAAGTTGGATTTAGTTGAGCAAATCTTTCTAGACTCACAATTGGCTTGGACACACTGACAACAGCTGCAGCGGCACTTGCCGAATAAAGAGGCGGGGCAGAGAATTGAAATGGCAATGCTGAGGTACTCGAAAAAGGAGGGGGTAATAGGACCTTTTTTTTGGGGGCAGAGAGTGGGGCCCCTTTATAATCCTCTGACTGTTGGACTGTTGAGGGAAGTGCTCTTCTTTTTGAAGGTGGTTCTGCACTGGAGTTTGGCTTTAATGCTTGGATGGGTTCATCATCGGCATACATACTGAGCATCGCACTGAGAGGATTATGAGAAGGTGCTGGGAGCGGTTTGGGTTGAGCCACCACAGGCAAATCTTCATCATCATCGGCATACATACTGAGCATCGCACTGAGAGGATTATGAGAAGGTGCTGGGAGCGGTTTGGGTTGAGCCACCACAGGCAGATCTTCATCATCGCCACTACCATAGGCGGCAAGTAACATAGCCATTGCACTTTGCTTGGGTGGTTTACCTGAATCAACCACACTTTCAAAAGAAACTTGATGCTGGCTGAGGGATTGTTGTTGGCTCGGAGGTTTGCTGGCAGGGCCTAATAATGTTAGGGGATTGCCACTGGGCGGTTGATCCGCTTTGGTGGTAACACTCGGAGTAGCAACGGGTTTTTTAGCAGATACTGTAAATGAGGGTTGAAAAGAACCTGAGACAGGTGACGGAAAACCAGATGGATTCATAATCCTCCAAAATAAACCAAACTTCACACCGAACTCAGGATGATGGAATTGAAGTCAAATATTGTTAAAGCGGTTCTATTCATAACATAAGTTTGTGTTGTTGTAAAGAGTTCTTTCGGCACATCCAGTGCTTCAGAATGGAGAAATGAATTTGTTTTGCTCAATAACTGCTTGCTGCACTCGTTTTCTTGCTTCATCCAGGGCTGTTCTGCCCTCTGCATCTTTGACAGTGGGGTTTGCGCCCCACTTCAATAACAAAACCACAATCGGCAGATGTCCTTGCCGGGCAGCCCAGCTCAGGGCTGATTCCCCCCTGCGATTTTGCAGATCAAGTTTGGCCCCCTGTTCAAGCAGGGTTTTCACGATGTTCAACTGGCCATCGTAACAGGCATGCATCAGCGCGGTACTGCCAAAATGGTTCTGAAGATTGGGGTTTGCATCCATTTTTAGCAGCAATTGAACCATTTCCAGATGATTGTGGTGGGTGGCATAAAACAGGGCAGTTTCGCCAAAATTGTTTGTGTGATTGGGCTCTGCCCCGAGTGCCAGTAAACGTCTGACGATGGCCATCTGGTTAAAATCTGCGGCAAAAGCCAGTGCCGTCCAATCAGCGTGATTATGGGCCTGGATATCTGCGCCGAGGTCCAGCAAGCCATTCACCATGACCGAATCCCCCAAGGCCGCTGCTGTGAGCAAAGCCGTATTTCCCCAGCGATCCCTGGCAATCAAATTCGCTCCCCGCGCCACCAGCAAATGTGTCAGTTCTCGATTATGCCATTGGATTGCCCAGTGCAGGGGCGTGATGGTACCTGTGCCCATTTGGATCACTTTGTTGGTATTTGCACCTTGGAGCAAAGCCGCTTTGACTTGGCCAGAGCGCCCCTGGTAGATACCTGTGCGCAGCATTTGATCTGGATTGCTTCGGGCATGGGCGGGTAGTATCAGATTGATGGCCAGCAAACTGGCGCAGAGTTTCAGCACGGGTTGCTGCCAGCGTGTCTGAAAACTTCTCATTGCCACCACAGCTGCTTCAACACCTCCTATTGCAAGTTCAAGCAAAGTGAGTACCCCTCCCCAAAAAACATAGGCTGATTATATCATTCGCCCATCCTGTCCCGCTGCAAGGAAAGCACGTGAAGCCCAAAACAGCTCGGTTTTAAGTTGCCAACAAATTGTGAAATTTGCTTTAAAACTCTGTTCTCTCTTGATTTTTTTTGTTTACATGAAGCGACATTCACCCTAGACTGAATTACTTCCAATCCGAATCACTAAAGGAAACCCAAAACCCATGAAAAAAATCCTTGCTTTGGCCTTTGCCGCCAGCTT
Organism: Candidatus Sericytochromatia bacterium; assembly: GCA_044356335.1. GTDB lineage: Bacteria > Cyanobacteriota > Sericytochromatia > UBA7694 > UBA7694. The sequence continues at coordinate 2,575 of JBIKWL010000247.1, forward strand.
ATTCACCCTTAATTTGGGCACCCAACCGTCACAGGCCAGCGTTGCCCCCTTTCAGCTTGCCCAGGCCACAGAAGACGATGGCTATGCCGTAATGGAGCGGGTCTCTGAATTTATCACCACCTGGGAAAATGCGGATATCAAAGCGCTGGAATTTATGCTGCACAACAGCTTTGTCTCAGCTGGGGGCGAAAACAAAAGCAAATACCTGGCCCGCCTGCGCAAAGAAGCCGCCAATTCAGCCGGTCGCAAAATCACCATGTTGTGGCAGGGCTCCAAAGGCAGTGCCACCAAAGCCACCGCCACGATTCTGATGGGCTATGAAGAGCAATACAAAAACTATTCAGGCAGCAAGTTTTACAGTTCTTGCCAAAAAGTGACCTTTGACTTGACCAAATGGACCGATGGCAATTGGTATTTCACCCGTGAAAAAGCGGTCAAAGGCCAATGCCCACCTTAAAAGAGATAATCGCTCGATAAAAAATTCGAGCGTCGGTTGCGCACAATATCTGTCAGGATGCCTTGGTTGGGTTCTGTTTGTTTGGCTGCCACCAAGGTTCGGATTGAAAAAGAGCGCAAGGCATCCGAGACCGACAAGGTGCCTTCAGCCGAGCCTTTGCGGCCGCCAAAGGGAAAGACGTCGGGCCCCCGTTGGCATTGGCTGTTGAGGTTGATCCGGCAGACTTGGTTGACCAGCGGATCAACCAATTGGGCCAGCAGAGCAGGATCCTGCCCAAACAGGCTGAGCTGTTGCCCAAACTCCGATTCGACAATATAGCGAATCGGCTCTTCGATATCTTCAAATGGGACCACAGGAATGACCGGGCCAAATTGCTCTTCGCTCCACAGTTTCATGCCTGCTTTGACCGGGTAAACCAGGGCCGGGTAATAAAAGGTCTCATGCCACTGGCCCCCATTGGGATTGATCACTTGGGCCCCTTGGGCCAGGGCATCTTGAACCAGACCCTCGAAATACGCGGGTTTACCCACTTCAGGCAAGGGTGTCAGGGCCACGCCTTTTTCCCAGGGCATGCCAAAGGGCAAAGCAGCAATCGCTTGTGAGAAACGCTCTAAAAATTCAGCTGCAATTTGCCTGTGAACAAAGAACATTTTCAGGGCAGTGCAGCGTTGACCATTAAACGAAAGCGCACCCGTGACAGCCTCTGGAATGACCAAATCCAAATCTGCATCGGGCAGAACAATCGCTGGGTTTTTGGCTCCCAAGCCCAGAATACAGCGCAGGCGATGGGCGGCAGGGTGCTGTTTTTTGAGGGTATTGGCGACCCCTGCAGAGCCAATAAAAGCCAAGACATCAATCTGGCCAGAGGCCATCAAAGGTCCGACAACCTGTCTCCCCGAGCCATAGAGGGTGTTGATCACCCCCGTTGGGAAACAATCGCGAAACAGAGGCAAGAGCGCGCGGTACAACAAAACGCCAAAACGGGGGGGCTTAAACACCACAGGGTTGCCCATGATCAAGGCGGGGATCAAAGTGGTGAAGGTTTCGTTTAAAGGGTAGTTAAACGGCCCCATGCACAGGGTCACGCCCAAAGGCGAGCGCCGGCTTTGGGCAATAATCCCCCCTTCAATTGCAAAGCGGGAGGATTGCCGATCCAATTCTTTCAGGGCCTGAACAGTATCGTACATATATTCAACAGTGCTATCAAACTCTTTAGCGGCATCACTCTGGCTTTTGCCAATTTCGAGCATCAAGAGGCTGACCATTTGGCTGCGGCAGGCTTTCATGCCATGAATAAAACGTTCTACGTGTTGAATCCGTTTTTCGACCGACAAAGTGGGCCACTCCCCACGCCCATTGTTCCAGGCCTTGCGGGCGGACGCCAAAGCCCGTAAAGCGGTGGCTTCGTCCATGGCAGGGCAATATCCCAAATACAGCCTTTGAAAACCTTCGGCACGGTCTAAACAGACGGGAGAATAGATCTTTTCAGTCGGGCCCTCCCAGGTCTGAATCTGGCCATCGAGCAAATAATCGTGTTGTTCAATGGGCAATAGTGCAGCCAATTCGGACGGGAGTTCTGTCGGAAATAGGGCTTTAATCTGAGCGGCAAAATCTGTCATGGGGTCTCCTAGGGGCGTGGTGGAGTCATTCTAACAGATTCGTCAGTGGGCCAACTTTTTTGAAAAATCGGCATGACCCAAAAGGGGAATATGCATGTCCAAACTGATGGCTTAAATTAATTTTAAAATAATCACAAACTTCTCTTGACATTCATAACCTAATCTTAGTATATTGATGATACGAACTTCGGTGAAGCGAAGAAACGTAACAAACGAATCGGGTGAGACACCCGGTTGAAATCCCAGGAGGGGCGGCGTTCAACGCAAGTTGAAAGATGCCAGCCTGACCCGGAGAGCAAATCCCGAGAGCCGTTAAAACGGAAAGCGGGGAATCGGCTGGAAGCAGCGAGAAGCTC
>JBIKWL010000117.1:0-16884 GCA_044356335.1 Candidatus Sericytochromatia bacterium
CTTGACTTTGCAGTGGGAAGAGAAAAAAACTTTCTGTTTGGCCTTTTAAAAATGATTCAAACAGCTCAATAATATCAGCAGAACCAACCAACAGACACGTTTTTATGTTTAGATGCCGATACACTGTTTTAAAGAGATCTGTTTTTTCAGAAAAAGCATCGAGATTCAAAATAGTCAAATCGTAGCTTTGAACCGCCAGACAACCCATCACCCGATCTGGATCAATGGTTAATAGTTCGAGCCTATCAGCATAATTACACTGTAGTAGGTTTTCCAACTCTAACCCTGTATCGACAATTAAAACAGAAAGCGGAGCAGTCTGAGATTGATCTTGTTGCAGAGCAGAACGGGCCAATAGAGCGGATGTCTCTGATTCTATCGTATAACAAGCTTCAGGAACATTCTCTGCCTCACCAAAAACGCCTTTTTGCATCTGCATAATCTGAAAAAGAGCGTTTTCACCGTTATAATTGCCCAAAACGGCATGTTTGATTCGGCCCTGTTGAAAACAAATCATCCCTTCATCACCACGATTGATCTCGTTGAGATAAATATCCATACGGGCCTGAGACAAACAAATCATCTGAACCAATTCAAACAAATTGATACCATTGAGTGAAAAACGCAATTCGTTTTGATAACTTAAAACCCTGACAATCAACGCATGTATTTGCCTCATATCTGCATAGTCGAGTAGATAGCCCCCATTCCACTGAACGAGGTTACTAAGCTCAAGTGGTTTTTCCTCTGTAAGTAAAATGACAGTCGTGCGTGGCGCAAACTGTCGCAACCAGAGCAAGAGATCCAACCCAGATTCCGCCTGTTCAAATTCAAGAGCAGTGATCACGAGGCGAGAAGGGAGAACAAATAACTCTTTAGCCGCGACCAGCAAAGACTCCCCTTCACGTATTTCACATTTGAGAGGGGTGAGATACTTTTTTAGTTGTTCGCGTTTAAGCGAATCTGACTCAAGCAAATAAATGCTTGTATTCACTCAATCTCCCCCTCTTTCAATAAAAAATGGAATTAGCGCCTGTTAGAATAGCCAAAGTTAAGTCTGATCATAATCATTTCACCGTCTGCAAATAGGCCCACAGCGCTTTGACCTCTGTCTCAGAGTATTTGGCCGTTAAAGCCGTCGGCATGGGTGCTTTGATTTTTTCGCCCTGGAGATTGACGCCCTCTTTCATGGATTTGACAAAATCTGCCTCTTTCCATTTGCCCAAGCCGGTCTGGGTCAGATCTTTAGCAGGCGGCCAATCGGGTGGCCCACCAGGAATCGGGCCTCCTTTGAGATTGGGGCTGTGGCAGCCGATACAAGCCGTATCTGAAAGGTATTTGCCAAACTCGACGCTGATGGTTTCGGCGGGTTTGACATGAAAGGCAGCCGTATGTTCAATTTTCTCGGCAGGCAAAAGCGGAGCTTTGTTCGTGACCAAGAGCATTGAGGCAATCGGGCCCAATTTTTGGCTTTGATTTTCTTTGGCAACAGCTTTGACTGTACGCAGATAGGCCACGACACTGGCCAGGTCTGATGCACTGAGATATTGGTAGTCATGGGAAGGCATCAGCACCAAGGGTTGGCCTTTTTTGCCAATGCCATGGCGAATGGCGCGAGCGACTTCACCATCGCTCCAATCTTTGAGAGCTGCAGGGGTAATATTCGAGGCATAAACACGCCCCATCGCGCCATTGTCCATCACGGCTTTGCCTGCCAGATCAGGGCCATGACAATCCACACAGCCATTGCGGATCTGGACGATGCGTTCCCCCACCGCAATGTCTGCTTTGACATCAGCCGCAAATTGTACGGGAGGGGTACCTGATAGGTTTTGCCCATGCGACTGCTGACACTCAGCGAGACCCAGCCCACCAAACCGGCCACTCCAATCACGGGAACAGAGAGCACAATGCCTGTCCATTTGAGTATTTTGTTCACGGGTTTACCTCATTGCCTTTACTTATTGAGTTGAGGTATTTTAACTGATTTAAGCCCAAAAATCTCGGTGGGTGACTTGATTTCTCAAGGTTGAACCGCAGCACGTCCCACGCTATCGTAATAAAAGCCCAGGGTCTGCAATTTGCCAGGGTCAAAAATATTGCGGCCATCAATAATCACAGGCTGCTTTAAAAGCTGTTTGAGGCGGGGCAAATTCAAGAAGCGAAACTCCGACCACTCTGTGACAAAGATCGCGGCATCAGCCTGTTCGCAGGCCTGGTAAACATCTTCGGCATAGGTCACCTGCTCTCCCAAAAGCGCTTTGACTTTTGGCATGGCCACCGGATCATAAACCGAAAGCGTCGCCCCTGCAGCCAAAAGCGCTGCAATGATAAACAGCGATGGCGCTTCGCGGATATCATCGGTTTGGGGTTTAAATGAAAGGCCGAGTATCGCCAAACGTTTGTGAGCAAGATCGCCAAGGGCAGTTTGAATTTTACGGATAAAATGCTGGCGTTGCTGTAAATTTATATTTTGCACAGCTTTTAAAAGTGAAAAATCGTAGCCGTGTTCTTCGACTATATGGATAAAACCCGAAAGGTCTTTGGGAAAACAACTGCCGCCATAACCCAGCCCCGCTTTGAGAAATTGCGGGCCAATCCGTTTGTCCAGCCCCATGCCCCGCGTGACCTTGCCAATATCTGCACCTGTGCGCTCACAGATCGTGGCCAGGGCATTGGCAAAAGAAATTTTCATCGCCAAAAAGGCGTTGCTGGCATGTTTGATCAGCTCAGCGCTGTTGATATCCGTGATCAACATCGGCGCATTTAAAGGCGCATACAATTGCACCAGCAGCGAAGCAGCCCGCTCAGAATTGACCCCCAAGACCACCCGATCGGGCTGCATAAAGTCTTGGATGGCACTGCCTTCGGCCAGGAACTCGGGGTTGGAAGCCAAATCAAACTCGACATGGCTCTGGGAGAGATGTTTGCGCGCAAGGGCCTCCATCGATTCGGCCGTGCGCACAGGGACCGTGCTTTTTTCGACAATCAGCTTATAACTGCGCATGGCGCCAGCAATCTCTTTGATCACCTTTTCCATGGCGGAGAGGTCAAGACTGCCATCGGGCATTGAGGGCGTGCCAACACAAATAAACAGAATATCCCCAAATTGCACCCCTTCGGCAATTTCGGTGCTAAACGCCAATCGGCCTTCGGCAACATTGGCATGCAAAAGGGCCTCCAAACCGGGCTCATAAATGGGGACCTGTCCAGCGCGCAAAAGGGCTATTTTTTCGAGATGATTGTCGATACAGAGGACATCGTGGCCCAATTCTGCAAAACAGGCCCCAGTGACCAGACCGACATACCCCGAACCCATGATCGTGATTTTCATGCAAAGCGCCGGCGAAAGTCTGCGAGGCTCAATTCGAGACCTTCGCGCAGCGAGACCTGAGGCTCCCAGCCAATGGCCGCGCGAATCTTGGAGATATCTGGGCGCCGCCGCTCAGGGTCGTCGGAGCGCGGAGAGGGCAAGGCCTGTAAACGGGTGGGAATCCCTGCTACTTCGCAGATGGTGGTGGCCAGGGTTTCGATCGTGTATTCTTGGGGATTGCCCAGATTGAAGATCTCGCCATCGGTTTGCTCTGAATGCATGAGCCCAGCCAAACCACGCACCAGGTCTGAGACAAAACAAAAACTGCGGGTCTGCTGCCCAGCGCCGTGCAGGCTGAGGGGCTCTTTGCGCAGGGCTTGAAGCAGAAACTGGGGCACCACACGTCCATCGTTGGCCATCCCCGGCCCATAGGTATTAAACACGCGAGCAATACTGTAACGCAGACCATGAACACGGGCGTAATTGACAATCAGGGCCTCGCCAAAGCGCTTGCCCTCATCGTAACAGCTGCGCTGTCCGACAGGATTGACATGGCCCCAATAGCTTTCCACTTGGGGATGCACCTGGGGATTGCCGTAGACCTCCGAAGTGGAGGTATACACCAATTTGGCCTGGTGTTTGCGCGCCAGATCGAGCAAATTCCAAGTGCCCAGGGAATTGACCCTTAAGATCTCCAGCGGTAAGCTCTCAAAATCAAGGGGACTGGCGGGTGAGGCCAAATGGTAAATCTGGGAAAAGGCCTCGGCCTGAAGCGCCTCTGGCCAAGGCAAGGTAATATCCGCTTCGATCAAACGAAAGCCGGGCAAAGCCTGTAATTCGGCACTGTTTTCGCGGGAGCCTGTCAAAAAGTTATCAAGTCCGATGACGGACTGGCCCTCTGCCAAAAGCTGGCGGCAGAGCGCAGAGCCAATCAGCCCCGCAGCACCCGCCACCAAGACAGAGGCCATTACCACTCTCCGATATTCGGCGCAGACAGCCAGGGCTCGGCTGGCGTCAAAGCGCCTCCGGCCTGCAATAACTCTACAGAATGACCATCGGGAGACTTAATAAATGCCATGCGTCCATCTCGGGGGGGGCGGTGAATCGTCACCCCCGAGGCCTGTAAACGGGCACAGGTGGCGTAGATGTCTTCGACTTCAAACGCCAGATGCCCAAAGAAACGTCCCTCCGGGTAAGGTTCGCTCTGATCCCAATTCCAGGTCAGTTCCACAACCGGTTGATCGGGGGCGGGGCCGAGAAAAACCAAGCTAAAGCGGCCTTTCTCATAATCATTGCGGCGCAAAACCTGGAGACCGAGTTGATCAACAAAAAACGTCAACGCTTTCTCCAAATCGAGCACCCGCAGCATGGTATGCAGGTATTTGAGACCCGATGTGTGCATTTTAAATCAGCCCCGGAAACTCCTGATTGAACATCACTTCAAGACGTTCGGGCAGGTCGAGATTGTCGCGCAGATGTTTGACAAAACCAGCGGCCAGCTCACCGTATTGCTCTTCGGGGACTTCGGTATGGAAATTGATCGCCAGATAGGGCTGCATATTGCGCTGTTCATCAAAAAGAGCGACCATTTCGTAATGTTTAATTTGGGGATGAGCCAAGAGAAAGCCCTGAACGGTCGGTGTAAAACCCGGCACCTCAGACATATCTGCCAAGCGAATCATAATGCTTTCACCTTCGCCGTAAGGCACATTGTGAGCGTAGCCTTCAAAAGGCACAGGCACACCTTCAAACAGGCTTTTGATCTCCATCGCATTGAGTTCAATGGCGTCATCCTGGTAGGCATTGACCAGGGCACCAATCACCTGTTCATTTTTGAGAATCAGCTGCAGGGCATAATACAGGGCATTGCGGGCCGGCAAAGGTGCCACTTCAGCCTTACCGCTGTCACTGGTCCAGTTTTGCTCCTGCTGGGCTTTGCGGGCATATTCTGCACGCGTAAAAATTGCGACATAAACGCCGCCATCGGGATGTTGCAACATATGTGAACTCACAGCCGCTTCAGGAGGCAAGGGGGTTTCGTCATCAGGCAAGCCCAATGAGCGGGCCAAAGACAAGTACAGCCCTCCCTCGGGAATTTGGGCAACCAAAACCTCGACATCACTTTTCAGGCCACGTTTGGCCACGACAAAGGCTTCGGTTAAATCTTTAAAGGGCGCTTGAACGGTCATCGGGGGATTCTCCTGTCGGATATGAGCTAGCAGGACAGCAAACAGCTGTGCCCAGCCGACTTCAGTATACCAGAGCCAAAAGCGATTTCTTTTGAGCTTCTCATTTAAAAGTTATAATAAGCCCATGACTTTTTCTCCTGTTACAGACTTCATTTTTCCAGTCTGGGGCTCTCAACACACAGATTTGCTGTTGAAATATGCCCTGCCCTCTCTATTGGCCAAAGCCAACCTGCCACTCTGGGCAGAACAAATCCCCTCTCGTTTGATCTTTTATGCCTGTGAGCAAGCCCAAAATGCGCTTATAACCTATTTTCGCAAACTTGGCCATCTGCCCGCAGAGGTATTATTTCGCCCACTGCCCCCGGAAAACACCGATCTGCCGCTCACCATTCGGCGCTATCACAGAGCAAGTCTGGCTTATCAAGAAGCCATTGCAGAAGCCAACCGCAGCGGCCATGCCCTGATCGCTTTAACCCCCGATTTGATCTTGGCCCAAGACTGTTTAGAGCAGCTCAAAAAGCAACTCCAAGCAGATACCGAGGTGGTTTTACTGGCGGGTCTGCGTCTGTCTTTTGAAAATGCAGCCCCCTTGCTAGAAAAATGGCGAAAAGCAGACACACTCTCTGTCTCTGCCCGAGACCTGGTAGAACTCCTATTGCAAGAGATGCACCCGTCTTTGCGGGCCTCATTTATTGATGCCGAGCAATTTGTGGATCTGCCTTCTCTGACCGCAGAATGGCTGTCAGAAAAACAGTTTTTGGTGCGCGGCTACCACTTACATCCCCTGTATTTTCGCCACCCCCTGCCCTATTTAAAGACCGATATTGAGAGTTATTTCCCCACCCTCGATGGCAGGTATCTTCAGCACTACGCCCGCATCGGCACAGCGGGCTTACAAATTATCCAAGACAGCTCAGTCATGGCCATTTCGTTTGGTTTTAATCAACACCCCCCACTGCAAACATTTCCCCTTTCAGCTCTGGAACGGCAGCGCTTGATTCATGGTTTTGGGCAAAACAACTGTGAGCCCGTTCATCGCTGGTTTTATGAACACCCGATTGTCTTTGCTGCCACACCATGAAAGCCGAAGAGTTCTTTAACCAAGCCCATTCAGATTTGGTTCAAGGGGACTTTCAAAACGCTCTGCAAAACTGCCAAGCGGGTTTGCGCCACCAAGCCAATCCCGCAGGCTGGCATTTATTGGCCTTGATCCAACGTCAGCTTCAAGGCCCCCAAGCCGCCCTGGTTTCCCTTGAGCAGGCTTTAAAAATGACAGCAACGAAGTTGGACGCAAATTTGGATGCTGAGTTGCACAATAGCCAAGGCAATCTGCTCAGCGAAATCGGCGCTCTGACCCAAGCCAAACAGGCCTATAAGGCCGCATTAGTACTGCGGCCCGATTATGGCCTGGCCTGGCTGAATCTGGCACGCCTCTGCGAAGAACTGGGCGACTTGGCACAGGCGCTAAAGGCCTATTTGACTCTTTTGGAGCTAGAGCCCACTCAGCCAGCAGCGTTGCTCGGGGCTGGCGAGATTTTGCGGCGTCAGCGGGCCTGGCAAGAAGCCGAAATGTATTTTCAGCGGGGCCTGCAATTGCCCAATTTAGAACCACAAGCAGCCGCACGTTTCTGGACCCAATTGGGTGTTCTGCTTCATGATCAGGGACATTTAAAAGCAGCTGAACATGCCCATCGCCAAGCCCTGCAGCTCGCTCCCGATTTGGCTGATGCCTGGTTCAATTTGGGCAGTGTCCTGCAAGAAAAAGGAGATTTTCAGGCCGCCTACAACGGCTACCAAGCCGCGCTCCAAAGCGAGCCCGAATTGGCAGAGGCCCAGCTCAACCTTGCCCTGCTCAACTTGGCTGCCGAAAACTGGGTTGAGGGTTTTGCCGGATTGCGCTGGCGGCAGCGCTGCATGGATTGGCGGGGTCAGATCCCAATGCCTTTGTGGCAAGGGGAATCTCTTGAACAGAAAACCCTTTTGGTTGAAAGTGAATACGGGCAGGGAGATATCTTGCTCTTTTTACGTTTTCTCAAGGGGGTGCCCGCTGCCCAGATTTTGCTCAGGTGTCCTGCCAGTTTCAAGGCCCTGATTGAGCAATCGTCGATTGTTCAAGAGTCGATTGAGCAGGAACCCAGAATCAAAGCCCTCTTGCCCCATGAATCGGCAAACTGGGATCGGGCCATCCGCCTTTTTGATCTGCCGCATCTCTTAAAGCAAACCCCGCTGGAGCACGCGCCCCCCTATCTCAGACTGGCCACACCCCCCAAACAAAATACAGCCAGCGCACGCCGAATCGGCTTTTGCTGGCATGGACAGCCCCCAGAACAACACCCCTTGCCAACAGCCCAACGCATGGCGGCACGCAAGACATTGCCACTCAAAGGCTTTGTCGAATGTGCAAAGGCCTTTTCCGAAGATCATTTTTTGAGCCTGCAATGGCCGCCCGAGCCTCAGGCTTTGCAAGCCTTTCCACAGTTAGAAGATCTCTCTCAAGCCATTCAGAATTGGCACGACACAGCCTACCTGATTCAAGATTTGGACTTGCTGATCAGCGCAGATACCGCCGTGGCCCATTTGGCTGGAGCACTCAACAAACCGGTGTGGGTCTTACTTCCCACACCGGTCTATTGGTTTTGGCCTGCAAGAGGCACTGACTTTAAATGGTACCCAAGCATGCGCCTTTTCAGGCAAAAGACCCCAGGAGACTGGGAATCTGTCTTTGCTGAGGTACAATCCGCCTTAAAAAACTGGCAACCAGAAAGATTAAAGAAATCTAAAAATTCTGGCTTTTGACTTTTTTCAAGCCTTTTTCCACAGCTTTGAGGGTCTTATGTAAGTCAGCATCGCTGTGAGCCAGAGAAATAAAGCAGGCCTCAAATTGAGCCGGCGGGAAATAAATCCCCTCTGCGAGCAGGGTATGAAAAAAGACTTTAAAGGCCTCCAAATTGGAGGTTTTGGCAGAGGCATAATCATAGACATCCTGGTCTGTGAAAAAGAGACAAAACATCGAGCCCATCAGATTGATACTCACGGGCACCTGAATTTCGCGCGCCAAATCACTCATGCCACGGCAGAGCAATTTGCCCTTTTGTTCCAGCTCTTCGTAGGCATTGGGATTGTCTCTCAGGGCTTTGAGCGTTGCGACCCCAGCCTGCATGGCGACAGGATTGCCGCTTAGCGTTCCAGCCTGATAGACTTTTCCCGCTGGCGCCAGACATTCCATAATCTCACGTTTGCCACCATAGGCCCCGACAGGCATGCCGCCGCCGATAATCTTGCCGAGACAGGTCATATCTGGAGTCACACCCAAACGGGCCTGAGCACCGCCATACGCCAGGCGAAAACCCGTCATGACCTCGTCGAAGATCAATACTGTGCCTTCGGTCTGAGTCAATTCCCGCAATTGCTCCAAAAAGCCCGTGCGGGGCAAAACCAAGCCCATATTGCCCGCCACGGGTTCAATCACCACAGCCGCAATCTGCCCCGGATAGGCCGCAAAGATCTGTTTGACCGCTGCGATATCATTAAAAGGGGCTGTCATGGTGTGTTCGACCAGGGCAGCCGGCACGCCGGGCGTGCCGGGAATGCCCAAACTGGCCACACCAGAACCGGCTTCGGCCAAGAGCATATCGCTGTGGCCATGATAACAGCCACTGAATTTAATGATTTTTTCGCGCCCGGTATAGCCGCGGGCCAGGCGAATGGCACTCATCACAGCCTCGGTACCCGAATTGACCATACGCACCATTTCTATCGAAGGCACAGCCGCAATCACCAGATCGGCCATGTCAATTTCAATTTCTGTGGGGGTGCCAAAACTCGTACCAAATTCGAGTTGTTTGCGAATCGCCTCGATCACAGGTGGATAGCCATGTCCGAGAATCATCGGGCCCCAGGAGCCAATGTAGTCGATGTACTCATTGCCATCGATGTCCCACATATGGGCGCCTTTGGCTTTTTTCATAAACGGCGGGGTGCCGCCCACCGCTTTAAAGGCCCGAGCGGGACTGTTGACCCCTCCCGGAATCTTGGACTGGGCCTCGATAAAACGCAGGGCCGAACGGTGAAGTTCTTTCATGGATTATTCCCCATGTCCCAACATTTTGTGGGGTTGCACATATTCGCGGAAGAGCTCTTCGGTGACATACTCCAGCGCCAGACCGGCTTCGAGCAGCGTGGTGCCATCGTGATGGGCCTTGAGGGCAATTTTGGCTGCTTTGTCGTAGCCAATCGCCGGAGCCAGCGACGTCACCAACATCAAGGATTTGTCCAGCAATTCGCTGATGCGGGCATGGTTGGGTTCGATGCCAACGGCACATTTGTCGTTAAAGGCATGGCAGGCATCGCCCAGCAGACGCATGCTTTGCAACACATTGTGGATAATCAGAGGTTTGAAGACATTGAGTTCAAAATTGCCAGAGGCACCCCCAATGGCAACAGCCATATCATTGCCAATGACCTGGGCACAGACCATGGTCATGGCCTCACACTGGGTGGGATTGACCTTACCAGGCATAATTGAGCTGCCGGGTTCGTTTTCGGGAATCGAAATTTCGCCAATTCCGCAGCGGGGACCACTCGCCAGCCAGCGAATATCATTGGCAATTTTCATCAGGGCACAGGCCGCCATTTTGAGGGCGCCACTGAGCAAAACCAGCGGGTCGTGACAGGCCAAACCCGCAAATTTATTCGGGGCCGTCACAAAGGGCAATCCACTCAGACGGGCAATTTCTTCGGCCACGGCTTTGGAATAGCCTTTGGGGGCATTTAAACCCGTACCCACAGCGGTGCCCCCAAGGGTCAATTCATAGACCTGGGGCATCACAGCCAGAACGCCTTTGATCACCCCTTCGAGTTGGGCGGCATAACCAGAAAACTCCTGACCCAAGGTCAGCGGCGTGGCATCCTGCAAATGGGTGCGGCCAATTTTGACAATGTCTTTGTAAGCCTCGGCCTTTTCGGCCAGGGTCTTTTGCAGCAATTGCAAATTGGGAATCAGGTGGTGATGCACCTGCTCTGCTGCAGCCACGTGCATCGCAGTGGGAAAGGTATCGTTGGAAGACTGCGACTGGTTCACATCGTCATTGGGATGAATTGGGGCCTTGCTGCCCATGACACCCCCGGCGATCTCGATCGCACGGTTAGAAATGACCTCGTTCACATTCATGTTGGTCTGGGTGCCGCTGCCGGTTTGCCAGACCACCAAGGGAAAATGGGCATCCAATTGCCCGGCAATCACTTCGTCAGCGACCTGCTGAATAAGCGTTGATTTTTCAGCTGAGAGCACGCCCAAATCGGCATTGACCTTGGCGGCTGCTTTTTTAATAATGCCAAAAGCACGGATAAACTCACGGGGAAAGCGCTCTCCCCCAATTTTAAAATTTTCAAACGAGCGTTGCGTCTGGGCCCCATAATAGCGATCGGCGGGCACAGCCACCTCTCCCAAACTGTCTTTTTCCATGCGGATATTTGATTCCATCGGCGTATCCTCGAATTTTTGATGAAAGGCTGCTAAAAGGATGGCTTTTTTTCTCATCCCCATCATGCTACCATGCGTTCTAGAGCCTTCCCAAGGCAATCCCGACGCAATAGGCACCTTAAAGCGCGTTAACAATGGCAGAGAAAAAAGTCCTTCTGATAGATGACAGTGAATTGATCGGTGAATTGGTCACTGAAATCTTGGCTGATGTTCCCGTTGAAATTCAAACCACAACCGATACACGAGAGGGCTTGCGCTTGGCCATGAGCACAAAACCCGATTTACTCCTTTTGGATATAGATATGCCCGAAGTCAACGGGTTGGATCTCTTACAACAAATCCGCAATATGCAAAGCACCCAACATCTGCCTGTCGTGATGTTGACAGCCAATGAGCACCTTTCTAGTATACAAAGGGCCAGTGAGTTGGGGGTCTTGGGTTATATTCTCAAACCCTTTAAACAGAGTTATTTTTTAAAGCGTTTGTCTGCCTTTCTGGGCCTGTCACTCGCCGCTGAAGACATGCCAAACGATGGAGAAAACAGAGAAGACAGCGGAGCCCTTGTCAAAGAAGTAGCAAAAAAAGCCCAAGCGATCAAAACAAAAAATTTGCTTGTGATTGATGATGAACCGATCTTTGGCGAATTGATCAGCAGCATTCTCGAAGACACACTTTTTACCGTGCAAGTGACCACAGATCCGCGTGAAGGCTTAAGATGGGCCATGACACAAGCGGTAGACGTCATTCTCTTAGACTTAAACATGCCTGAAATAGACGGGCTCCAGCTTGGCAAACAGCTAAAAAAAATGCAATCCACACAAAAAATCCCCATTTTAGTCATCAGCGGACATCCCCTGTCTTATGTGGAAAAAGAGCTTGCCGAAATGGGTTGTTCAGACTTTTTGGCCAAACCCTTTTCGCCGCAGCAACTAATCACAGCTTTGAGCAAATTAATTGGCAGAGATATTTATTGGCAAATCTGAGGCGGTTTCGGGCAAAGATGCTGGCAAAACAAATTCAAACCGAGAGCCTTGACCCATTTGACTGCTGACACCGATCTTGCCGCCATGGGCTTCGACCACCATGCGACAAAAAGTTAAGCCCAGCCCCGTTGAATACCTGCGGTTTTCTTGACGCAGTTCAGCCTGACCAAATTTTTCAAAAATTTTTGCCTGCAGTTCTTCAGGAATGCCTGATCCGGAATCTTGCACAGCCACGGTTAAGCGATCGTCACCTATTTTAGCCAGGATTTTGATTTCTCCCCCGCGTGGCGTAAATTTAAGCGCATTGCTCAAAAGGTTGATGATCACGCGGCGGATCAAATCATGGTCAAGGAAAACAAGCGAAGGAGCCTGCGGTAACTCAGAGATTAACACCTTATCCGTGAAAATGCCTTCGAGGGTTTCTGTGGCCTGAAGAATGGTTTGACAAATATCTTTCGAATCTCGAAACAGGGGCATTTCTCCATTTTCCAATTTATAGACGTCGAGCAACTCACTGATCATATCAATCAGGGTTTGTGAACTCTTGATGGCCAAATTGAGATGCCGTTGATGTTTCTCAGAAAAGGTGTCTGCCCCCCTCTCTAGAAGAGAGAGGTAGCCCATGATCCCCGATAAAGGGGCCCTTAAATCGTGGACGATCATATGCAAAAGATTGTCCCGCTGTTCTTCCAATTCCTGCTGACGTTTTAAACTGGTTTGTAAGGCCCGATTTTGTTGGCTGAGATTCTGATTTAATTGCTGCAAAGCCAAATGGGTGCGAATGCGTACCTGCACCTCTTCAAATTGAAAGGGTTTGGTAATATAGTCAATCCCGCCCACGTTAAAAGCACGCACCTTATCCAGGGTTTCGCTGAGGGCACTGATAAAAATAACCGGGATATCTTTGAGTGCCGGATGGGCTTTAAACGCCTCACAGACCTCATAGCCATTCATTTCCGGCATATTAATATCGAGCAAAACCAAATCTGGTGGGCTGATTTCTGCAGCTCGCAAAGCTAACTTTCCGCTGGGAACAGGACGCACTTTATAGCCTTTATTTCGCAGAAAATCAGATAAAACCTTCAAATTTTGAGGCGTATCATCGACAATTAAAATATCAAATTTTAATTGTTGTTCCTTTGCGGTTTCGAGCATAAAAACTCCTAAAAAAAGATAAAATCAAACAGGCATCAAAGCATTAATTTTTTTCGAGAAATTCAATTAATTGATCGTATTGAAAATTCTCCGCAAAATCTCTTATTTTTTTGACTAAAGAGGGATTTTCATAATCAATTCCAGACAAAGAATCGAATATAAAGTCTTGATCTGCCGCCAAAGCGGCTTGATATAAACGGGCTCGCAAATCTTCGTTTAAACCAGTCAAGGGGGCTTGAACGGCAAAATTTTGGGAAAACGCAATCGGAAGATACTGACTTATTTTCTGACAGAGTTCCCTCAATTTAAAGGGTTTTAAGAGAATATCATTTGCCCCCAAAGCCAATGTCTCCAAACATTCCGAATCCAAAGAACTGGCTGTCAATAAAATGATAATACAGGTTTGCCCCGCCTCTTTTTGGCGAATCAACTCAACGGCTTCTTTGCCCCCCATCACGGGCATAAACATATCCATCAAAATCAAATGAGGTTGCCAATCTTGCTGTATTTCGATGGCTTCTTGGCCATTGCTGGCCTCACGGACAAAGACAGTGGGCAAATCCAAAACCTCCGTCACAATTTGTCGATTGATGTCTTTGTCATCCACCACCAAAATGCGGTAGTGAGCATTAGACTGGGCCTGAGGATCAACATACTTTTGTTCCTCAGACTGAGGGTTTTCAGCCATCCCGAAAAGGGCTTCAACGGGTATCGAAAACGAAAAACAACTGCCTTGCCCCAATCCGCTCGAAACAGCAATATCTCCCCCCAATAAGTGAACGTAGCGCTGGCTTAAAACCAGCCCCAAACCGGCTCCTTTGTGCAAATCGCGACCAGATTGGGTTTGCACAAAGGAATTAAACAAAAGCGCCTGTTCTTTCTGGCCAATGCCCGAACCCGTGTCTTTAATTTCAAAATGCAACTGGTCTTGATGGTGGCGCACACGTAAAGAAACAGAACCTGCTTGGGTAAACTTTATGGCATTACCCAAAAGATGTAACAAAACCTGGCGCAACTTCCCCTCATCCGTGAGAATCCAACCTGGCAAAGCCTCTGAATAATCAAAAATTAAACTGAGATCCGGATTTTGCGCGGCTTGGTGTTGAAGAACAGCTTGAATCTGAGTCAATAAAGTAGCCAAATGACAAGGAGCAGGATTATAAAAAACGTAACCGGACTCAATTTTTGACATCTCTAAAATTTCATTGATCAATTTCAAGAGATGTTCACCGCTGAGAAAAATCGTTTCGAGATAACCCAACTGTTTCACGGACAGCCCCATGGTCTGTTGCAACAATTGGGTACAGCCCAATACCGCATTTAAAGGGGTGCGAATTTCATGGCTCATATTGGCAATAAAATTGCTTTTTGCCAAATTGGCCGCATCAGCTTGCTGACGAAGTTTTTCCAGTTCTAATTCCTGTTGTTTGCGGGCCGTGATATTTTGCATCACGCCTTGCAAAATATCCTGCTGCCCCAAATCGTCAGGTACAAGCTGGCATTCAGAGTGAACATACAGTACCCGATGGCTGGGCAATAAAAGTCGGTGGTCCATTCTAAAAACGCTTTGATGGGTGACCGCATCCGAAATTTGAGCCAAAAATCCAGCCAAATCTTCAGGGTGTATCCGGGCATAAAAGGCTCCTTTTAATTGTTCAACGGGTATCTCAGGTTCGATTTCAGCCATTTGATAAATTTCATCGGAGAGCCAAAATTGGTCTAAACTGCGGTTCCACTCCCAAGCGCCCAACTGGGCCAAACGATGCGCATGTTGCAAACGCTCTTGGCTCAATTGCAACATATTCACCCCTTTTTTGCGTTCAATCGCATAGCTGATCTGTTCACCCACCAGGGTCAAAAGAGCCAATAAATCCTCCCCCGGATGTTCACGGGCCAAAGAAAAAAATTCCAAGACGGCAACCACTTTGTCTTTCACCTTAATCGGGAAAGCCAACTGACTTTTAAAATCAAACTGCATTGCCCTTACATAGCGATGGGAAAACAGCTTTTCTCCCGTCTGATCCAGGCTAAAATCGTGCCAAGCCGGTCTTTGACGGGTATAGACCAATCCAGGTAAGCCCTCCCAAGGCATTAAATCGACCTGGGGATCCAAGGAAAATGATTCAAACAATTCCTGTTCAGAGAGAGACCATATTGCGCTGGACTTGAGTCGTTCCATTCTTTTGCCCACAGGTGTGTGGCACAAAAAAACATGTCCCACCGGCCAAGAGGTATAAAAACAAATCTGCTCCAATACAGACAAAAGCATTTGTTCCAAAGTACCTGGCGCATTGGCTTGGGTTGCGACATCTTTGAGTAATTGGGTTCTGCGGTGACTTTCTTCGGCCAAATAACCGGCCAACAGCAATTGTTGGGTCTGAAGGCCCAGTTCTGCTTGCAAATTTTGTTTTTCAGTGTGACTTTGCAAACAGCGCTTTCGACTCATTTGAGCTTGTAATAAGCCATTTAGACCAAAAGGACTCAGTAAATCCGCAAAAGGCAGATAGGCATCAGCCCCCAATTCAAAGGCAATTTGGTGATAAGAAAAGTCTTGCTCATACCCCACCCAAACCAATGGCCAGAATGCTTCCAGCTGATTTTGTAATTCTTTTAAGAACAGGAGATCGTTACAATCAGCCGTTTGATCTAAACAGCAAACGATATCCCAGGTTTGCTGGGTTAAGTGCAAAAGTAGATTCTCACGATCTAAAGATGCTATCTGCACCGAAGCATCTTTCCAGGGTTTAAATTCAAGCGGTTCTTGGGAGAGATTGTGCAGAAATAAAATTTTCAGGTTCATGGATGTTTAACCCTGAAGCGATGGTAATGAGTTAACAAAGGGTTTAAATGCATACCCTTTTCCACGTTGGGTATAAATCCAGGGATAGCGATTGGGAGTTGCTTTTCGCATTTTTTTACGCAAATGGCTAATATGGGCATCGATCGTACGCGCATCGATTTGCTCTCCATGGGCCCAAATATGTTCTACCAACTGTGCCCGGGAAAAAACCTGATCTGGAGAAGCAGCCAGAAACATCAAAATCTCAAACTCTTTTTCAGTCAAAGGCAAAAGCCAATGATGAATCATCGCTTCCCGGCTCAATAAATCGATCTTCATTAAAGAATCACCGATCGGGCACAGAGAATCACTTTCCTCGCTGGGTTTGGTTTCTGAGGGTTCGAGAGGAACAGGCTGGGGTTGCCCCAAGACTTTCCGAATGCATTCCAATAACTCTTTTGCTCTGAGTGGCTTGGCAAGATAATCTTCCACCCCCAAATCAAGCCCCAAAACAATATCCATCTCTTCGGAATAACCCGAGAGAAAAACAAGTGGCACCTGAGAATGGCTTGATTTTATTTGTTTGAGCAATTCGAGCCCATACATATCTGGTAAATAAAGATCTGAAATAATCAGATGGGGAGAGATGATATTTAAAAAATGAAGGGCCGCTTCTGCTTTTGCGGCCAAATGAACCTCATAGCCATTGCTCTCGAGAATATCTTGAAGCAGTGCCGCAAAGTCAGGATCATCTTCGATGATTAAAATGATAAAACGAAAATGGTCGGATGAAGAATTTGACATCCTTCAAATTGGCCTCCGTGGAATTAAAATTTTCTTCTTCTCTTCCATCATACTGTAGTTTCGGAGAAATCATGAGGCACAAAGCCGCATGAAATCATCGAGGGAAATATTTTCTGTAGGCACCTCCTGTTTGTGTAACCCCTGAAAAATTCGCAAGGCTTGTAAATACTGGAATACAG
>JBIKWL010000014.1:0-56703 GCA_044356335.1 Candidatus Sericytochromatia bacterium
CTGTTTTCAAATCACTTATACTTATCTTCATAAGCTACATTTTACACAGCATTTTTCATTGCAACAGGTCTAATATTATTGTCAACAGTGGGGATCACCTGCTCAAACTTCTCAACGATGTCTTGGAAATGGCAAAAATTGAAGCAGGAAACTTGGAATTGCATGAAGACAATTGCGATCTACAATTGCTGATTCACGATTTGCAGGAGATGTTGCAATTTAAGGCCCAGGCCAAAGGACTCGAACTCAAAGTAGAGATGGCCCTGAACACCCCGCGCCTGATCCGGTGTGATGAAAAGCAATTGCGTCAGATTTTGATTAACTTGCTCAACAACGCGCTCAAATACACAGAAAGCGGGAAGGTCAGTCTCAAAGTCAAAGCCCGGGCTTTGACGGCACCGCAAACATACCAACTCCATTTTTTGGTTGAAGATACAGGCATGGGGATTTCAGCTGATCAGTTGGAAAGCATTTTTCAACCCTTTGTGCAATTACAAAGTCTGGGTCGCAGCCGCGAAGGGGTGGGCTTGGGTTTGGCCATCAGCCAACAATTGATTGAAAAAATGGGAGGAAAACTGGCAGTTCAAAGTAGTTTGGGCCAGGGTTCACAGTTTGAATTCCAGATCCCTGTTTTCCTCAGCGGCCCCAACCAACCTGTCATTCAAATGCCGAAAAAAATCTTGGGTCTGGCGCCAGACCAAGGCGAAATCCGAATTTTGATCGTTGATGATGATCCCCACAATTGCCATTTACTCGAACACTATCTGCGACCTTTGGGATTTCAAATACAACTGGCCGAAAATGGTCAAGTTGCAGTAGACAGATTTAAATCTTGGCAACCCCACTTGATTCTGCTGGATATGCGCATGCCGATTATGGACGGTTATCAGGCCGCTCGGGAGATCAAAAATCTGATTAAAGCGGGTTATCAGAAAACAGTGATCGTGGCTGTGACCGCAAGTGCCTTTTCAGATGAACAAGCCAAAACCTTGGATGCAGGCTGTGATCTGTTTATCCGAAAGCCCATCCAAGAACAAGAAATTTGGAGTTTGATTGCTGAACAATTGGGTTTAAATTACCGTTATGCTGAAACCCAGACACTGCAACAAAAGGACTGGGGTGCCATTCTCGCAGGCATTCCCCCTGCCAAGATTGCCAATCTGCGCGAAGCAGCCGAACTCGGTTATATGGAGGCCTTGGAAAAAACCATCGCCGCCATTTTTCCCCACAGCCCCGAATTGGGTCATTTGTTGAATCAATGGGCCCAGCAATTCGAATACAGCGAGATCTTAAAATTGTTGAGCGATTCCCACCTCTCTCATAAGCCTGTATCATGAATGGGTATTGAAATACAGGAAATCCTATGGCTGAAGACATTGTCCTGATTGATGACAACCCCCATAATTTGCATCTGCTGATCAATATTCTCAAAGATCAGGGCTATGTGGTGCGCCCTTTCACCTCAGGAAAACAGGCCCTGAGTGCGATTGAAAAAGAAAAACCTGATTTAATTCTGCTGGATATTCGCATGCCTGAAATGGATGGCTACGAAGTCTGTTTTGCTTTAAAAAAGAATGACAATTTAAAGCAAATTCCTGTGTTGTTTATCAGTGCAATGCAGAACACCGAAGAAAAAGTAAAGGCCTTAAAAGCCGGGGCCGTGGATTATATCACCAAGCCCTTTCAAGAGGCCGAGGTCTTGGCCCGGATCGAAAGCCAATTGACGATTCTCAAACAGCGCAGGCAATTGGAGAGTATTCTCAACAGTTCCCAAGATGGAATAGCCGCCTGTGAAGCTCTGCGTGACGAAAATGGCCAAATTATTGAATTTAAATGGGTATTGCTCAACGCCTCAGCAGAAAAACAATTTGGCAAAAATCCAGAAATTCAAGCTGAGGGTCTGTTTGAAGACTTTGTGACAGTTGTCGAAAAGGGGCAGGTTCTCGACAAAGAGCTGTTTTTGGAGCAGAAACAGATTTGGCTGCATCTGAGCGCTGTCAAACTCGACGATGGTCTGGCTGTGACCTTTCGCGATACCACTGAGCGCAAAAATTTAGAAATCAAATTGGCCCAACAGGCCCAAATGGATGGCTTAACCGAAATCGCCAATCGCCGCTTCTTTGACCAAATTTTACAAAAAGAATGGCAACGCTGTTTGCGCAATGGCACGCCTCTGGCCTTGATTCTGTGTGATTTGGATTATTTTAAATATTACAACGATCACTTTGGTCATTTGCAAGGCGATGACTGTCTGATTCAGGTCACCCAGGCCCTGAAAAAAGTCATTAAACGGCCCGGTGATCTCTTGGCCCGGTACGGTGGAGAAGAGTTTGTTGTGCTATTGCCGGAAACCCCTTTGCAAGGAGCCTATAAAGTGGCCCAGGCCATGGCCGAAGCGGTCCACCAATTGGCCTTGCCCCATCCAGAGTCTCCCGAGCACAAATATGTCGCGTTGAGTCTGGGCCTGGCAGTGGAAATCCCACGGGCCGAGAAAACCAAAGAACAATTGCTCAATGCGGCGGATAAAGCTCTGTATCTGGCCAAAGATCGTGGCCGCAACCAAATTCAGATTTTTGAGGACTAATTCAACATCTGAATGAGGTAGCGCTGAAGTAATTCAGGTTCTGGTGCCGGGCAAAAATGTCCCAGAGGGTGTAAGAGAGCATCTGCGTTTTGGGTATCAAAGCGCATACCCGTGGTTTGAAAAAGATCAAGACTGCGCAGATGTTTGTATTGTTCTTCACCCATGAGGCGACAGAGGGCCAAGAGTGAGGAAGCACTTTCAGGGCCTGTACAGCTTTGCAAGGCTGCCTGCATACGCAAATGCCACTCAGCACGGGGCAAGCGCTCTAAACGCACGCCAAAGGCCTGTAAAGCTGTGAGCCACTGACCTAGCAGGAGAGGTTTGGGATTGGCCAGATGATAGGTGTGAAGGCCCGGCAAAGGCTTTTTGGCAAGGGCCAACAAGGCTCGAGCGGCATAATCCACTGGCGTTAAATCCAGGGCCCAGGCGGGGTCGATGTCTTGGGGTATACCGCCCAAATTGACCAATCCCTGTGTCAACCATTGAAACCAATCTTTTTCAGGAAACCAGCCAGTCTGTGTGTCGCCAGTAATCAAGCCCAAGCGGTAGATCTGCAGCGGACCCGCTTGGCCCCCACTTTGGCGCAGCCAAGCCTCTGCCACCCATTTACTTTGGGCATAGCCCCCAAAAAGAGTGCGGGTCTGAGAGAGATCGTCGTCTTCATAAGCCACACCTTGATTGCGATCACTGCCCACAAAAACCGAGAGGGTCGAAACATAATGTAAGGCTTTGCTGCGGCCTGAAGCCTGTAATTTAAGCGCCGTTTGAGTGCCTTTAAGATTGGGGTCCTTGAGGCGCTCATAAGGCTCGCTGAGGTGCACGCGAGCCCCACTGTGAATGATCCGATCCAAGGCCAAAGCCAGACGTTTCCAAGAGCTATTCGGCAAACCCCACTGTTCTGCTTCAAGGTCACCACACCAAGGAACAAGCCGTTTCGCCCAGTCATTTTTGCAAGGCCCAGTGCTCTTTAGGGCCTGTAAAAGCCGTTCCAAACCTTCTTCGACATTGCGGGCCCTCACCAAGCAGTGAACGGGGCCTTTGCCCTCTTCGAGCAAGCTGCGCAAAAGCCAGCGGCCCAGAAATCCAGTGGCACCGGTTAACAAAGTCTCCCCTTTGCCTTTAACGGCATGGGTCTGAGTTTGGGCCAAAAATCGTCGCCAGGAAGGGCTGAGCAGGGTGTCGGGCAATAATTGTTCAACAGGCACACCACTGACCTCTGTTTGGTGTTGAATCTTTACAATCTGTCGGACCGAATCACAGGCACTGAGGCGTTCGGGATTGAGATGCAAACCTTGTAAACTGCAGCGGGCCAAAAACTCCAATTTTTGCAATGAATGTGCGCCCAAAGCTTCGCTGGCACTGAGAGCCGGGCGATTCAGAATTTCACGCCAAAGGCTGAGAAACAGGGCCTCTTCGGGAGATTCTATGGGCTCAGAAGAGAGATCCGTTCCAAACGCTAATTGTTGCAAGGCTTCATAATCTGTTTTGCCCGTCGCTGTGAGTGGCCATTCAACGGGTTGAAACCAGCGCACAGGCAACATCCATTCTGGCAAGCGGGCTTTTAAAGTTGTCTGCAAAAAGCTTTGCTCAATACATTCAGAACTTTGGGTTTGAAATGCAACACTCAAAACACCGTCATCTTGACCAGCTTGGTTGTGTAAAAACACAGCTACGCGGGTCAAACCCGGCACTTGCAAAAGCACGGCTTCAATTTCTTCGGGTTCCAGGCGCTGGCCATGCCATTTGATTTGGCGATCGAGGCGACCCCGAAAAGCAAATTGCCCCTCTGGCAAAAGCTGAACCCGATCGCCACTGCGGTAAAAGCGCACCCCATTCAACTCACGGAAGCGATCGCGGGTCAAGCGTGAAGCATTGACGTATCCCAAAGCCAAACCGGGGCCACTGATCCACAATTCTCCATCTTGGCCTTGTTCCACAGGGGTTTGATCCGGTTGTAAAACGACAAAGTCAAAGCCTGGCAAAGGCTGACCGAGCAAAGGCACTTGCCAATTCTGGTCAACCACACACAAGGAGGCGCAGATGGTTGTTTCGGTGGGGCCATAGACATTGATCAGATTGAAATGTTCAGCCCAAGAGCGCAGACGAGCGGGATCACTGGGTTCCCCCCCGAGAACCAAGGTCTGAAAAGAGCTGGGAAAATCCGAGGGATTGAGCAGAGGCAATAACGAAGGCGGTAAATCGAGATGGGTGATCTGCCATTTTGCGAGGGCTTGTTTAAAGCGGTCAAGATCCCTTTCCAGGCCAGAATCCATATAGAGGGTGGCACCTGCCAAGAGGCTGGTTCCCAAATCTGAAAGGGAAGCATCAAAGAGAGGCGAAAGCAGCCAGAGACAGCGAGAGCCGGGCCCCAAGCCAAAGGCTGCTATTTGGGCCTCTAAAACCGGTAAGAGGCCCCGGTGGGGCAGTAAAACCCCTTTGGGAAGGCCTGTTGAACCCGAGGTAAAGATCAAATAAGCTGGGTCACCCTCTTGCAGCAAATGGCTATCTTTGAGAGGCTCGGCATCACAGGCCAGGGCCAAATCGAGCCAACTTGAAAGCGGGATTCCCATAGGGGGTGAACCTTGCCCCAAGACAGTGGCCAAGGTTGCGTGTTTGAGTTGCCACTCCAAACGCTCAGTGGGTGCCAAGGGATCGAGAGGCGTGATCACCATGCCTGCCCGCCATGCACCAATCAAGGCAATAATCCAGGCCAAAGATCTGGGCAAACAAATGCCCACCCGCTCGCCAGGTTGCAGCCCTGTCGAGCCCAAAAAAGCAGCTACCCGTCCAGATTCTTCCCAAAGTTGGACATAACTCAAAGTCCTTTCTGAACTGACCAAAGCCGGAGCCTCTGGCTGACGCAAAATAACCTGAGAGAGAGCATCAACAAAAGAGCGGAAATGTTCAGTCATTGCCAAGCCTCCAGCGGAACAAATTCAGACCAAGTACTGCCTTTGGAGCGATTATCTATTTGAGGCGCACCGCGCTGTTCGGCAAAATCGCGCCGACACACCAAACGCATATCGAGGCTAAAGCGAATGTGGTCGCTGTTATTTGGCAAGGGCTGATGCAGATGTGAGCCCGAAAACAAAAGCCGCTGTCCGGCTTCACAGGCAAATCCCATTTGCTCCACATTTGGCACTTCCAAGGCCTGGGGATAAATGGCTGACTCAGGTTTTTGCAAGCTTTGCCAACCGACAGTGGCCTGCCACTGTTGATAGTCAAAACCCTCAGAATTGTTTTTAACCGGGCGAGAAAAGCAAGCTGGATAAAACACAAAAGTCTGAGCGGCAGAATAATCCCCCAAGGGAATCCAAAGGTTGATCTGGGCTGCAGGATTGGCATACCAGGTATCGCGGTGGGCTGAAAAGGCGTCTGCAGCGGCAGGTAATTGATGCATCTGAGGGACAATCGCGCGTAGGCGGGGCAAATCCACAGCAGGCAATTCAGGCCAACTCAGCTCTTCAACCAATTCAGATACAATTGCAGCCAACGACTTTAAAACCGCCTGATCAGTGTAAAGTTGCCTGCGCAAATGATGGAGACGGTGGCGCAAGAGCTCACTTGCCAAAATGTGATGAGCCCTGGCAAAGGTAGAGGCTGGAAGGAGGGCTTGGTGGAGTCGCTGGTGAAGTTCCTGAACCAATTTCAAAGTCGCGGATGTGGCCGTAAGTAAGGCCAGTTCACCTCTGTAAAAGGCTTCCGGCTGCAACACAATTGAACCGTGGCTTGGGGGTAAGTTCGCTTTCAGCAATGCGCTCACACAGGCCGCCGGGCCAAACAAATACAGCGGGAAGTATCAATCGAGAGGGGGTCACCCGTTAAACTACCAAAATAGTCAATCAGCTCAAAACCACTTTGCTTGAGCAGCTCCCCCAATTGATAGGGCAAATACATGCGTGTACCCGTCTGTTGTACCAGACGACGCTCTGCATTGGAATAGACGAAGGTCCAAAGTTGGTTCAACATCCCAGAGACCAGATCGGGGCTGGATTCCCGAATCACCTCTACATCTCCTTCTTGGGTCTGATGATAGGTAATCATGGTAGCGCGGAAATGTTTGAAAACATAGGGCAGGTTAAGATAATCCAAGAGAAAATAACCTCCGGGTTTGAGCGAAGCAAAGGCCATTTCCAACATGTGCCGGTTTTGGCGATCGTCAGCGGTATAGCCAAAACTGGTGTGCCAATTAAAAGCGGCATCCAGTGGGGTGGGCGAGACATAGCTGAAAGCATCTGCTGCGATAAATTGGCATTGGTCCAAATCCCCCAAGCGGGCTCGTTCTTGGGCTTGTCGCACATAGCTCAGGCTTTGCTCAATGCCTGTCACAGAAATGCCCCTTTGGCCCAACAAAAGGCTGATATTGCCAATCCCACAACACTGATCCAAGACCGTTTGTCCTGACTGCAATTGCAACTTGTCGAGAATGAAGTCACAGGCAGCGTTGAGATAATCGCGATCCAATTGAAACATCGCTTCGGCATAGTGATTGGAGTAAAAGGTCTCCCACCAGGGAGTGGCTTGGCTCATTTATAAATCCTTGTTTGAGAAAAATAGTTGATGCATTTGGCACAGCGAGGACAAGAGCAGCAAGGGGGGCTCCCAACTTTGATGTTCTTCTGGCTGAGCATAAGCCAACCATCGTAAACGTTGAGCCAAAGCGGGGGCATCGACAAAATCTGGCAAGGGCTCTGGAAAAAAAGCCGCTTGCACGGTTGGCTGGGCTTGTGGTTCTGCCTGCAATCTGTGAGACAAAAGTGAAGGCGCTAAAAAAGGGGCTTTGGGGCGATTTAGTACGGATTGCGGCAACCAGGGTTGCGCCAATTTACGTAACAGGGCTTTTTCCAGACCTGGGGCCATCAGCTGTTCTGGGGGCAAGCCTCGCACCCGCTCAAAAAGCAGATGATCGAGAAAAGGCAAACGCCCTTCCAGGCCTTCTGCCATTTCAGCCCCATCACCGACGGTGGGCAATATATACCCAGCCAAACCCAGCTTGTTCCAGAGATAGAGCGAACGGTGAAGTGGATGACGCCCCTCCAGAACCTGTGAAGGAAAAGCAGCCAAGAGCCGCATTTGCATCTCTGGGAAAGGAAATGCAGAGAGAAAATCGGGATTGAGCAAACTGCGCAAACGCAAACACAGTGACGCTTTGGCTTGAATAAAGGTGGGAATATGTCCCCATTCGCGCGCTAAAAGTGAGAGGTCTGGTTCCAACCCCAAAGGCAAATGCATGCCTACCAAGCCTGCGTGGCGATCCCCACCGGGGTACAGATCTTCGAGCAAATGGGCGTAACCGCCAAAAAGCTCATCGGCCCCTTCCCCTGTTAAGACGACCTTGAATCCTGCCGCCCGGATCTTTTGGCAAAGCAAACGCCGGGCAACCACATGTGGGTTGATACACGGTCCTTCAGTCACGCGAATGGTCTCAAGCATGGCCTGCTGGAGCATGGAAACATCGAGTTGCAGGGTATGTAACTGAATCCCCAAGGCATCTGCAGTGATTTGAGCCAAAGGGCCTTCGTCACCCTCCCAACCAGGAAAACCCACACAAAAAGCAGGAGACGGGGCCACTTGATTGAGCAAAGAAGTGATCAAACTGGAGTCCAGGCCCGCACTGAGATATGAGCAAATGGGCAGGTCTGCCACTCTGCGCAGTTCAACCGCAGTCTGGATTGCGGATTGTAATTCGGGAATCAAATGGGTTTCTGGCTCGGGCCGAAGGTCTTTGGCCTCGGGATAGTCCAGATCCCAATAACAAAACAACTCAAGTTGACCTGAACACCAACGCAAACCATGGCCCGGAGGCAAAGTCTGAATATTTGCAAAAAGCGATTGATCAGGCAAAGGGTATTGAAAACTGCAAATTTGGGCCAGGCCATTCAGATCCCAAGCGGGTGAAACGCCCATCGCCCAGAGAGCAGAAGCCTTAGAAGCCAACAACAAAGTGTCTGATTGCCTGGAAAAAAAAAGCGGCTTGATGCCAAAGCGATCGCGCAGTGCGATTAATTCCTGTTTTTGGCCATCCCAGAGAATCAATGCAAATTCCCCGCGCAAATAACGCAGACAATCCAAACCGTATTCTGCATAGAGATAAAGCGCAACTTCACTGTCTGAATCGGTTAAAAAATGATACCCCTTGTTTACCAAGTCTGCGCGCAAGGGCTCCACCCCATAAAATTCACCGTTAAAAACCCCACTCAATTGGCGTTGGGAACAATGCAGGGGCTGCTGCCCCCCTGCCAGATCGCGGGTGGCAAGTCGGGCATGGCCCAAACCCACACGTTGATTCTCTGAACGCCACAGGCCCTTGCCATCGGGTCCACGGCTGGCCAAGGCATCGACTCCCGCGGCAAGTTGGTCGATTGAAATAGTTTCGTTGCCGATCACGGCAATTACCCCACACATCGCTAAGGCCAACTTAAAAAGATTTTGAGCGATTCTCCCGCTTCAGCTGCTTCTAAAGCGCTTTGCCACGACTGAGCTGGATAAACCGGACCAAATAAATCCTGAACACGATCTGCGTTTTCAGCCAACCACTTCAACACCCAGGGAAAAGCCGCATAATAGACGCCTTGCAATCGGATTTCTTTGCGAATCAAAAGTTGGGGATCAAATTGCAATGTAGGCAAATGCCGCGATTTGAGTAAAAGCAGCCCCCTCGGACGCAGGGCTGTAAGCAAGGAGTTGACACATGCGGCACTGAGCCCCGTTTCGATTAACCAATCAAAGCCATTGCTGGGTAAATCTTGGGGTTGGGCATACATTTTGATCCGTTCAAAACCCTGACTGTTTAAGAGCCGCAAGCTCAATTCGGCAATTCGGCCCTGTCCCACAATTGCGCCTTGGAGCTTGGGGTGAATCTCCGCTTTGAGTATGGCTGCAGCGGCGGCAACGGGTTCGCTGAAGGCTGCCGTCTCCCAACTCAAGGCAGTAGGCCAGTTTTGAGGCAATGCGAAGACCTGTTCAGCGGGTAGACAGACAAACTCAGCAAAAGCCCCTGAGACATGTAGACCTAACATCTTGCCGCGGTAACAGCTTTCAGTCCTTTTTTCCAAACAGGCCGAACAGAGACCACAGGGCAAGAGCGGCATTGCCGTCACAGGCATTCCCACTTGAAGATGGTGAACCTGATCTCCGATTTCCGCAATTTCCCCTGCAAATTCATGGCCCACGATCAGGGGCTCGGGGGTGGCCAATTGGGAACGCATCACAGCCAAATCTGTGCGACAGATCCCCGCCATCTTTACGCGTATCAGGACGTGATTAGAGGTGTCACAGGTGGGCCGACGGGTAGTTCGGAGCTGAACTTCACCCTTTTCTTTGATTAAAGCCAACATCTCTGACATTTGCCCATCTGCCTTTCATTCAACTTCAAGTATACCGGAATTGGAAGCCCTAACGAACTAATATATGTACATTTTACACTAATTAAAGCATAAATATCCAGCCTCATTTTGTGTTAAGGTTGCCGAAATCATCTCAGCCCCACAGTTTTCATGGCAAACTGAGCCAGTGAACAGTTGAGTCATTACGTTTGTCATGGACCTATGTTGCAGATTTTAAAGGAGTTATTGTGAAAAAGATCTTGTCAATTTCCCCCCTCGTTTTGGCTCTGAGTCTATCAGGATGGCTCTTAACGGCACTGGTCAGCCCTTCCCAGGCCAATCCAGTCACCCCATCTCAGGACTGGCCTTTGTTTCAACAAAATATCAGCCACACCGGCCAAGCCCCTTCCAGCCGGACGATCCAAAACCCTTTCATTCGTTGGAAACAAGCTGTGGGTGTTGCTGGTTGGCTCAATTCACCCCTGATTGCTGATGGCCAGGTTTTTATCAGCAGCTCTGGCTATCTCTGGCAAATCCCCGATTATGAAGCCGGAAATGAAAGTGACAGTCTACCGACTGACGGTGTTTATGCCTTTGATCTCAAGACAGGCGCACGCAATTGGTATGCACCCGCTCGCGCGGATGCCAGCGGCATTGCCTATGAAAATGGACAGATCTTTGCAACGGGCGACGAAGGCGCTGTTTGGGCCCTTGATGCCCGAACGGGTGAATTAAAATGGCGCCAAGAATTAGGAGCAGAAACCTTCCAGGTCTTGGTCCACAACCAAGTGGTTTATGTTGGCACAGCCCAAGGGCTGTTTTTTGCCTTGGATGCAAATACGGGCAAAATCCGTTGGAAAACGGCACTAGAAGGCAGCATTCGCGCAGGGGCTGCTTTGCAGGGAGACCGGCTCGTGATTGGCACCACCCATGGAAAAATCTATGGTCTCAGTCTCAAAGGCAAAATCCGCTGGGAAAAAGATATTCTCAGCCTTTATCCCGAATATGTCAACGAACAGTACCTTACACCGATTGAGATCTATGGCTCAGCTACCTTGTATAAAAACAGTGCGATTATTGGCTTTGCCCGCGACAACTTGTACCCAACACCCGCCTTGATCCGCTTGGATTTGCTCACGGGCAAGTTGCTCTGGAAAGCAGAATCTGATGGCGAGCGCCAGAATTGGGGCAATATCCGCACTTCACCCGTTTTGTACAATGACCTGTTGATTTATGCCGAGCCCTATTCCAACGAGGTGATTGCCGTGAATGCCGAAACGGGCAAAGCCCTGGGCAGTACTTCTGTCGGTGTACCGATGTTTCCGCAATGGGCTTCTCCCGCCCTGAGTGGCTCAATGGTGATTATTCCCCGTCATGATGGGGGACTGTATACCCTTGATGCAGCAAAAGGCAAAGCCGGTTGGGCTCTGTATCTGGGTGAGCCAAAGCTGGCTGGCAGCAAGTTTCCAGAGGGAATTGCTACGGGTGGAGGGGCAACGCATTTCCATCCGTCCATCGGGGATGCGATCTTTAGCTCACCTGCTGTCTCTAAACAGGGTTATATCTTGGTCGCAGCCGGAGGCTACCTGTATTGTATTGGCGATCAAAACTGGTAAATCCAGGGTCGCGTTTGCAAAGAAAAAAGCCCCTCGTTTGAGGGGCTTTTGCTTTTACAATTTTATTTTTTTTCGCTGGCGAAGGTACCGGCCACGCCGCCAATCAAACCGCCCACAGCGCCTACCGCTGCACCGGTTGCAGCCCCATTCAGGCTGCGACCAAGCATTCCACCCGCTGCAGCTCCCGTTGCAGCACCTGTTAAAACACCCACCAAAGCCCCTTTCCAGGGACTATCGGTGACTTGGGAAGCCACAGCACCAGCAACAGCACCGGTTACGCCAGCAGCAGCAGCGCCAGTGCCAGCCAAATAGAGTGCGAATACTTTTTCAACACCGTTGGAACTGCCTGCATAGATTAAGCCAGGCAAGCCAACTGCACCAGCAGCAATCAGTCCACCCTTCAGGGCTGCATTCATAGGGCTTTTTTTGAGTTCAAGACTGTCCCCTTTGAGTTCATTCAAAGAGGGGCTGGCAGAGGTCTCGGGTTTCTTGGGAGCAGCAGGGGTGGAGGGATTGATAACAGCAGTAGCAGAATTAACGGTATTGATATTCATTTTAAAGAACTCCTCTATTTTAAAACACTTGATTTGATACTTATCTTATCTGAACACGAACGCAAAATAATTCTTATCTACCGGATAAATAAAGGTAAAGAAATAGTTAATTGAATAATATAGTATTTTTCCCAAAGAATTTTTATTTGATTGGGGTTCGAAAACATTGGGTCACGTGTTAAGATTGAAAATCTTTGCAAAAATCTCAACTCATTTTACAAATAATTTACTAATAATCATGACAATACTTTTTAAAAACAATTTAGCTGCCCTCAAACAATTTCACCCAGAAACGCAATCTGTATTGGATGGGCTGACACCCACAGCAGAATTTCGGTTGAAGGGGACTGAACAACAGCCATTGATTGGATTTTTTACACAAACATGGGAATTATCCGAGGCATTTATCGCACCGACTGAGGTCAATTGGGGCTATGTGGTTTATGGTCTGGGAACGGGCGAGTTTTTGAAGCACCTGCTGGCGCATAAACCCCCTGAGGTGCCGATCTTGGTTATCGACTCCATACCAGAACTGGCCTTATTTTGTTTGAAAAATTTTGATTATCAAGCGGTTCTTAGCCACCCCAGCTTGACCTATCTGGTAGACCATCCTACGCAATTGAGCCACAAATTACACAACTATCTCCGAGGCAAACGCGATTTGGTTCAAGTTCAATGGCTGAGCAATCCGTGGGTGTCCCAATTGGCAACAGATCGCCAGGATGTATTTTATTTTGATGTCTTCCAGCAGTACCAAGCTTACATCGCCCAAGCACCCGTTCAAGCCAAACAGGCACTGGCTTTGCTTTATCAAAAAATTGAAGCGCCTATGCAAAAAGCCTATGCTACCCACCCCTTGAGTTGTAAAAGCGGCTGTGCAGATTGCTGCAAATTGGGGAATGGCTTTGACCTCTGTATTCGTCCGCTGGAATGGGAGATGATGTTTGAAGCACTCAGCCAAGATTTACCCCCACAAGAACAAAAAAGACTGATTGCTGAGATTGTCCTCTATTTGGCTAAAAATGTGAATTATATCGAAAAAACCCTGGTCTATTTTGATGCGTATCTCGATCAATTGCAAACAGATAATGGCAACCAGGCATTTTACAAACTCACCGAAGCCCTGCGCCAGGACCCTTGCCCGTTTTTAACCAAAGCTGAAACCTGTGGTATTTACACACACCGCCCACTGAGTTGTCGCACCTTTGGCAATAGTGTTTTTTCGCCAAGCCAACCCTATACCTGTGGCAAAGATCAACCGATTATGGAACGGATTTTACTTGACGAAAAGTCCCCCCATTTCCTCTTGGACGGGGGGACAAGCTTATCTGAATTACAGACCATACACAGCCATTTTACATACGGGCATGTGATGTACGTCTGGCTCTTTACCCATTTGGATTTTGTAAGCGAAAACTGGATTGAGGCAGTGCGTTTGGATTATCACCAATTTAAATGTTTGGTGGACGATCCTGTCCTGTTACAAGCCCAGTTTAAGGCCCTTCAGAACTGGGCCCAAAAACTGGAAAATACCGGCTCTTAGTTTTTGATTTTGTAGCCTGTTTTAAACAGAAGCCAAACGGTCAACAAACATACGCTAAGAAAGACGGAGATCATGGTCAGACTCAAAGCCACTCCCACATCTGAAACCCCGTAAAAACTCCAGCGGAAGCCACTGACGAGGTAGACGATGGGGTTAAACAGCGTCAGTTTTTGCCAAAAGGGTGGCAACATATGGATCGAATAAAAGCTGCCTCCCAAAAAGGTCAGGGGCGTGATGATCATCATCGGAATGATCTGCAGTTTTTCGAAGCCATCAGCCCAAATCCCAATTATAAAGCCAAAGAGGCTAAAGGTTAGAGATGTCAAAACCAAAAAGACCCCCATCCAAAGCGGATGTAAGATCGTAAAATCCACAAAGAGCCGGGCTGTAGCCAAAATGATCGCCCCCAAGATGATTGACTTGGTGGCTGCTGCGCCCACATAACCTGTGACAATTTCAAAGGCAGAAACGGGCGCAGACAAAACCTCATAAATCGTGCCTGAATATTTGGGCATATAGATTCCAAACGAGGCATTGGAGATACTTTCGGTCAATACCGAGAGCATGATCAAACCCGGCACAATAAAGGCCCCATAACTCGTGCCATCGATCTCAGTCATGCGTGAACCAATCGCTGAGCCAAAGACGATAAAATAGAGCGAAGTCGAGATCACGGGTGAAGCAATGCTCTGAAAGAGGGTGCGAAAAAATCGTGCCAATTCAAATTGGTAAATGGCCCGAATGGCATAAATATTCATTTTGTTTCTCCAATCAAGCGCACAAAGATATCTTCCAAAGAACTCTCGCTCGTGTGCAGGTCTTTAAAGTCAAGATCCAATTCTCCCAATTGTTTGAGCAGGGCGGGAATGCCTGTGTGTTCAGCTTGGGTATCAAAGGTATAGATCAATTGGGTCTGGTCCTCAGAAAGTGCCAATTGAAAGCCGTTCAAGGATTCAGGCAGCATTTGCAGAGGCGCTTGTAAATGAATCGCCAATTGCTTTTTGCCCAGTTTTTTCATCAGGGTCTTTTTGTCTTCGACCAAAATGATCTCACCCTTGTTGATCACCCCAATCCGATCAGCCATTTCTTCGGCCTCCTCGATATAATGGGTGGTCAATATGATTGTGACCCCTTGCTCACGTAAGCGACGCACCATCTCCCACATCTCGCGGCGCAATTCAACATCGACACCCGCTGTGGGTTCATCGAGAAAAAGAATGCTGGGCTCGTGTGAGAGTGCTTTGGCTATCATCACGCGGCGTTTCATGCCCCCAGAAAGGGTCATGATTTTGCTGTCTTTTTTCTCCCAGAGAGAGAGTTCTTTGAGAACCTGTTCGAGATAAGCAGGATTGGGAGCTTTGCCAAAAAGTCCTCGGCTGAATTGAACGGTGGCCCAGACGGTCTCAAAAATATCACTGGTCAATTCCTGAGGCACGAGCCCGATTTTTGAGCGGGCCATGCGGTAATCTTTGACAATCTCAAAATTATCAGCTTTGACGATCCCCGAACTCGGGTTGACGATTCCGCAGATAATACTGATCAGAGTGGTTTTACCAGCCCCATTGGGGCCGAGCAGGGCAAAAATTTCACCCCTGTGAATCTCAAGGTCGATCTGTTTTAAAGCCTGAAACCCAGACTTATAAACCTTGGTGAGACCTTTTACAGAAATGATTGAATCGGGGGCATTTTCTGGCTTAGAATTTCCTGGCATGAATAAGGATCACTGCTTTCATCATGTGTTTCATCGTGAGTAACAAAAAAGAGTTTCAAATTGTGTTTCAAATTGTGTTTCAAATTGAGGGGTATATACAAGTATACGGATTGTATGTCAATTGTACCGCTTTTGTTGCAGAATTGCCCAGGTCTTGAAGATAAAATGTTTCGTGGTTTATAGTGTAAAAAATCATGACAGGAATAAACAATGTTAAAGAAAAAAAATGCTGGTTTTCCCCAAGATCTTGATCGGCATATCTGTTTTTGTGACTTTAATTGCACTGGGTACTCAAATCCCTTTATTACAGGCAAATTCAGTCGAAAAGCAGGCAAACAACCCTCCTCACTCCAACCATCATGCAGCCCATGATGCGTCCTCTCAAACAGGAAAAACGGTGAATCCCCCGATTGAAAATTTAAATCCGGCCAAAGGAGCCGAAATTGGCAGCAGCTTTGAGGCCTTTCTCAGTCCCCATCAGGAACCCGATGAAGAGGCAAACACCCCAGAAATGACCCCCAAAGAATTTAAATCGACAGCCCCGTCTCTGGCCCGCAAAGACCGCAAAGCCCGCGGACATGGCAGCTTGCGTTTTAGCAAAGACCTGAGCAAGGCCTATGTCGATGTCAAACTGGAGAACGTCGATCCGGATCAAGTGGTAATGTTTCACATTCACTGCGGCAAACCAGATATGCTTGGGCCTATCATTGTCGATTTTGGCATACAAGGCAGCTTTAAACAGAATTTTAAAAAGGGTCTCTTTCCCTGCAGGTTCAAAATGAAGATATCACCAAAACAGCCAACAGTGGGCACGGTATTGTCAGTGCCTTTACCTCAGGATGCCCAGTGGTACCGGACCAACCCATTTTTGGCAAGGTCAAAACGGTAGCGGGCATGGAACATATTGCTCGCCGCAGCGAACTGTATTTTAACCTGCACACCAAAGGCCAAACTTTTTATGGGGATATTCGTGGACAAATTCACCCGGTTAAAGCCCCAAACCCGTGATACAATCGAGCCCCTAAGTCGATTGTAACCAACGTTTGAGCAGAATCATGCCAGCTTCCGTCGAGATCAAAGGTTCATAGCCCAGATCTCGGCGAGCAGCTGAAATATCGAACCAATGGGAGGTCGAAAACTGGCTGACCATAAAGCGGGTCATGGGCGGTTCACCAGGCAAATGGAAGGCCCGGTAAACGGATTCCAGCACGGAACCTGCCAAATGAGCCACGCGCACTGGAACACGGCGCGTAACCGGAGGCAAACCCGCAGCGTCCAATATCCGATTGACAAATTGAGAGACCGTTTCGGGCTGATCTTGGGTGATAAAATAGGCTTTGCCCGCAATTGTGGCTCCCGGCTCAAGTTTATTTAGGGCCAATACATGCGCGGTGGCAGCATTTTCGACGTAAACTGTGTCAACTTTGGGATCGCGGGTGCCGATCAGACGCAAACGACCGGCTTTGGCCCGGGCCACCAACCGGGGCACAAAATGTGGATCACCCGGTCCCCAAATGATATGGGGTCGCAGGGAAACAGTGGCAAGAGACTCACTGTTGGCCTGTAAGATCATTTTCTCAGCCAAAGCTTTGGTCTGGGGATAAAAGGCCTCGAAATGGGTCGGGTAAGGTGTGCTTTCGTCTACGCCTTCAAGGTCTTGACCATTGTGTACGACGCTCGGTGAACTCGTATAGACCAATTTGGAAATGCCCGCCTGTTGACACGCTGAGATCACGTTTTCGGTACCGCGCACATTTGCGCTGTGAAACGATTCATAGCTGCCCCAAATACCTGCCTTGGCAGCCACATGCACAACAGCCTGACAGTCCTTGAGAGCCGCAACCAAGCGGTTGGGGGCATCGAGATCACCTTGGCGGTGTTCAACACCCAGGGCGTTTAAATCGGGATAAACACCGCGAGAATAACTGACCACTTCATGGCCCTGAGCCATCAATTGCCTCACAATCGCCAGCCCCAAAAATCCGCCCCCACCTGTGACAAATACTTTCAATTTGTGCCCCCCAAAGCCAATTTCTCTGTGGCCCAGGGGACCAGTTTTTCGCGAAAAATCTTGGAGTTGTGGCGGATATCCACAGGCAATGCTGGGTGAATTAAAAAATGCCGAATTGCGCGGGTATGTGGGTATTTTTGGGCCAGGTCTTGTAAATCGAGAATGATCTGGCTCTGAGATTGGCTTGGATTTTTTTCGAGTTCGACACAGACCACAGGCAGGAGCTGACCGGGTTCGCCCACGCCCACCAAACCCGTGCGATAGACATCGGGATGGGTATTAAAGATTGCCTCACAGGGAATGGTGTAAAGCGTTTCTTCCGATGTTATCACGCGGTGGGATTTTCGGCCGCAGAACCAAATCCGCCCTTGGGCATCGAGGTACCCCAAATCGCCCATTCGGTGGCGTACGCAGCCATCACTGTCGGCAATTTTGGCCAAATCAGTTGAGGCCTGGCGGTTAAAATAAGCGGTGGTCACATTATCGCCTTTGACGACAATTTCTCCTAATTCACCCACGGGCAAAGCCAGGGAGTCATCCCATTCGGCTATCGGTGTATCGGTAATGGGGATAATCACCACTTCGACCCCGTTTACAGCTTTACCAATGCAAACCCCTTTGCCTTCACGGGTTAAAAGCTGGGTTTCGCTCAGAATTTCGCGACTGCTAATGCTGGCCACAGGCAGACATTCGGTTGCGCCATAAGGTGTGTAAATTTGGGCTTCAGCAGTTAACAGAGACTGCATGCGTTCGAGGGTCTGCCAGGGAACGGGTGCACCAGCAGAGAGCACTCTGCGCAGCGAGGGCAAATGGATCTGTTTTGCTTGGCCAGCGCGACTAATGCGATTGAGCAATGCGGGTGAGCCGAACATATGTGTGACCTGAAAGCGTTCAATCGCGTCAAAAATGTACTCAGGGTTGACCAAGGCCGGTTTGGTGGGGTCCATCCAAGGTATCACCGAGGTCATGCCCAAAGCGGGATCAAACAGAGCAAAGGGCGGGAACGTGGCCAAATCAACCTCTCCGGGTTGAACCTGATAGGTTTCGCGGATCCTTTCAATCTGGGCCAGGAATTGCAGATGTTGATAGACAACGCCCTTGGGAACGCCTGTGCTGCCGCTGGTAAAGAGGATCGCGGCCAGATCTTCAGGGCGGGTATCAGCCACGCCTGTCAACGGCGATTTTTGGCCAAAGCGCCGCAACTCATTTAAAGTGGAACCGCCCCAAAAGAGTTTGGGACCGACTGTCAGATTGATTTTGACTGTGTCTTTGCCCCAGCCCAAGATTTTGCGTGCCACATGGGCCTTGGTGACTCCCACAAACGCCTCAGGCTCAGCCTCTTGCAAACAGGTTTTGAGATTGTCGAGGCCCATGCCAGGATCAATCAAAACGGGCACAATCCCGGATTTTAACATGGCAAACATCAGAGCAAAGAATTCCAGACTGGGAGGCACCATCAAGACGGTGCGCATCCCACGCACAATCCCCTTATTTTTGAGACCCGCAGCCAGCACCTCAGTCTCCTTGACCAGGGTCTCAAAGCTGTAGTGGGTATAAGACAAATGGCCCTTTCGATCAGGTTTTTGTGCCAGAATGATCGCAGTGGCCTGCGGTTGGGTCTTGTAAGAAGCATAGAGCGCAGAGGCTATATTGGCGGGAGCCGAAAGTACCGCAGTCATATCAAGGCCTTCATGAAAGCACGGGTTCGGGGGCCTTTTGACCCATAAATGCTTGCACCAGTGGCACAATCTCAGCCGCCATGTCTTCAAGCACATAATGGCCCGCTTGCGCAAAGCGGTGGACTTCAGCCTGGGGCAATTTATCTTCAAAAACCTTGAGAAAATCGCCATCAAAAACAAAGTCTTTTAAGCCCCAGCAGATTAAAGTGGGCAGATGGCGGAAGCGTTCAAGATTGTCTTCGACCTCAGAGACCAAGGCAAAAGCGGGGTCCTCCGGGTGCAGCGGGATATCTTGGACAAAGCGCAAGGTGGCAATCCGATTGGCTTTGGTATTGTAAGGGGATTGGTAAATTTTGCGCAATTTGGCCGACATCGGGTGTTCGGTACAGCCCACCCAAGACGCCGCCACGCTGAAGGCATTGAGGTTTTCGATCAGCCAAGCCCCCAATCGGGTTTGACGACCCAGTGCCAATTGCCAGGGAATCTGGCGTTTGGTCTTGGGCAGATGAAAAGCCGCAGTATTAAAAATCACCAGGCGTTTGACTGCCTCCATGTGGCGCAGGGCCCAGCCCAGACCGATTAAGCCGCCCCAATCATGAACAACCAGGGTCACATTTTTGTTTACCCCCAAGTGATTCAAAAGCGCTTCCAAATCGTCGATGCGGCTGCCAAGGGTGTAATTATATTGGCTGTCATCGGGTTTATCCGAATAGCCACAGCCAATATGATCAGGCACAATGCAGCGAAATTGGGGACTCAGGGCCTTGACCAGATTGCGGTAATAGACAGACCAGGTTGGATTGCCATGAACCATGACCACGGGGTCACCTTGGCCTTGATCGAGATAATGGTATTTGAGGCCATTGCGATTGAAAAAATGGCCATGGTAGAGAGAAATAGGTTCAGACATCAAAAATACTCCGAATAATCAAACTGTTCCAGTACCTGCTCAAAGACCTTGTAACTTTTCTGATTTTCGAGCACAAATATGATTTTGCGCAGGTGGTTTCCGGGAGAACTGACACTGCGGGCCAGTTCATCGATCAAAATTTCGGCAGATTTGTCCAAAGGAAATTTGCCGATGCCCGTGCCAATCGCTGGAATGGCAAGACTTTCTAAGCCTTGTTCCTGGGCTTCTTCAAGAATCGAACGCATGGTTTTGCGAATTTTTTTGGCACCATTGGTGCTGGTGGTTTCTACGCTGAGGGTATTGAGTACATTTTTAGCCCTGAGAAATTGGGCCTGGGTCATGACCACTGCTTTGTCGCGGTTTTGGCCTGTAAACAAAGTGGCTTCGAGGTCTTCAGCGCCATTAAAACCCGGTTTTGGCTGGTTTTCCAAATGGGAAAGCGCTTTGCCCGTGACATTGATCAGTCCATCGACCTCACAGGCCATAATATCCCCTTGCAGCAAACGCACGACGGCAGGGCCGATTTTCCGTTCTTTCACGGCTGCAGTGTTCCTTGTAAGTTCAAAATCTTTAGGTGGCTTCGTTAAAAAATCAACGAGTTCTATTGTACACCCATTTCTCTTAGACAAGCGCAAATCCTCCCCCTTTACCAAAGAAGGGGATATGTTATAGTGTGTTTACCTTTTTCTGGTCTGGCCCCAATTAAAAGCGCCTTTTATTAAAAAACAGGCCCGGCCAAAAAAGAAAATAGGGGGGAAAGTTATGAGTACCGGTCAACTGCGTTTGGATCCGGAGCACCAAAGAGGCAACAGTGGTGTCCGCAAGAAAACCCGCCGTTCGCGGGGGCGTATGAGCATTTTGGCCTGTTCTTCGGGCAGTGGCTTCGCTGACCGTCTGGTTAGGCATCTTGATGATTTGCTCAATGAGCAATATGGCCATCAGCGCTGGGAAGACTCCTGCCGCCGCTCAGCCAAAGAAATTTTCTTTTCCAATCACGAAGTCAAAACGGTGATCACCGAAAATATTCGCGGCGATGATGTCTATATCGTTCAATGTATGGACGACCCACTCACCCGTGATCTCACAGATTCGGATCAGCGCCGCAGCATCAACGACAATTTAATGGCACTGTGTACCGCCATTGATGCGGCTTACAATGCCGATGCCCAAACCATTACTGTGATCATTCCGCAATACCCGTATGCCCGCCAAGAGCGCAAAAAAGAGCGGGAATCGATTACCGCTCGCCAAATTGCCATGTTCTTGGAGGCCTCAGGTGCCGATCGGGTGATTACCTTGGATATTCACGCTGAGCCTGTGGAAGGTTTTTTCAGGTCAGCCCATTTTGAAAATATTCATGCTTCTGGGCCCATCACCAAACATATCAAACAACATTACGATCTCAGCAATTTAACCCTGGTGGCCCCCGATGTCGGAAGTGTGCAACGGGCCAGGCACTATTCACTCACACTCGGTACGGATCTGGCCATTGTCGACAAACAGCGGGATTATTCGCGGCCGAGCAGCATCGAAAGTGTGAGACTGATTGGCAGCGTCAAAGACCGCAATGTCTTGATCATCGACGATATGATCGCCACAGGCGGCACGATAATCAACGCCACCAAATTGCTCAAAGAAAATGGGGCTCAGGATATTTATCTGGCCTGCAGCATGCCCTATTTTAATGGTGCCGCTGTCGAAAAACTGGACAAAGCGGTGCGAGAAGGTTATATCAAAAAGGTAATTGGCACAGATGCCGTCTTTCATGGGGAAGATTTTTTAAAACAAAATCCCTGGTATGACGAAGTCTCTGTCGCCAAACTCTTTGCCGACGTGGTGTTTAGAATCAATCAGCGTGAATCGGTCAGTGAATTGCTCAAATAAAGAGCAAGCAAAACCCGTTTTCGGGCTTATTTGCTCTCTTTTTTGCTCGCCATTTGTTTGATCGCTTTGGAGGTTTTTACAATTCTGACCACATTGAGAACATCACTCATGGCGCGGATCTTCTGAATAATCCCCTGCAGCTGTTTGATATCTGTGACCTCCACAACCAGATCAATGGTGGCGGTCTTGTCTCTGTGGGTGGCCACATTGGCAGCGAGGATGTTGATCTTGCTGTCTGACATGCG
The DNA here is from genome assembly GCA_044356335.1 of Candidatus Sericytochromatia bacterium. Lineage (GTDB taxonomy): Bacteria > Cyanobacteriota > Sericytochromatia > UBA7694 > UBA7694. The sequence continues at coordinate 22,063 of JBIKWL010000014.1, forward strand.
CGCCACGACGTCTTTAAGCAGGCCCCGGCGATCAATGGTGTAAATCTGCAATTCAACTGGGTAAAAGCTTTTTTCGACCTCTCCCCAGCTCGCGGGCAAGAAGCGCTTGGGGTTGACCTGGCCCAAATTGGAGCATTCTTTGGAGTGCACTGCCACACCTTTGGTGCGAGTGACCACGCCGACAATGGGCTCTCCTGGGACGGGCAAACAACAATGGGGGAAAAAGACCAAGACTCCAGCTTCGCCGCCGATCAAAATGCCTTTGCCTTTGACCTCTCTCCGCCGCTGTTCAGGGGAAACGGTCTGGCCAATGATCATTTTGTCGAGCACATCTGGGTTGAGTGGCCCGGTTTTGATCCGGTTGAGCAATTGTTTGGGTGTGATTTCGCCATAGCCGACTGTGGCGATTAAATCTTCCACACTGTTGCGGTTGAATTTTTGCGCCATTTCTTCAAAGGTTTTAGAGCGAATATAATGCTCATAATTTTCTTTGCCAAATTCAGCTTCGAGTAGCTCTTTTCCGCGTTTGAGGCTGTCTTCGCGGCGCTCTTTTTTGAACCATTTGCGGATATTGTTTTTGGCCTGGTTGGAGACAACAAAATTGATCCAGTCCAGACTCGGCTGACCATTTTTGGAAGTCATGATCTCAACCTGGGCCCCGTTTTCGAGGGGGGTGGGCAAGGAGATCATGCGTCCATTCATTTTGGCCCCGACGCAGCTATTGCCAACATGGGTGTGAATCCGGTAGGCAAAGTCGATGGCCGTCGAGCCTTTGGGCAAGACATGTACATCACCGCGCGGGGTAAAGATATAGATGTCTTCCTCAAAGAGATCGCTTTTGACATTGGACATAAACTCTTCGGCGTCTTTGAGGTCTTTTTGCCAATCGATCAATTGGCGCAGCCAGGTCAATTGCAGATCGTTTTTGTTGCGTTTGGGCTGGTTGCCACCCTGTTTGTATTTCCAATGGGCGGCGATCCCGAAATCGGCGATGCGGTCCATGTCAAAGGTGCGAATTTGAACCTCAAGCGGATGCCCTGTCTCGCTGATCACCGTGGTGTGCAAGGACTGGTACATATTCTGCTTGGGCATGGCGATATAGTCTTTAAAGCGGCCGGGTATTGGCTTCCAAATCGAGTGAACCATACCCAAGACTGAATAACAATCCGCTTCGCTATCAACCAAAACACGGATACCAAAATAATCGTAGATATCTTTGAAGTCTTTTTGTTTTTTAGATATTTTATTATAAATACTGTAAAAATTTTTGGGTCTACCAAAAATCTGAACCTTTTTGGTTCTTTTTTTACTGTCTTCCCCGTCAGGACGTGGCTCACCGTCGATAAAGAACTCGGTATCTTCATCGAGTAAGGCCTCTTTGAGCTGAACCAAAGTCCGGCTCATCACCTCTTCGCGTTCCACACGCTTTTGGGCAATATATTGGGCGATGCTCCAATAATAATCGGGGTAAAGATAGCGCAGGCAGAGATCTTCCAACTCCCATTTAAGGCGGCCAATCCCCAATCGGTGCGCCAGAGGTGCAAAAATATCCAGTGTCTCTTGGGCGATTTTTTTCTGCTTGTCTTCCGACATATGATCGAGGGTGCGCATATTGTGCAGGCGATCTGCGAGTTTGATAATGACGACACGAATGTCTTGGGCCATGGCCATGAACATGCGTCTAAAGTTTTCAGCCTGCCGCTCTTCTTTGGATGAAAAAGAAAATTTACTCAATTTGGTCACACCATCCACCAAAGCGGTGACGGTTTCGCCAAAAGCAGAAGTCATTTCAGCATGGGTAAAGTCGGTGTCTTCGAGGATATCATGCAAAAATCCAGCCGCGATCATTTCTCCGCTGGCATTGAGTTCGGTCAGAATCAGCGCCACCTCATAGGGGTGGATGATATAAGGTTCACCCGATTTGCGTTTTTGTTCTTTGTGCAACTCATAAGCAGCAAAAAAAGCCCGCTCAGCAAAGGCGATGTCTTCTGTTGTGGCATAGGCCATCTTTTCCACCAAATGTTCCAACAGTGAAGCCACATAAGGGGGATAAGAGTTAATCGGGATTTCCCCAGGCAGGGGCAAATATTTCTTTAATACTGAATCAGGCTGACTGTCTTGCAATTGGGTATTTTCTCCCGCCCCTTGAGGAATGTCAGTTCAATCGCAAACAAGGCTCCCACAACCTGGGCACCCAGTTCTTCGAGCATGGCCAAAGCTGCCGCAGCTGTGCCACCTGTGGCCAATAAATCATCGCAGATCAAGACCTTATCGCCGGGTTGAATTGCGTCTTTGTGGATTTCGAGAACGTCTGAGCCATATTCCAGGGCATATTCCTTGCGGTAAGTCGCACTGGGCAATTTGCCCGCTTTACGCACGGGCACAAAGCCCGCATTGAGCAGATAGGCCAAGGGCGTGCCAAATATAAAACCACGGGATTCAATCCCGACCACATGATCAATCCCTTGGTCCTGAAAGCGCAGAGCCATCTGGTCCAAAGTGAGTTTTAAGATTTCGGGCTCTTTGAGCAGGGTGGTGATATCTTTAAACAGAATTCCCGGTTTGGGAAAATCGGGCACATCGCGAATATGGGGAACCAGCAGCGCTTGGAGTTCGTCATCCGGTATCAATTTCATGATCAGCCTTTCAAGAAAGCACGTTATTCCTATTGTAACCCGTTCCTTATCATAGGCCATCCCACTGCGATCACACAAGCGAGAATTTTATAGGTTTTTTTTAAGGCAACCAGGATTGAAAGGCCTGAAAAGAACGTTTGTACCACTTTTGATATTGGTTTTGGGCTGCTTTAAAGCGGGCCAGATAGGCCAGAAATGTTGGACTGTCGCGCAAATCCAGGCGGCCATTGCTGAGTACAGAAGCCCCTTCACGCAGGTTTAAATCCGCCAAACAGGCCATTAACAGCCGGGCCCGGCTGTGAGAGATAGACAGTGCCTTTACCAAGTGAGTTTCGGGCAATTCTTCGCGTGTCTGCGCTTGAAATTTGGCCAAGGCCGACTGAGCTTGTTTCAATTCTGTAAATGTGGGCGGGGGTGCGAGATCCAACTCAGTGGGCAAAAAGGTCAGTTGTTCTGGCTGGGTAGAGTTCAAGGCCATTTGAAAAAGATCAGAATTAATCGGCAGCCATTGCACAATCAAATGAGTGCAATACAGGTTTTCCCAGACCATGCTGTGCCGATCCCGGTCCAAGAGATCTGCCGGGGGACGCAAAATCCATGTCTGCGCATCTATTTTGGGCGAGAGATTGGCAAAACGTCGGCCATCGACCCAATCGCCTTGAGCAGCTAAATAGGCTCCCTCTAAAGGCCTTAAGTTGACATAGCGGCCTGTAAGCGGATGAAAAAAACTCAGCCCCAAATCTAACTCTTTTTCTGCCAAAACAATCAATGTCTGCCGCGTTTTTCTGGGTGGGTCTGGTCTATTTTCAAGACTTTTTTCGAGAGAAGTCTGATGCTGGCCCTTTGCCAAGTGGGGTTGAATCTGTTTAAGCTGCAATTCCAGACTGGTGCGGCCTTTCCAGGTATTTTGCTGCAATTCGAAATGCAAATCAAAATGGCTGTGTTCTGCCAATTCTGGTTGCCACATATTCCAACCTTTGAGCTTGAGCCCCGACGAAAATTCAGCAAAGAGATGCACGCCTTTGCGATCAGGAGCAACCTTTTGCAGGGGCACGTTGTGAGCGACAAAACTGGGCAAGGGGTTGCCTGCGCCAAAAGGCGCCAAGCGTTGCAGGTCCTCCCAGAGATCTTCATTGACCGCTTTCAGATTGAGTTCGAGTTCGGCCATGGGCATTAATTGCGGCGAACCCAGGTCTGTGTAAAAGTTTCCCAGACGCTGTTTGAGTTCTTCCAACTTAGAAAGTGGGATCGAAAACCCCCCAGCCTGGGCATGCCCCCCGTATTTGATAAAAAGATCATCACAGCTCTGGAGTGCCTGGAGAACATGAAAGCCTTCCGGAGCACGAACAGAGGCTTTGGCAATCTCCCCATCAATGGCCATCAAAAACACAGGGCGGCCATAGCGTTCGACCAATTGTGAGCAGGTGATCCCCAAAATCCCAAACGGCCAGCCTGACTCAGCCAGGATCACAGGCCCCTTGGGCAAATCAAGATCCAATTTGGCTGTTATTTCGTCTAAAAGGGCTTGGCCCATTTCACGCCGGGCCTGATTGACCTGATTGAGGTTTTCAGCCAAACTTTCAGCCTCATCTGGGTCTTCAGCCAATAAGAGATCCAAGGCGAGCATGGGGCTTTGCAATCGACCCGCCGCATTGAGCAGGGGTATAACCCGAAAAGCCAGGGCCGTTTCATCCAGCTCAGCGGCCCGGGTCTGTTTTTGCTGGAGCAAGGCCAAGAGGCCAGGACGTTGGCTGTGTTTGATCTGCTTTAAAGCGGCTTTGACAAGGTTGCGGTTAAAGCCTTTTAATGGGGTCATGTCGGCAATGGTCCCAATGCCTGCCAATTCGAGCCAATGATCCAAAGGACGACTGCAGGCAAAATGGGGGTAAAGTAGGACGGCCAGCCAATAGGCCATGCCCACCCCCGATAAATTTTGTAACTCTGGGATTTTGAGCACCTCGGGATGGAGTACAAAGTCTGCCGGAGGCAACGATTCACCCAAACCATGGTGGTCGGTGATCACCACCTGCATACCCAGTGCTTGAGCCCGGGCAATTTCTTTCTGATTGCTCACACCACAGTCCACGGTGATCAATAATTGCGCCCCTGACTCGGCAAAACGCTCGAGGGTTGCCAAATTTAAACCATAGCCCAGCGAACGGGTGGGCAAAAAGGGTTCAACCTGAAAGCCACTGCTGCGCAGGTATTCGGTCAAAATGGTGGTCCCCGTCAGCCCATCGGCGTCATAATCCCCATGAATCACGATCAGGCCTTTGCGATCATAAAGTGTGCGAAAGAGTGCCACCAATTCAGTCTCAAAGTCTGGGCGGGGCCAATTGAGAACGGGGTCAGACGCTAAAAAACCGTGTACTACTTCGGGGGTATCTAATTGGCGATTGAGCAATAATTGCGCCAAAAAATGCGAGACCCCTGCTGCTTTGGTAAATTTTTCGACATTGTGATGTACAGGAGGGAGCTGTGGCGAACGCCAAGCAACTTCTGAGGGACTCATGACTTGGCCTGACATTTGAGCGGTTTGCAAGCCCGTGTATCTCCCAAACGACATGCCAATTGAAGGTCTTTTCGGGCTTGTTTGCAAGGGCCCAAACGGTTGTACAAGAGTCCCCGTTCATAACGCGCTTGAATATGTTCAGGGTTTAAAATCAGGGTGTTTGAAAAGGCCTTAAGCGCTTCCGTGGGATTGTCTTCTGCCAATTGCAGACGTCCCCAGAAAAAATGGCTTTCGGGCAATTTGGGATTGAGTGCCAGGGCTTTTTTGAGATCGGTTTTGGCCAAAGTCACATTTTTGGCTTCGAGCCAGCTCAGCCCGCGATTGGCAAAGAGTACCGCTTCTTGGGGATGTTTGCGCAATGCCAAGTCAAAATCCGCACGGGCCGCTGCCGTTTGCCCCAATCGCAGCGAGGCCACCCCACGCTGGTTCAAGGCGGTTAGGTCTTGGGGATAGCGCTTGAGAATCGAAGTCCAATCGGCCTGGGCTTTGGCATATTGCCCGAGCTGTGTCCAACTATCGGCACGCAAGGCGAGTGCTTTGATCGAACGGGGATTTTCTTTAAGTATGCGATTATAATCATCAATGGCTTCAGAAAAATGGGAATGATCGCGCAGAACCTCTGCGCGCAAATAATAGTCTTCACTGCTTTTGAGCGGGGCTTTTTTGAGTTTTTCCAATTCTGCTTGGGCTTCGTTTTTGACAGAAGGAATTTTGCCACGATTGCCCCATTGCCCGCGTAAACTGGAGATCAGCAAGATCATCAATAGTGCCACCAAACTGAGGCGAAAGGTGGGCGTGCGCCAGATCGGCAATTTGTGCTTAGGCTGAAGTTCGGCCAAGAGTTCTTCAGGGGTGGCTCTTTCTCGTTTGTACATCTTTACCACTCCAACAGCGCTTGCCCATGCAGCGCCAGAGAAAGTTGACCCGTTTGGTATTCATAGCTGACATCGCCACGCAGGGGCCCATGAAAAACCGGCATTTGCACCAGACTGGCTTGGGCGGGTGTCTGGTTCAGAATCAATTGCTGACCATCCCAGGAACCTGTCAATTCGCGCCACTGACCGGGGCTATCACCGTCACCAGCATCTTGCCAAACCCGGCCTAAAATGGTCTGATCTGGGGCTATTTTCCAAATCAGGTCTTTCCACCAGGCATCTGTTGTCGACAATGCCGAAGCGACCAGCGGCAAAGCACTGCCACAGCGCTGGAAAAGCGGCATCTGGGCCAAAGGTGTTTCACAGAGAATCCACTCCTGCCCCTGATAACGTTTGCCTGTCCAAAAATCCTGCCAAGCCCCCGCAGGCAAATAGACTACCCGGCGGCTCTGGCCGGGCCGCAAGACGGGTGCAGCCAACAAATCCGGCCCCAAAAGACATTGGTCATGTATCTGCCAGGTCTGGGGATCGTCCGGGTAATCATATAAAAGAGGCCGCAAGAGTGGCTCACCCCTTTCAGCCGCCAGTTTGGCCAAACTGTAGAGATAGGGCAATAATTGGTAACGCAGCTCCAAAGCTGAACGAATCAGGCTCAACCAGGGCTCGCCAAATTGCCAAGGTTCTTGACGGCGACTGCCTTTGCCGGCATGGTTGCGCATAAATGGATACAAGACCCCCAATTGGGTCCAGCGCAGGAGCAATTCACCGTCACAATCCCCCGAAAAGCCGCCAATATCCGCACCAACAAGGGGTACGCCAGAGAGGCCCAAATTCATTAACATCGGCAAAGACATCTCCAAATGCTCCCAATAGCTGCTGTTGTCACCGGTCCAGACCAGGGCATATTTTTGGATGCCCGGACAGCCCGAACGGGTCAAAACAAAGGGGCGGCAGTCTGGATTGCGGGCCTTGAGCCCCTCCCAGGTTGCCATGGCCATTTGGTAACCATAGAGATTGTGCATTTCTGCATGGCTGTGTTTGCCCTGGCGCAAATTTAAAGGCAACGTTTTGCCAGGGGTTTTAAACACTGCGGGTTCATTCATATCGATCCACAGTCCAGCCACACCATTTAAGCGGTAAAAATCCTGACAACGCCCCCACCAAGAACGCACGTCTGGTTGTGAAAAATCTGGCCAAACAACCGGTTCGGGCCAAACTTCCCCCACATATTCGCGATCTTGTTGATCGCGAATAAAGGCCTGCAATTGCCTGCCACTCTCGTAAATGGGGTAGGCAGCCTCCTGTTTGACCCCCGGATCAACGATGACCACCGTACGCAGTCCCAATGTCTGCAATTGCGCAGTTAAGGCGGAGGGGTCGGGAAAGCGCTGTTTGCAAAAGCTAAATACCTTGTATCCTTCCATGTGGTCTATATCCAGCCAGAGGGCATCCAAAGGCAATTGCTGCTCCCGATAGCCTTGGGCGACAGCCAAGACACTCTCCTGATCGGGATAGCTCCAGCGGCATTGGTGGGCACCCAGGGCCCAGAGCGGGGGCAAAGGTGCTCGGCCTGTCAGGGACGTATACGCTTTGACAATTTCAACGGGGGTCGGGCCGGGAATCAGGTAGAGGTCGAGGGTGGGCCCAGCAGTGTAAAGGCTCATGCTGTCGGGATCGCTATAACCCAAATCAAAGCAACTGTACCAGCTTTCGTCCAAATACAGCCCCAGATAATCGCTTTCACGGCGCAAGAGCATAAAAGGATGTGATTGGTAGAGTGGATCGGCCTGAGGCGAGTGAAAAAACTCGTCTTTGGTCCAGTTTTTCCAGAGCCTGCCGCGTTTATTCAGAAAACCCGTGCGCTCACCCAGGCCATAAATGGCATCTTGTGGGGCCAGGGCCAGATTCAGACTGAGACCCGATCCCCAGGGCAGGCCATCGCTGCCATCGAGGGCCGGGTGACGCAATCCCGCAGGTGGAAGATTTTCTTGCCGTTGAAATGGGATATCGCAGGTCATGCCCAGGGCCTTTAAAAAGCCAAATTGCCAATAGAAGGGCGCGAGATTGAGTTGCAGGCCAGGCCCAGCATCGGCACAGAGGTCGAGGCCCGCAGTGCTCTCTAAGGTTTGAAAGGGTTGAAAACTTTGGGGCTCCAAAACCCAAGAGCTTTTCTGGCTGTCTTCAGGCCGGTGCCAGATTAGCAAACGCCAGATCCCGCCTGGCAAAGACTGAAAACGGGCCTGAAAACGGCTGCCCTGCAGTTCCAGGGCCATGGCTGAAACCCGGTAGGCATAAAAAGACAATTGACTCATCGGATTCCCCTTTATCACACGATCTCAATAGTTGGCGCTTAAACAGCCTCACCCGCAGCGGTGCCCGAGGCCCAGGCCCATTGAAAATTATACCCTCCCAGCCAACCTGTGACATCTAAGAGTTCGCCGATCAAATACAAACCCGGCACATGACGCGATTCCATCGTTTTGGAGGAGACTTCGCGGGTGTCCAACCCCCCTGTGGTGACTTCGGCTTTGGCATATCCCGCCGTGCCTGCGGGTTCAAAGGTCCAGGCCTGTAGGGCATGACAGAGACTTTCCCCTTCGTTGGCACTGAATTGAAAAGGGGGTTTTGCTGGAAAATACAGCTCCTGCCAGGCCCGCACAAAACGCTTGGGTAAAAACTCATCCAAAAGCGTGGTAATTTGGGCTTGGCGCTTTTCTTTTTGCCAAGCCAAAAGGGTTTGGGCCAAATTGAATTCAGGTAAAAAATTGATCTTCAGGGCCTGGCCCGGCTGCCAATAAGAAGAAATCTGCAAAATGGCCGGGCCACTCAGGCCAAAATGGGCAAAGAGTGTGTTTTCGCGAAAGCGCGCAGTGGGCAAACTGACCTCTGTATCGAGGGCCAAGCCACGCAATTCAACCAGGGCCAATTGGGCTTGAGAGAATGTCAGCGGGACTAATCCTGGTTGGGTCTCTACCCGTTGATGACCAAATTGTTTGGCGATGCGGTAGCCAAAGTCAGTGGCCCCCATTTTGGGTATTGAAAGCCCCCCTGTGGCCAGCACCAATGCCCGAGATAAAAACGTCTGATCGGGGGTATCGAGCACAAATTCTGACTCACCTTTGCGGATGCGTTGCACGCGGACGCCCGTGTACAGTTTGACACCGGCTTCCGTGCATTCATCAAGCAGCAGGTCCAGAATGTCTTGGGCCGAGCGGTCACAAAAAAGTTGCCCCAGTTTTTTTTCGTGATAGGGAATACCATGGGCCTCAACCATTTCAATGAAATCACCAGGGGTAAACCGGGCCAGGGCAGATTTGCAAAAATGGGGGTTTTGCGAGAGATAATTTTCGGGACCCGCATAGAGATTGGTAAAATTGCAACGCCCCCCACCCGAGATCAAAATTTTACGCCCGGGCTGGGGCTGGTGCTCCAAAACCAAGACCTTTTTGCCCCGTTTACCAGCAGTCAGGGCACACATCAAGCCTGCGGCCCCAGCGCCAATTACAATGACATCCCAGATCTGTGTCAAAGCGTCGGCCTATTCGTCGCCTTCGTATTCCAACTCGAGATATCCTTGAGCTTCCAAAGCGGCCAGCAGCGCTCCGACAGCTTCGTGGCCCATCTGCTCCTCGATTTCTTTGAGCAAACCATCGAGCACCTCAATGCCCTGGTCTTCGAGCATGGCACCGACTGAATCCACCAATTCATCGGGGATGTCTGGGAATTCTTCGTCAAAATGGCGGCTGTCTTCGGGATTGTCGCTCAAGGGGCTGGACTGGTTGAGGGTCTGAGCAAAGATGTCTGCTTCAGCTTGAAATTCAGCTGCTTCACGCCCAAGCGGGCAAGGCCAGCGATGCACAAAATCATAGCCCCAAAGCGCATTGCCGCGCTGTTCAATTAAGATTGGACGCAGCTTTTCAACCCAATTCATGACCTGGCCACGTAAGGCCGGTTTACACAGACCACATTCCACCAGCCAGTCATAGACATGGGGCAGGCCCCAGAGCAGGGTGAAGGCGTCGAGTAAATCCCAATTGGGATCAAATTCCAAGCGTTCAAAATAGGCATGCAGACGGGCTTCGTCAATCTGAACCAATTTTTCTAAGGAGGGCAGGGGATCAGGCGCGTCAGTCAACCACATTTCGAGGGCATGTTGAACCATGTCTCCCCCCGTAAAGAGGCTGAGTCGATGCTGTTTGTACATCCAGCGGCTGAAAATTAAGCGGCTGTGAAAAAGCCCCAATTCGGGGTCTCCATCGGCAAGAGCCGTTCTCAGGCGGTTGAACTGAACTTTATCCGAAGATTCCCATTGTTCACGGAAAAAAGCCTGTTCCTGTTTGGTTTTGATACCCAAATCGCGCAAACCACTTTCGAAGGATTTCCAGGGTGGGTCCACCCCTTCTTGCAGGGCATGGGTGATCTGTTCAAAGAGGTAATGAATGCGGTGCTGTTCCAGAGAAAAATCGAGCAAATCATCTTCTTCGAGCGCTTTTTTGCCCAATTTTTTCGCCAATTTGTCCGCCAATTCGGCAGCTGCTTTGGGATAACCATAATACGCCAGGCTTTTGAGAATCAAGGTATAAGGGGGAGGCACTTCCAATTGGGGGTCGAGCCAAACCGCAAACAACGCCTCAAATTTTTCGGGTTGTTTGAGAAAAAGCGCCTCTTGCAAGTCGCTCAAAGCTTGTATCCCACGAATTTGGGCATATGAGGCTGGGGCTTTGGCTTCTAGCAAGGCTGTTAACGCTTTTTGCTCGGCCAAAAGATTGTTATGGCCCAAAATCTGACTCACACTGGCGACAGCATAGCTGAGCACATCGGGCTCCAATGCCAAAACGGGCTCGTTGAGGGTGGCGATCAATAGTTCATACCGGCCCTTGGGTGAAGCTTGTTGAAAGCGCTCCAGCCATTTTTCCTGTTTATGTGCCTGAAAAGAAATGGGTTCTGAGGGTTCTGGGTGGGTCATGGCCTGCTCCTTGAAAGATCGCTGAATACATGCTAGCACAGCTTGTCTGAGCCCAGTGAATATGCAAGTTGTTCCACCCCTTGAAGTGTTGGTTTTGCCCTGGCACATATGAAAATGACTTGAGATTGGAAAGGACTTGAGATCTGTGATAGCGTAAAGATCCAGCCCCAGCCACTTGTTCAGGAGATAAACATGAACCCAGACCTACTCAAAGCCCGATTCAGTGCCTTTAGCCCAGAATTAATCTTGGCCTTAATCAGCGAAGGGCGCACCCTGAGCTTTGCACAAGAACAGGAAATTTTGGGGCCGGGCAGCGAGGTCAGTCTGATTCCCCTGGTACTCAAAGGCAGTATCCGGGTTTTGCGTGACGACCCCTCTGGCAAAGAAATTTTGCTCTATTATATCCAGCCAGGAGAATCGTGTGTGCTCTCCATTTTGGCTGGCACCAAGGCCCAACGCAGCCAAATTCGAGCCATTGCCCAGGCCGACACAGAGGTTTGGGTGTTTCCGAGTCATTGTTTAAAATGGTGGGCCCAAAACCATGCCAGTTGGAACCAATTTGTACTGGAGCTGTACACCATTCGCTTCGAAGAATTGGTACAGGTGGTCAACGAATTGGCCTTCAGCCGGGTGGATGAACGCCTCTTGGATTTGTTGCAAACCCGAGCCAAACTGGCTGGCGGGTCTTTGATTCAAGCCACTCACCAACAATTGGCAGATGAATTGGGCACGGCCCGTGAGGTGGTTTCGCGTCTGCTGAAAAAATTAGAGCAGGAAAAGCGGGTCGAATTGGGCCGGGGAAAAATAATCTGGCTTGAGTAACTTAAGTTACTGAACAAAAATACTGTAGGGGGTATTCTATAAATAGAACACGTCTTAAGAGGTAACACACCATGAAAGTCAATGAAGGAACAATCGATCGGGGAATTCGCTTTGTCTTGGCCGCTGGACTGGCAGGCTATGGCATGATGACAGGATCTTGGCTGGGCTTGCTGGCCCTGGTGCCACTGGGAACGGCTGTGGCGGGCTGGTGCCCACTCTACCAACTCTTTGGCATGAGCACCTGTCCGATTCAGAAAAAGGTTTAGAGCTTAACAAAACACGAAGCGCCCCAAAAGCAATGCTGGGGCGCTTCGTGTTATTAAGAAAATTTCCGTGCTTAGCGCCCCAAGAAAAGTTTCTGACGCATAATGTGAAAAAAGTCGTTTTTCTGAAACTTGACCAAGCGGGTTTTGTAAAAGGAGCGGCTGATTTTGACAATATCGCGGTGGTGCAAAGCCAAATGGGCCTGCCCGTCGATGGTGATCAAGACCTCTTGGGTCGGCTCGCGCAGCAGCACTTTGACGGTGGTCTCTTTCCACTCGGGAATCACAACCGAGCGGTTAAACAGGGCGTGGGGACAAATCGGGTTGATGATATAGGCCGAGACATCGGGCAGCATGATTGGCCCGCCTGAGCTGAGAGAATAGGCCGTCGAGCCTGTGGCAGAGGCAATAATCAGCCCATCGGCGCGGTAGGTTGTGACAAATTCGCCATCGACATAAGTGGCCAGTTCAATGATGTACGAAAGGGGGTGGCGCATGATCGCCGCATCATTGAGGGCATGAAAGACCAGGCGCGGTTGGTAATTTTCGTCAAGCACCTCTATTTGCATCATTGAGCGCTCTTGAATCACATATTCGCCGGCCAAGAGTTTTTCCAAGGCGGGGTAGAGATCTTCCAGGGCTGTTTCGGAAATAAATCCGAGTGAGCCCGCGTTGACGCACAAAAGCGGCACACCATGTGGGGCCAAGAGACGGGCAGCGTACAGAACGGTCCCATCACCACCGAGCACCAAGGCCATTTTCAGACGAACGTCGCTGGTATCCTTTTCAAAGGCCTCATTGGAATCATAATGAGAGGCAAAGACATAGACATTTTCGCCACGGGCAGACAACCACTGAGCCACTTCCTGGGCGATATGCTGGGTGTCGCAGCGGTAGGTTTTGTAGAGATTGTAAATGATCCCAATCGCGGGAACGGCCATGGCGCGTTGGATTCTCCTGCTTCTTTGTCCTGTGATGATTAAGAGTCTGTGTGGCCCGTTTTGGCACCTTGATTGGTAAGGGCATTGATACGGGCATTGATACGGGCAAGGTGTGATCAACGTACCAAATCATAACATACCTGATCCAGCCACAGCCAGAGTTGCACAACGAGAATCCCCCTCACAGCCAAGAATACGGCCAATTTGAGCAACCTGTCCATATTCAAGCTGATATAATTACAGAACCTTTGCAAAGGATCCTGCCATGAAAACCAGCCGCTTAGAAGCTTTCAGCGATGGCGTGATCGCCATTTTAATCACCATAATGGTACTGGAGTTAAAGGTCCCCCACGGGATCGATTGGGTGTCTCTCAAACCCTTGATACCCGTCTTTTTGAGTTATGTACTCAGCTATGTCTATTTGGGCATTTACTGGAACAACCACCACCACATGTTACATGTCACTGAACATGTCACGGGCAGCATGTTGTGGGCCAATTTACACCTGCTCTTTTGGCTCTCACTCGTGCCTTTTGTGACCCATTGGATGGGCGAAAATCCCTTTGCCCCTTTGCCAACAGCCCTCTATGGGGGGGTGCTCTTGCTGGCTGCCATTGCCTATTTTCTCTTGCAAGGGGCGATCATTCGCAGTCAGGGGGCACAATCGCTGCTCAAACGGGCCTTGGGGGACGATATCAAAGGCAAGATTTCGCCACTTTTGTACGCATTGGCAATTGGTCTGGCCTTCGTTCAAACCTGGCTGGCTTGGGTCTTGTATGCCTTGGTAGCCCTGATTTGGCTCGTACCAGACCGACGGATTGAAAAGGCCCTGCAAAAATGAAAACCCGCACAGACATGCCCAGTTGGGCTCTGGAACTGCGTTTGCACAATTTGGGACTGAATCCAGCGGCCAGATTTGACTCTCCCCTGGATGTGCTCAAAGGCCTCGGCGCTATTCAGGCCCAGGAGTATGAAAGCTCCCTCTGGGCAATGGCTCTGCGCCTTAAGCCAAATCAAGCGGCTCAGCAAAGCCCAAATCAAAGTCAAGACCGCCGCGAAGTCCTGAATCAGGCCATTGCCAAGGGCGAAATTGTTCGCTCTTGGCCCATGCGGGGCACCTTGCATTGGGTGCCCGGCAGTGAACTCAGTTGGATGTTGGCCCTGATGACACCCCGAATTTTGGCAGCCGCCGCAGGTCGGCTCAGACAATTGGAAATCACCCCAGACCTGCTCACGCAGACGGGCAAATGCCTGCGTGAATTATTGGCTAAAAATGCCTGGCTCTCACGCCCAGAAATCCTGGCTGCTTTTGAAAAAATCGCCATAGCCACTCATTCTCAGCGCGGCTACCATCTGCTTGGGTATCATGCCCAAACAGGCCTGATCTGCCAGGGGCCCCCGGTCGGAAAACAACCCAGTTTTGCCCTGTTGGAATCGTTTTGCCCCGTGCAAACCCAACTCACATCTGAAGCGGCTTTGGCTGAGATCACGCGCCTCTATTTCTCGGGCCATGGGCCTGCCACAGTGCAAGATTTGGCCCGTTGGACCGGTCTCAGCTTGACCCAAGCCAGGCAAGGCCTGTCTGAGATCCAATCTGAATTGACAAGTGAGATCTGGGGCGGAAACAGCCATTGTTTTTTTGCTCCATCCGCCAAAATGAGGCCTGCCGCTTCGCCCCAAGCCTGTCTTTTGCCCGCTTTTGATGAATACCTGATTGGCTATCAAGATCGTGATTCCGTCTTGGATCCTCACTTTGCCCCTGTGGTGATTCCGGGCAAAAACGGGGTGTTTCATCCCGTCTTTTTAATCGATGGGCTGGTGAAGGGAGTTTGGAAGCGCCAAATGAAAAGTAAAAAGGTCCAGATTCAACTTTTCCCGTTTGAAAGGCTTGCCGAGTCAGAAAGCGAAGCCCTGCTCAGGGCCGTGGAAGAATTTGCTGCTTATCTCAATCTGCCCTTTGAGCTGGATTTTCCGAGCGAAAGTTGAGCGTGAGGATAATACGGGTGAGTTCATTCGGGTGAGTTTGCTCAAGTGGTATGATGTTCTAAAGACAAGCTGCTATTAGCAGGAAAACAGGATACGATGAAGGATCAGGTCCGGGTCGGTCTGGTACAGATCAGCGAACAACGCGGTGAGCACTATTATTTTCCCTATTCGGTGGGACTTTTACAGGCCTATGCCCAACGCTGGGCGAGGGCTCCAGAACGTTATCAATTTTTGCCGCCTGTGCACCACAGGGTCTCGATTCCAGAGGGAGTAGAGGCCCTCAAAGAGGTCGACATCGCTGGATTTAGCACCTATATCTGGAACATCAAACGCTCCCTGGCGCTGGCACAATCCCTCAAATTAAGCCATCCCCAGATTTTGATTCTCTTTGGGGGGCCCCAGGTCCCCAATGAGGCTGAAGGGTTTTTGCGGGCCCATCCCTATATCGATGTCTGCGCCCATGGCGAAGGGGAAAATACCTTTCTGGCTCTGTTGGAAGCCTTTCCCGAAAACGATTGGCGCAGTATACCCGGAATCAGTTATATCGATCCCCAGGGAAAATTTCAGACCCATCCAGCCGGGCCCCGCATCAAGGATCTCGACAGCATACCCTCCCCCTATTTGAGTGGGGTTTTTGATCCGCTGCTCGAAAAATGGCCCAACAGAGAATGGGTCGGCACCTGGGAAAGCAATCGGGGCTGCCCGTTTTCGTGCAGTTTTTGTGATTGGGGGTCTTTGACTCAGAGCAAGGTCTACCGCTATGATTTGGAGCGACTCAAAGCCGAAATTGAATGGTTTGGCGCCAACCGCGTCGGCAATATTTTTTCCGCAGACGCCAATTTTGGCATTTTTGAAAGAGATGTTGAACTGGCAAAGCATTTTGCTTTGGTAAGCAAAAAAACGGGTTATCCCCAATGTGTGCAAACCCAAACCGCCAAAAACGTCAAACAGCGCAATTTTGAAATTCAAAAAATCCTGGCCGATGCGGGTCTCAACTCTGTCACTTCTTTGGCGGTTCAAAGTACCCATCCAGAGGTGCTCAAAGCGATCAACCGCCAAAACATCTCCCTGCAGGCTTACCGCGAAATTCAACAATTCTGCCTCGACAATGGCATTTTTAGCTATACAGATATTATTCTGGGCCTGCCCGAAGAGACCTACGATTCCTTTGCCAATACCATCGATGATGTGCTGAACCACGGACAATTCAACAAAATCATATGTTATAACGCCAGCATCTTGCCCAATGCTGAGATGGCCCAACCTGCTTACCGAGAACGCTATGGCCTGGAGAGCATCCAAATTCACTTTCCCGGCCACGGAGAGCCGCCCGATGGCATCTATGAATACCTCGAAATTATTGTCGCGACCAAGACCCTCTCTCGCGAAGATTGGGTCAAAATGCACGCCTATGCTTGGACCACCAATTTTTTGGTCTATACCCACAAAATGTTACAATTGCCCCTGCTTTTAATTCACCAGCAGACGGGCCTGTCTTACCGCAGTTTAATTGAGCGTTTTATGTCTCCTGAGCACCTCAAAGAATTGCCGCTTTTAAATGCCTTACAAAAGGCCCTGATTATCACTGCCCACAAATTGCAAGACGGGTATGTCCGCCAAGACGAGAACCCACTGCTCTATTCAATCAAAGATGGCGCACATCTCGCGCCAGATATCGCCCTGCAATTGCGGCTGAGTCAAGAAAACAAAATAATCGTTTTTTACCGTGAAGCCCACAGCCTACTCAGAACCTATCTCGAAGAGGTGCAGGCGGATTTCCCGCTGGAATTGCTCAACGAAGCGATTGGCCTGAGCCATTCGATCTTTGAAGAATTGTTTTATAAACAACTGATCGCAGGCCCACCCCCGATGGGGCATAAATCCCCAACTGAACTCTTTTTGCACTACAATCTGCGTGAATTTTTCCAAGCCTTGCTGCAGGGAAGCCGAATTCCCTTGCAACGCACTGGCTAGACGTTGATCTCGGCAAAGAAGGTGCCGCTGCGGGCCAAAAACAATTCGCGGGCAATCGTGGAATAGAGAGCATTGGCAGCATGGGCCGCCAACATAGGGAGGGTTTGGTACATCAGCGGATCTTCGAGGCTATTTTCGACGTAGAGCCAGCCATAGCCCAAATCTCGGTGTAGAACCAAAGGCACGAGGAAACCATTGCCAAAAATTCCTGCATCTTTGAGCGCCAGGGCGCTGGGGTCTTCGGCAATCTGAGAGACAATCGCCGTGGCGGCGGCTTCGGTTTCGTCGGAATTGGGATTGGTGCCTGTAAACAAGACATAGCGCCGTGAGTCTCCAGATTCTTGAAAGGTTTCAAGATTCAAGACAGCCAAGTCACAGGGGGCAATCATCACCGCCGTTTCGAGAATGCGCTGCAGGCTCTCTTCGAGTGCTTCGAGGGTATGCAAAGAGGTGACCGACTCATGCAAAAAGGTCAAGACCTCGCGGTGGCGCTGCAATTCAACCAATTCGTCATAGGCTTTCAGGGCGGTGCGCACAGCGGTATAGAGCCGGTTGGTCGTCAATTCGGCTTTGGCCAAATAGCCGTCGATGTCATATTCTTCGATCACTTTCTTTTCGGGGGCGGCCCCTGGTTGGCCCGTGCGCAAAATAATCCGCACAAATTCGTTACCGAGTTCTTGGCGAATCGACTGACAGGCATCGAGGCCAGCAGTCGGGGTTTCCATCACCACATCGAGCAGAATCACGGCGGTATCGGGGCGGCTGCGCATAAATTCAACCGCTTCTTGTCCGGTTGAGGCAAAGGCCAACTCCACCCCCCGATCGCGGTATTTCAAACTGCGTAAGCTCAGCCGGCTGAGCGAGTGCATATCCGGCTCGTCGTCAACCACCAGAATCAAGTAATTTTCAGGTAATGAAATCATGGGATGCTCCTTGCTCTTATGGGATCAAATGGCGCTTATCCGGCCAAATGTTCCTGCGGGGTAATTTGATGGGGAAATTCAACCGTCACAGTGGTGCCTTGGCCCAATTCAGAATCGAGGGTAATGCTGCCGTGCAGGGCTGACGTAACCAAATTGTGCACAATCGACATACCCAGGCCAGTTCCCCCTTGACCGCGACCGGTGGTAAAAAAGACATCAAAGACACGGGAAACATCTTCTTTGGGAATCCCTTTGCCAAAGTCCTGTACCACAAGCCTGAAAAAAGGCTTATTGTCACGTTCAAAACTGCTGACTTTGACCAAAATCCGGCCACCGACACCAGCGGGATAGGCATATCTTTCGATATTGCTGAAAAAATTCATCAGAATTTGGGACAGATACCCCGGATAGCCGGTCCATTCCAAATGTTCAACACCAGGTTCAATCTCGGTTTCCAGGCTCAGGTGGGCCTGACGGGCCTTGATTTTAAACAGGTCTATCACCTCTTGAATCAATTGCACAAACAGGCCGGTTTCCAAGGTATCCATGATCTGATTGACTGAAACGCTTTTGAAGCTCTGAATTAATTTATTGGCACGGGCAATATTGCTCAGCATCAATTGGGCCGCCTCATGAATGTCTTCGAGCACATATTTGAGTTCGGGATCGGTGGCACGGGCCAAGAGATCGGGGGTGAGGTTTTCAGTGATCATGCTGGCTGTGACATTGACAATGCCCAGCGGGGTATTGATCTCATGGGCCACCCCAGCGACCATCTCAGAGAGAGAGCGGTGGCGATCAATTTCCATCTGCGACTGCAAGCGCTGTTTTTCCAACATTTCGAGAAAGATTTTTTCATTGGAGCTTTTGATCTTGCTGGTAATCCCTGCCAAGACATCCGAGAGCAATTCGGGAGAGGCGGAGAGCAATCGCATAAAATTGGAGCGCTCAATCACAAAAAATTCACTGGATTCCCCTGTGCGTACGGTGGCGGAACGGGTGCCTCCATCCACCAGGGCCAATTCCCCAAAAAACTGCCCTTTGCGCAAAGTGGAGAGTTCAACCGGCTTGCCCTCAGGGTCTTTGCCGTAGACCCGAACACAGCCATTGAGAATGACGTAGAGGCTGTCGGCCAGATCACCCATCTGAAAGAGCACCTGATCGGCCTCTGTTTGGAGCGGGCGGCCCATATGGACCAAGTCATCAATTTGGGCATCGGTAAAATGGTCAAAAAAGGGAACGCTTTTGAGAACTTCTGAGATCGACACTATCAGTCTCCTTCTGGCAAAGCTTCGAGAGTAATCAGGGTGGACTTGAGATAAGGCAGTCCCGAATAGGCACAGCGCACACTGCGGTACGACAGGATATTGATATACGAATCCTGTTGAATTTCGGCATGGGAATGGTGATAACTCAAATAGGCCATATGGCCTTTGAGCCTTGAAGTGGGCTCAACTTTGAGAATCAAAGTGCGCCCTGTTTCAACATTGCTGACCTTGACCTTTTGGTCTTTTTTAAAGCCCATTTCATCGGCCAGGGTTTGAGAGATAAACAACGGCTTGTGTTTGGGCATATCAAGCGAATAAAGCACCTTACTGGAATGAAACGAGGAAATCGCAAAACGAATCCAGGCTACATTGTCACTGAGCGTTGAACAACCCGTATTGAGTACAATTCCGTTGGGGATCCGCAAATCACCTTCTTTGGGCACAAAAAAGCGAAAGGACACGGGTTCGCGGTATATGTCTTGAAAAGGGGCACGTTCACACCCACCCTGGCGGTGGCGGTTTTTGCCAACCCCGCCATAAATCAAACTTCCGGCAGAGAGAATTTCGTCCCAGTTTAACGGCACGCCATCACTGTGTTCGGGGCGGCAATAGAGTGGGCCACGGGTTTCTTCGGTGCCAGTAAGATAAGACTGAATTCGATCCCAAAGCTGAAAGCGGCTGACTTCGCCATCGATACGCTCAAGCCCCCCGCCCCAATTCCAATCGGGTGGTTCAAATCGCGATTGTAAATAGCCCTGAGCTGAATAGCTGGCCAAATCGGGATGGCCCTCGCGAAAATCTTCTTCTTCACGCAAAGACCTGGAAACTTCTGCCATGGTGTCGTAAAGCAAAGTCGTAGCCGTGCGCGTCTCGGGTGGGGCCGTGCGGCGCGGAAATGCAAGCGTCAAGCGCCATTCACCATTTTGGTAAAGCCGAGCCGAAGCCACCTCGGGTGCAGTGGGCAAACACAGGGCGGCATGGCGCAAAAAGAAAGGGCCAGGCATGGGATCGATCACCACCAAGGTGGTTTCTCGGGCGCTCAGTTTGTCTTTCCAACGGCCCCTGTCAACCATTTGGCCTTCGAGGCCCTGGCCGATACAAATAATCAGCTCGCGCTGACCGGCTTGGGTCGGAGTCGTATACTCCAAGACAGGCCGCATGGGCTCTTTGAGCAGACGGTGATAGGCATTATCGGGCAGGCCCATACGCAGGGCGGACTCTCTTGCCCCCACTTCGTTAAAAGGGATATTGCCAAAGAAACGGTCCTGGGCCAAACCCTGTACTTGGGTCTCCTCGTTGTGCTGGTAAGGCAGGCGCAATGAACCTCCGCGGGGAGTGCCCTCAGAGGACAGACCAAATTTACCCAACATGGCCAGGAGATTATTCCAAAGTCCGTGGCCGACGACCCCAGACGTCTGGGAGAGACCCGAGCCCGCCAAATGCACGGGAACACTTTCACTTTCAACCAAACGAGCGGCAATGGCGCGAATCCCCGCCACCAGCCGATCAGTATAAGCCGGATCGGGAGAAATGGTTTCTGCGGTGCGTTCAATTTGGAAGAATTCTGAGCGGGCCAGGGTTAAGTATTGTTCGAGACTTTCACGATCACAGTACTGCGAAATAAACGCCTGATCCAAAGCCCCGGGATAATTGTGAACAATTTCATGGGCCACAGCCAATGCCAAATGGGCATCGCCACCCGTACGGACCAATAAAACCCGTTCAGGCGCAAGTCGCGCAGCCAAAATTTTGGCACTTTCTGTCACACAGACATCCACCAACCAGGCGTCGAGATCTTCACGCAAAACCAATTGGTTAAAGACGGGCAAATGAGAGACAAAGCCATTCCAACCCGACATCAAGAACAATCGGTTGGGGCCTTCCAGGGCCTGTTCCAAAGTTAAAATTGGCGATTCTTCACCGGCCTGGAGTTCCAGCGTTCTGGCGGCGGCCCGCAGACCAAACTCACTGCTGCCACTGAGGTTGCGGGCGCCCAAAAGACGAAAGACTTCATGCAGTGCAAATTGATCAAAATAGTCAAGATCGCCCCCAGCATAGACCAAGGTGCGGCCATAAGGCGGACGGTGAGATAAAAGCAAATCGGCCAAACGTTCAATCGCATCACTGTAAAACAGGGGGACACGGCGACCTGTGACATCCAAAACACTGGGTGAGAGTTGCATCGGAAAAAGTGTCGGCTGCTCACCCAAAGAGACCCGCAATTTGGCAAAGCCTTCTTCGGGCATCTTTTCGCGAATCACCCTTTCGAGTTTGCGGGTCATGCTGCGGTAGAGCAAAAATACCTGTTGGCCACTGCCGTCTTTGTTGCTCCAACCTTGACTGGTCTCGCGCAGCATGACGGTATAACGCAGATCTTCATGTTCAAGCTCAGCCAAAATAACTGACTGAGAGGCAGCGATCGGCCCCGGTGAACTGACTTCAAGGTTGCCATTGGCCTTGAGCAGTGCTTTGCGCTCCAATAATTGGCCAAAATAATAGGTGCGCAGCAGATACCAACCCTGCGGGAGGTCTTCGACAACGGAGGCACTGAGGCTCTCAACAACGTCGATATTACCGGATATGCCGCCGCTGTAAAACGGCCAACTAAAAGACGTCCCATAAGCCTGATATCCTGCTGGATTGAGATAAGCGGGGATGCCGTTTAGCTCTTCCAACAGACCTGCATGCCTGATGACGGGAAGATGATGATAGGGGGTTTTCATGGCTGTTTAATCTATCCACTGTCTCTGCGAAATCTGCCCTGACAGTATAACAGACGCAGTGATGCAGGCCAAATGGGCAAGTCTATCTGCCAAAACGCTAAAATGTAGATTATGTTGAACCCCATTTTTAAGCTCTCAATCCTTTTTATCAGCTTTGTGCACTTACAAACGGGGGCTTTGCCTGTTCAAGCTCAGCCTGCAGAAGCCGCTCCCCTGAGCGAATTCCAGCGCAAATATATCTCGCTTTACCAACAGGCCCAAAACCCCTTGGATGAATTTTTAAGCCGCTATTTTCAACGCGAATTGCCCCGCTTTGACTATGTCCTGCAGGGCCTCGACACAGAGGTCAGTTTGCCAGAATTTTTAAACACTGCCAGAATTTACCAACAAGAACACGCTGGAGAACTAGCTGCGGGCCAAGAAACCCCCGATCTCAAATTGGGCGAAAAAGTAGTGACCTGGAGTGAAACCCAAAAACTGTTGAATGCAGCTTATGTGATGGCTCCCCAATGGCAGTTCAGCCCGATCCAAATCGGCGGGCCAGAGAAAAGCAAAGAAGGGGAAAAATGGTACCTCAGTTTTCGCTCGCAGATGACATTGCAATTGCCGATCTACAGTCTCAAACAAGAAGGCCCCAAGGTCTTAGAACAATACAGCCAGAGCTGGGAAATTGTAAAATTATTGCCCATCGACAATATCGAGAGCCTGCGCGAGCGCATGTTATTCGAGTTGGGATCGGCCCCCAATCCCAGTGATGGCAAAGTTTTTCTCGAAGAGTTGCGCAAATTATCACCTTTTGATCAGGTCTTTACCCGGCTCGAACAAGAAGACCCAGCCCCGTCAATGATGGGCGTGGCAGCCAAAGCACTCGAAGCGGAATTGCAACCAGGTGCCCAAGTTGGAAAAGTAACCAACCAGGTCTTGGAACTGGCCCTCGGCCAAATCTCTCTTTTTGGCTCTGATCCAGGCAACAAAGTGAATCAACTTTTGGAGGGGGTCACCACCCTCTATAAAATGCAGGAGTTGGTCGCCAAATTGCGCAACCACCCCGATTTTGCGGTCAAGGGCCAGGTCATGGCCCACGATCTCAAAGGGGATCGGGTCACACTTTCGCTGCCTGGGGGAGAAACACCCCAGAGCCTGGGTCTAAAAATGGATCATGGCTATAAAATTGTGGAATACCTCGGACCTGATAAAAAAGCCAGTGAAATTGGTTTTCTCAAATTACGCCTTTTGAATGAAAAAGATCTGTTGGCAGAGCCAATCATTGCCCACCGCAATTTTGAACCGGGGGATCAGTATTTGGAATATGCCAAGACAGACTTTCAGGTCAATTTTAGAGGGGGCATTGGCTCTCTTACCCTCGATCCGCGTTTGGGGCCTCAAGATTTTCAACCTGAAGGATCTGTTGAAATCCTTTACAGTCTGGCCCCTTTTTTAAATTGGTCGGAAACCTACCTCAATCTCAATGGCAGCGTGGGCATGCTCTCTCAGGGCCAGGGAAATAATTCAAACTCTTTGCTGGCAATCACCCTCGAAGGCGGTTTAAGCAAGCGCTTTCACTTCCGCCAATGGGTATTCGATCTGGGTGTCAGAATAGGCCAAATCAATGGCCAATTGAGCCAAGGGGTCCGGGATTTGAGTCAGAGCAATATCGGCGGCACTGCCTTTTTGGATTTGGCCTATCAGGTGAATCCGGATTTTATCTTTGGACTCAACGCGGGTTGGCGGTATTATCCCAGTACTTCGAAGGCCTGGAAAGAAGGGGACAAAAACATCAATCTGAGCTACGGCCTCGAAAGCAATGGCCCCGTCGCAAGTCTCTTTCTCAATTACCAAATCTGAACCTTCCAAGCATGAAAGCGATTGTGTACACTGGAGACCAACCCGTGTGTAATCTCTCTTCCAAGGAAACTCTGCGATGCAACGCACCCCCTCGCCCAAAAACAAGCCCATGAAACTCGGTGATCTGATGGTTCGCGAAGGATTATTAACCGTAGACGGGCTGCAAAAAGCGCTGGCCATGCAAAAACAGACAGGCATGATCAGTGATTTGGGCCAACCTGGTCATTACAAACCACTGGGGCTGATCTGCGTAGAAATGAAGTTAATTACCAAACAGGATTTACAGCGCTTTCTCAGCCGTCACCACAAACGCATTCAAATTGGCGAATTGATGATCAATATGGGCCTGATCAACCAAGACCAACTCACCCATGTCTTAGAACAACAGCGTTTTTCCAGCAATCGATTTGGCACCCTTTTGGTCCAATCGGGCATTATCTCGGAACAACAATTGACCCATGCTTTGAGCATGCAGTTGGATATCCCCCGAATTTTGCCTTCACCCGAGTTGATCGACCCTGAATTGCTCAAAGGAATTGATGAACAATTTTTGAGGCAGCATGAATGTCTGCCTGTGCACCGCTACGGCAACCAAATGGTGGTGGTGATGTCGGACCCCCTGAATAGCGAGTTATTGCAAGCATTACTGGATCGCTTTAAATGCAAAATTACACCTGCCATTGCACCTGCGAGCGAAATTATCAACACGATAACCTATTTATTTAAGCCACGGCGCAAAGCCAAAAGCAACCAAGACAACACCCAAGAACTAGACGAAAAGTTGCTTAATTTGAGCAATAACGCCAAACCGACCAAAGAACAGGCCGCACCGATTGCCAGTTTTTTAATCCGCAGTGCAGTAGAAGCGGGGGCCACGGCCCTTCATTTAGAGAGTCAAGAAAAATTCATTCGTTTGCGCTACCGCGTCAATGGCGTCTTAAAACACCGGACCGACTTGCCTTTGCGCCTGGGTCCCCCCTTAATTGACTATATCAAAACCCCTTTTCGAATCAAACGGGAAGACTATTGGCAAGAACGGTTGATCACCACGATTGGCCGCCAACAGGTAGAGTTAAAAATTTCTTATTTTAGCGGCGTCTGGGGCGAAAATTTGGTTTTACATATCGCTTATATTCCCCACAGGGTTTTAAGTATTGAGGACATGGACTTTTCGCCTCAAAACCAGAAAAAAATTGAATCTTTGCTCAACCGTGCGGGGGGTGTTTTATTGGCGGTCTCTCCCCAGCGCTCGGGCAAATCCACCTTACTTTATGCGGCCATCTCGCACCTGAATCATCCAAATAACGCGATCTTAACCCTTGAAGACGCGGTGGATTACAGCATTACTGGGGTCATCCAAAACTATTATGGTGCTGGGGGCAAAGACAGCTACAGCGATCTGATTGAGGCCATGATAGATTACGACTCAGATGTGGTGGTGGTGGGTGAAGTCAAAGACCAACGTGTCAGCGAAAGAATTGATCAAGCAGCTTTAAACGGAAAAAAAGTTTTGGCGGCTCTCAATGCCTGTGATACAACAGCAGCCTTACACCATTTGCAGCATATCCAGGCCCAGCACTTTCTCACCACACCCGTTCCATTGCTTTTGGTCTCCCAACGGCTTGTACGTAAACTCTGTGAGCAATGTAAAAGCAGCTATGCCCCCAGCCCAGATGAGCTAAAAAATCTATTTATCTCAGCCAATGACCGAAACAACTACCTCTTTTGGCAGGCAAATGGCTGCGATGATTGTGGGAATGAAGGCTATAAAGGTCTTAGCGCTTTACATGAGGTGTTGGAGTTCAACGAAAGCCTGCGTCAAGCTCTGAGAAGGGGAATGACAGCATCTGGGTTGCGCGAGTTGGCGCGCAGTGGTCAACGGATGATTAGTTTGGCCGAAGATGGCGTCTACAAGGTGATTCAAGGGATTACCAGCCTTGACGAAGTCATGCGTGTGACAGTCCCCCATGAGGGGGATACCCTGGGTGCCCGATCGCTGAAAGAAATTGTCGCTGTCAGTGAAGGCCGAAACCTGAAAGGCATTTAACGCCAGATTTCAGCCTTTGTTTAGCCAAGGCAAATACCGGGTTTGATAAGTTGATTGGGCACCCAGTGCAGGTTTGGGTTCAAGTTCAACAGCCTCTGTACCCCGATGACGGGCATGGTAACAGCCACTCAGGGCAACTTCGAGCTGAGGCAGACGCAAAGTATTCAGAATCTTATGGGCATAATCCATACGGCCATTGTGAAAAATAACCACCCGAGCCAGACTGTGCGCCACGGCAAACTTATCTAAATTTTCAAACCGCTGCTGTGCAGAAATACCCTGTTGTTGACGCACCCGGGCCAATTGACGGGCCAAAATCCGGATATTTTCATGCGGGTCAAGCAGAGCTGCTTGGCCCTTTTCGATCAATTCTGCTGGCAAATAAGCCAAAATTTGGGGTGGGAGCAAATAAGTGTGCAATTCTTTTAAACTGATTTTGCGAAAATTTTTGTTTGAGGCCAGTCTGCCAGTGGCCTGAAGATCTTGTAATGCCACATCAAAATGGCCCTGGGCATGCAATTGACGCAAGTCGGTATCAAAAAAGCCCTGCATCACCAACTCGCGCAGGCTTATTTGGGCCAAGCCCAGAGTTTGAGCCAGCCCCAACTGAGTCATGACTGCTTCTGTCGGCTTTTGGTGACGGATTTCATCAAAGAGAATGGCAGCCAAAACGGCAGGATTGAGATTTTCTTTTTGAGCGGCTGTTTGAATGACCTGGGCATAACTGGAGATCGTCATCAAAGCCTGATGATCGCGCCAGCCCAAGCTATCGGTGGCCAAAGTAACAGCCTGATTGACTGGGTTTTGAGCTGCGTGAATCCCATAACGACGCTGCAATTCTTGCACTTCACGCAAATGAAAATCTGCGGGAGAAGGAGGAGCCGGTGTGAGGTAAACCGAAGGACGGATATGCCCTGGGATGGGCGCCAACAAGGTTTGTGGTGGGGTCGGCAAAGGGGGAGCAGCGGCAGACAGAGCCTGGGCACAGGCCGGCCCGATAAAAATCAAACCCAAAGCACACCCCAGAAAAGCCAGTCGCTTGGGCATTTTTGCTTCTGTGCTGTGGCACCAATTCATCTAATTCAATTCACTTTTCCAAAACCGCTCAGAGATCAAAGAGAGATTGCAGCCAGATCTGAGAGATTTTATAACTTCTTACATATATCTTAACCTGTTGGATCCTTGATTACCAGAGGAAAAAATGTAAAATATACTTGTAATAAAAGTCACAAACGGACAAAAACAACGAAATGACTGAATTTCAGCATCCAAAACCCGGTTCCTTTGGCATGATTTTGGGAAAATTTTTACCTCCCCACCGCGGCCATCTCTACCTGATTGAATTTGCCCTGCAGACCGTGGACCATCTCTGTGTTGTTCTGGGAAGCCTAAAAAGCGAAAGCATCGCCGGTGAGTTGCGTGTGAAGATGCTGCAAGAGATCTTTCCTACTTCCATTTATCCACAGTTGCAGATCCTTCACCTCAGCGACGAAAATCCCCAATACCCCCACGAAGACCCTGATTTTTGGCAAATTTGGCAAACCAGCCTGGAGCGTATTTTACCCCAAAGACCCGATCTGGTCTTTGCCTCCGACGACTATGGTTGGAAATTGGCAGAGGTACTGGGAGCGCAATTTATGCCCGTCGATCCCGGCCGTGAAAATTTTCAGATCAGCGGCACAGCCATTCGTGAAAACCCACACAAACACTGGGATATGTTGCCTCCCCCAGTCCGACGACACTATCTCAAAAGGGTGGCTGTGATGGGGCCTGAGTCTACAGGCAAAAGTACCCTGGCCCAAAACCTGGCAAGCCATTTTAAAGGCCAATGGGTGCCTGAGTACGCCCGTACCTGGATCGAGGCCAAAGGCCAGGGGCCAGTAGTCGCAGACATGCCCCAAATTGCCCGCGGCCAATGGGCCGCACAAAAAGCAATCGAAACTCAGGCTCTCAAGCAATCGACACAAGGGCTGATCGTTTATGACACGGAGATTTGGGTCACCACCATTTGGAATGATGTGCTTTTTCAGCACCGAGACAGCGCAATCGAAGCCTTGGCAAAGCGTCAGCACTTTGATCATTATCTGCTGTGTGCCCCAGATGTACCTTGGGTCGATGACGAAGTTCGGTACCTGCCTCAAGGAGGAGACGATTTTTTCGCCCGCTGCCAAGCCCTGCTCAATCATCAAAATCTGCCATATACGCTCATTTCTGGCAATTGGGAACAGCGCATGGAGACCGCTATAAAAACAGTGGAATCGCTGCTTAAACCCGGAACCGGGCCAACCTAAAAAAGTCCAATTCGGGAGCGGGGCGATCGGCCAAAACCGCTCTGGCCAAAACATCTCCCAAGGCACTTGCAAATTTAAAACCATGCCCCGAACAGGGACTGACCAACCAGAGAGATTCATGTTCGGTGTGTCTGTCGATCAGAAAATGCCCATCAGGGGTATTGGTATACATACAGACCGCCGTTTGGTTCAGTTTGACAGGGTGTTTGGAGCTGCAGGCCGGAAAAAAGCGCGCTAAAAATTCTGTCATTTGCTCAATTTCAGCAGGCTCAACGCTTTGGCTGAGCAAATCAGGGTCCAATGGTCTACCCGGCAAGTGCTGGGCAATTTTAAACCCCTCGCCCTGATCGGGAAAGCCATAGAGAAATTCTTCGGGGCCATATTCCAATAAAAAGATCGGAAACTGGCCGATGGCAAAGGGATTGGGAGCAGGTGTTTCAAACCAAAAGAGTACCTGCCGGGTCACCTGCAAGGGCAAAGCCAATTCAGGCAACAGCGAACCCGTCCAAGCCCCACATGCTATCACCAACTTCTCACAGCGCAATTCGGCTTCTGAGGTCTGCAAGACAAAACCAGAGCCCTCGCGTTTCCAGTTCAACAGGGTTTGGTTTGTCAAAATTTCTGCACCCGCCCGTTGGGCCAATTCGAGATAGCTGGAAATACATTTTTCGGGATAGAGCAACCCTGCACGCTGTTCATAGAGACCGACCATGTCCGCTGGCAGAGTAAAGGCAGGATACCTGGACTTGATTTCATCTTGACTCAAGATTTCGTGGGCGATGCCATAGCGTTCGGCACTCTCACGGGAGCCTTGAATTAACGTGCTGTCGGGTTTGCCAAGCATCAAACCCCCGGTTTGCAACAAAAGCGAATTGCCACTCTCAGCTTCGAGATTTTCCCAATTGGTATAAGCCGTTTGCAAGAGCGGAACATAAGCTGGATGCTCGAAATAGGCCTCGCGAATGACCCGGGTCTGACCATGGGACGAGCCAAAATTGTGGGGCGGGTCAAAGCGGTCCAAGCCCACCACTGACGCACCTTGTTGGGACAGATAATAGCTGATCGCGCTGCCCATCGCCCCAAGCCCCATGACGGCTACATCCCAAATCATACAGAAGACTCCCTGTTTTTTCTCAGATACAGTATCCCACAGCCCAGAAGTGAGAGCAGAACAAATTGACCCAAATTCCAAACGGGATCAAAGCGCGAAGAATGAAAGAGCGCAGGGGTACGAATGGCGGCCAAATCATAGCTGAGAATTAAAAAAGCAAAGAGATTGGTTCCCAGGTGCCAAGCCAAAACACGCTCCAAGCCTTGCTCCCAGAGCAAAAGTAAAGCTGCCAAAATGGCAAAGAGCAAATAATAGCCCACAACCAGCCAGGCAGCAGGGGTATTTAACTCGGGATTCTGCAAATGCACCAAGGCAAAACAACAGGCGCTCAAGCCGATTGTCAAAGCCATTCCCAATTTAGCAGGGAGGCCCAACGACTGGAATAAGCGCAAAAATAAACTGGGCAAATAGACCCGAAAAAAACTTTCTTCTGACCAAACCTGCAAAGGGGTCAACAGACAAATGGCCAAGAGCCAAAGTGGCCAATCCGGTACCCATCCATTAAAGACCACACTACCAGGATAGAGCAGGGCCTCTAAACCTGAAGAGAGCAGAAGCAAGCCGAGCCAAATTCCCAAAGTTTCCCAGAAAGCCCCCATGCGCCAAGGCCGTCCACCGGGACAAAACAAAATGTGCCATGGTCGCTGATTCAAACCCAATTGAACGGCAATATAACTCAGGGCAAAACAGCCAAAACCAGCATGAATCGCCAAATACAATAACAGCGCTGAGCCGGTCAAAAAAGTCACTTGCCACAGTCCCATTAAATAGAACGAGACAAATGAACCCAGCCCCACCCAAGCCAATAGAATCAGCAGGGCCCCGCCCAAGAGACGAAAAAAAGAGTGGGCAGAAACCCAAGGGGCAGACATAAATAGGGCGTTTTAACCGGGAGGCCACTTCATTTGACGACCCGCGAGCAAATGCAGGTGGATGTAGTCCACTGTCTGTTGACCATCACGGCCATGGTTGATTACCACACGGTAGCCATTTTCTGCCAAGCCCAAAACACGGGCGGCGCGGGCAGCTCCCACAAAGAGATGTCCGACTTCTTCGGCGTTGGTATCGGCCAAATCGTCGTAGCAGCGTTTTTTTTGTTTGGGAATCACCAAGACATGGACAGGTGCCTGGGGCATGATATCTTGAAAAGCCAAGACATGTTCATCTTCGTAGACCACTTGGGCGGGAATTTCACCTGCCAAAACGCGGTCAAAAATTGTCACTTCACTCATAAAATGTCCTTGGGAGTTTAAATCGAGTCGAACTCAATTCTGTTGGGGTTTTTCGGTTGCTTCCATCACGATGTAACCATTCTGGTGAACCAATTGAGAAATATAGCCGAGGTCAATTCCGCTCATCCCTTTGATTGCCACGCCATCACCATAAGGCGTGCCGGTTTTGACCAATTTTTGGACTTTTTCACGCACCAGACCCAGAGGCAAGGGGATAAAGCCAATCGCTTTGGGACTGTGGGGGGTAAACATCAATTGGCCTTCATCTGTGCGGCCAAATTTGAGATTCATTGAAACGGGCACAGCACCAAACAATTTGCCTTTGAGGTGAGCCCCGTCATTTTTCAAGTTGGTGTCGATATTTGTAAAATCATCGGTTTCACCGATTTCATCTTTGATCAGTTCTTCAAAGCGGGCATCGGAGATGCCAATAAAGCCGCTTTTGACCTGAATACTGCGCTCTTTACCGACCACATTGAGATTGAGCGGTGTGGAAGGGGTCAGGTCATAAATATTGAGTTTGCCCTCTTTGAGAAAGAAGCCGTCGATATAAGCATGACCGGCTGTGGCTTTGACATAAGCAGGTTCTGTTTGTTGTTTTTCACGCAGGGCCCGGGCAGCGTCTTCGGGGGTATCACCAACCACCAATTGTAAGCGGCCGAGATGCGTGCTCACCCCGTGAACATTGGCTTGAAGGCCGATTGCATCCTCCAATTTGCTCACTGTGGTGCCCAGATTGACGAAAAGTGAGTTGCCCTGCGAATAATAGCCTTCGTTGGGATTGTGCAATTTGAGTAATTTGTCAAGGTTCATGCCTGTGACTGACATCAGGCCATTTAAGCCGATGCCTGCCACTTTGGCTTTGCCCAGGTCATAGCGGATTTCACCAGCAGGAGTAGCAGAAACGGTGCCTTTGATATCAATCGGCAGATTCATCCCCAAAGCCCGCACTTTGCCTTCGACGCGCACTTCATTGTTGGGATTGAAGGTCACGCGCAGATCTTTGACCAACGCTTTTTTGTTGCTGCCTTCCGTCTTGCGGTTGAGTAACCTTTCAACTGTCAAGGTGGCATCCACATCCGAGACCGAAGCCACACCGGCTTTGATATGTAAATCAAAATCCAATTCTTCGATATCAATCGGGGTATTGGGGGTTTTGTCGTAAAAAGAGGCTTCCATATATTCGGCTTTGAGCCCGAGGGTTTTGCCAATGATGCGCAGGCCGACATTTTTGCCCTGGGCTTGAATGGTATTGTCGCCGAGTAAACGGGGGGTCCAGGTGTCTTGGCTTGCATAAGGGGAAACGGCAGGCTGAGAAGCCGACACAGCAGGTTGTGCGCTGGTTGCGGGCTTAAACTGAATATTTGCGAGGCTTGATGTTGCGCTGACGTACACTGCCGTTTTCCATTCTGGGGGGGTGTTACATCATTAGTTATAGTTTAGAGAGAGGTTAAACTTTCGTTAATTTGAAAAAATAAATTAAAAGTTTAAGGCCGCTGACAGCTGCGTCCCCCGCCGGTATAGAGCGTTTTATAAGCTCCCAGGTTTTGCCTTTGCAAGATTTCATACCAACGAGCGGTGTGAGAGGAGCCCTGAATCAGGATTTTGTCGACACTGGGCCCCGTTGCAAAAGAGCTGAGAAAGTCGTAGACAAAACAGGCGCCTTTGCCTTGATCTGCCCTGTATTTTTCCAGACGGCGCACGTAGCGCCGCCCTACCTTTTCCACCACGAGCAAAAGCGAATGGCTGGGACAAGCAGAAGCACCCGAACCAATCACACTGCTAATTGCAAACTGAATACTGGTCCCATTGTCCAGTGCAAACGGCAGAATTTTGCGAATGCGCAATTGTTTCAATTGGGCAGCTTTGACCCCATGCTTTTGATAGGTCTCGCGGGTCAATTGGCGGGCAATTTGATCAAAACGCTGAGAGGGATACCCACCTGGATATTTACGCGGCCCTGGAAAAGCAGGCGAAAAAGCCAAAAGCGGCATTAAACTTTTATCACTGTGTTTAAAACTGCCTTGAAAAACCCCCGAACCCGTACAGCGCTCTTGGCTGAATTGATATGGGCCACTGGTAAAGAGGTTTTTGACTTCCCCATTTTGAAAGAGTTCCAATTCGGTACTCAAAGGCAAGGACTTCTGAAAAAAGTCTAGGGCCGTGCGGTATTCACGCGAAGGGGAACTCAATTTTTGGGTAAGCGGATCTACCAAGACAACGGGTTCCAATCCCTCCATGGGATAAGCAACATAGAGGGCAGCAGGCATTTCTGCTGCCGAAGCGGGAAAAACACTGCCAAAGGCCAAAAATCCGGCAATGAATCCAGCCAGCAAACGGACTGACATGATCAGGCCTCCTGGGGCAGGGGGACATCCTTGGCTGACTGTAGATGTTGGCCCAGCCAATCACAGATCATGCCAGTGACCTCTTTGGCTTGCCGATCGCCCAACATAGAGTGACCCGACCCCTGTAGGATGTGAAATTCTTTATCTTGGCTGGCCAAGGCATCAAAGACGGCTTTGCTAAAGACAGTGGGTATCAAGCTGTCTTTTTCAGCGGCAATCACCAGGGCTGGGGTGCTGACATGTTGAGCATAGAGCACATTGTCCTGTTTTTCCATCAAGTAGGTGTAATTATGCACAGAGATACTGGTCATGAGGAGCTTTTGGGTTTTGGCACGGGCCATGGCCTCGGTACTGGTATAAATATCTTTGGCCGTGACTTTATAAGGGATATAGCTGTGTCGTCCCGTCAATTTGAGCCAGGGTTTAGCAGCCTGTGAGAGCAAAAAATAAGCCTGTTTTTCTATACCCAAGACACTCTGCCGAATCTGGTGCATGGGAGCCAAAAGCACGGTGGCCTGAACATGTTTTGAAACCTTGGTTGAGAGAAAGCGCAGAACTGCGGCTGTTCCCAAACTGTGTCCAATCAAAGCGGTGCGACTGAGATCCACTTCGGGGCGATCAATCAAGGTCTGATAGGCCCGCAAGGTATCGTCCAGATGGCTGTGTTCACTGACAAAACCGCGAGGTCCAGTGCTTTCACCATGGCCTGAGAAATCAAAATTGAGAACGGCAAAGCCCTTTTGCGCCAAAGTATGAGGAAGAGCCATATATTCTTCCTTGCATGAGGCAAAACCGTGACAGAGCAAAATGCCAGGAAAAACACCCTCTTCTTGAGGGACATAAAGTTTGGCCGCCAAAGTGGTCGAGCCGGGAATGCGAATATCTTCTACGTGCATGTGCACAGCACCTCAGTTTCTGGTAGATAGATGTGCTCCCAGTTTAAACCATTCAACCCCCAAGCGCCAAACAATCACGGGACACGGATGTGGGGGTTGAGGCTTAAACGTCTTTAGCCAACAATCTGTTGGGTATCGATAGGCTGAGGAGGGCGATTGGCCAAGGCATCTTGGGCCTGCAGAGCAGGATCATTGATCCTCGCCAAGACAGGATTTTCAAGCCGCTCCAAGAGTTTTTCAGCAGGATCAGCTTGGCCTGGGCTTTCGGACCCACGGGGACGAATCACCAATTCGGCATTTGCAAAAGCAGACAGGTCATTTGCGTTAATCTCACGGCGTTGGGCATCCACAAGATAAATATTGCTGGGATCCACCAAGGCAAAAGTTTCGAGAGCATCTCCCTTTTCTACTGCGCGCTCAAAAGCGGCGATATCAGTCACACCCAGAGCTTGGGCGGTTTCTGCAAATTGGGGGGTGTTTTTCTCAGCGGCAAGTCGCTCTTGCAAAGCCACAGCAGCACCGCGGCCATCGACTCTAAAAGAAATATCTCCTGCTTGGACTGTCAATGGCTGGCCGACTTCAGGTGTTTTGAGGCCTTGGGCCGGTGCCACAGGGGGTTCTTTGCCCGTTAATTCAATCCGATCTGTCGGGGCTGACTCAGCTGCTTCTTCAGCCGCGCTGGGCACATTCTGCACTTGCTGAGCAGCGGCAGGTCCAGCCAGAATCAGTTTGCTGATATCATCATTGCGTTCCTGCTCGCGAACAAGTTGGGCCTGCTGATAGGCTTGGGCTGAATCGAGATTGTTGACACGTTGCTGGTCCATGGAAGGCCTCCTGGGATATCTCTCAAATTAATTGTTCTGTAAGAATAAGTGCTTGTTTTTTAGTATACCCAATTTGAGCCAAAAAAATCGCTGCTGAAACTTCTGAGGTTTCAATTTTCAGGGGAGCAAAGATCAAAGACCTTCGTTTTACGCTCGCT